>NZ_JAWPOP010000006.1:0-223308 GCF_033344345.1 Vibrio sp. 1978
AAGAATTTGCTTGGCGACCATAGCGTTTTGGACCCACCTGATTTCCATGCCGAACTCAGAAGTGAAACGAAATAGCGCCGATGGTAGTGTGGGGCTTCCCCATGTGAGAGTAGGACATCGCCAGGCTTTAAATTTAAGAAGCCCGCTCGAAAGAGCGGGCTTTTTTGCATCTATAGAGTTTTAAAATTAGCTCACTTTATACCTAAAAAGTGTTCATCTAAGGTGCGATATACTTGCTCTCTGCAACCTTCCAAAAGGCTTTAACAAGCGGATTCTCCAGCTGAGTTTTGTTGCAGCAAACACCAAGTTTAAAAGGTTTAATTGGTAAGACTTTTAAACGATTTATCTTTTCTCTTACCGGACTGTTGTTGATTACAACATCAGGTGCTATACCTACTCCACACCCCAATGCAACCATACTTACGATGGCTTCATGTCCGGAGGTTTGTGCGTAGATCTTTGGCTTTATTTTCATTTGTTTGAGCCAAGTATTGGCCCTGTCCCTTGCCGTTCCTGCTTCTGGGAGTATGAATGGAATGACCGACCAGTCTGGTTTTTCTTTTTGTAGCTCTTCAGCAAACGCACTAACCCCAACAGGTACGATGACAGAAAGTGGGATTTCACTGATCGTTTCAAATGCGATTTTATTTGGCATCTGTTCTGACTTGGCTGATATGGCAATATCGGCTTCATCTGCTAGTATTTTGTCGATCGCTTGAGCTGGATCGCCGGTTGATAGTTTGAACTCAATGAAAGGGTTCTGAATACGAAAGTCAGAGATTAGCTCCGGAAGATGGCTGTAGCTTGCAGTAACAGAACAAAAGAGACGGATTTCTCCTTTCAGTTCATCCTCGGTTCCCTTCAGGTGACTCTGATACTGCTGCCATTCGCCAAGAATCTTTAAGGCAACTGGGACTAGCTTTTTACCTTGGATAGTTAAATCAACGCTACGGTTGTCGCGTAAAAACAATTGTTGGCTGGTTTCCTCCTCTAATTTTTGTATCTGTCGGCTTAAGGCTGAAGGGCTAATATGCATTGCCGCTGCGGTCTTGGCGAAACTTTTACTCTCACAGAGATGAATGAAAAGTTGCAGGCTTTTGATATTCATTAAATTTTCATTTCCATGTTGCATAAATTGCAATAACTAATTGTGAATATATCACTTTAAGCAATCTCATGTCTGTTTTAGTATGAAGTTATTCGGTAAGGCAATTACTGACCTCAATGGAAGAATCTCAAAGGAGCACCCAGATGGCTAATTATTTCAATACCCTAAACTTGCGCGAGCAGTTGGACCAATTAGGTCGTTGTCGTTTTATGGACCGCAGTGAGTTCGCTTCAGAAGCGGATTATCTGAAAGGTAAGAAAGTAGTCATTGTAGGTTGTGGTGCTCAAGGTCTTAACCAAGGTCTGAACATGCGCGACTCTGGTCTAGACGTTGCTTATGCGCTTCGCCAAGCCGCGATTGATGAGCAACGCCAGTCATTCAAAAACGCAAAAGACAACGGTTTTGAGGTAGGTAGCTACGAAACGCTAATTCCACAAGCTGATCTAGTAGTAAACCTTACTCCAGATAAGCAGCACACAAACGTTGTTGAGACGGTAATGCCGTTAATGAAAGAAGGCGCAGCACTAGGTTACTCTCACGGTTTCAACGTTGTTGAAGAAGGCATGCAAATCCGTAAAGACCTAACGGTAGTAATGGTTGCACCTAAATGTCCAGGTACGGAAGTTCGTGAAGAATACAAGCGCGGTTTCGGTGTACCGACTCTTATCGCTGTTCACCCAGAGAACGACCCAAAAGGTGAAGGTTGGGATATCGCGAAAGCTTGGGCTGCTGCAACCGGTGGTCACCGTGCTGGCTGTCTAGAGTCTTCTTTTGTTGCTGAGGTGAAATCTGACCTAATGGGTGAGCAAACTATCCTTTGTGGCATGCTACAGGCTGGCTCTATCGTGTGTTACGAGAAGATGATTGCTGATGGTATCGATCCTGGCTACGCTGGTAAGCTTCTTCAATACGGTTGGGAAACCATCACTGAAGCACTGAAGTTTGGTGGTATCACTCACATGATGGATCGCCTAACTAACCCTGCAAAAGTGAAAGCATTTGAGCTTTCTGAAGAGCTAAAAGAACTTATGCGTCCGCTATACAACAAGCACATGGATGACATCATCACCGGTCACTTCTCTAGCACTATGATGGCTGACTGGGCAAACGACGATGCAAATCTACTAGGCTGGCGTGCAGAAACAGGTGAAACTGCTTTCGAAAACTACCCAGAAACTGACGTAGAAATCTCTGAGCAAGAGTACTTCGATAACGGCATCTTGATGGTTGCTATGGTTCGTGCGGGTGTTGAGCTAGCATTCGAAGCGATGACGGCATCTGGCATCATCGATGAGTCTGCTTACTACGAGTCTCTACACGAGCTGCCACTTATCGCAAACACTATCGCACGTAAGCGTTTATACGAGATGAACGTGGTTATCTCAGACACTGCGGAATACGGTAACTACCTGTTCGCTAACGTAGCAACGCCGCTTCTACGTGAGAAGTTTATGCCAGCCGTAAATACTGACGTAATTGGTAAAGGTTTAGGTGAAACGTCTAACCAAGTGGATAACGCGACTCTTATCGCTGTGAATGAAACAATCCGTAACCACCCTGTAGAGTACATCGGTGAAGAGCTACGTGGTTACATGACTGATATGAAGCGTATCGCGGTGGGCGGCTAAATGACTGGCCTTAAGGCTCCATTTCGGTGTCGAAGGTGCTCGTTTACTATCGTACTCCTAGAAATGAAACCTTAATACAGCGTAATTTACTTAGTCTCAAGTAACGCAGTAGATAAACTCCAGGCAGACTGGAGTGATAAATACAAAATAAAACACAACATCTAATCAAAAGGCTTGGTCGCCGTTGACCAAGCCTTTTTGTTTTTAGCCGATTTATCTGCGCGCCGATAAGAAAAACGCTCCTTTGTGAGGAGCGCTTTGATACTTATTTTTCAGCAAGCTTTTCTTCAAGTTGTGCCAACTTCTGTTCCATTTCTGTTAGCTTTTGACGTGTACGTAGTAAAACTTGAGTTTGAACATCAAACTCTTCGCGACTTACAACATCTAGCTTGTTTAGCTGGCCTTGGATTACTTGACGAACTTTCTGATCGACATCAGAGCCCAACTCTTTTACAGGTTGAGGCATTGAGTCGTGAATCTGTTTAGCAATTTGCTCTAATTTCTTTGGGTCAAACATAGTGGCTAAAACTCCTTTTGATTTGTCCTCATTTTAAGTAAATGATACGTGAAAGTCGCCATTTAGATGGCAAAAAAGAGAGCGGCAATAAAAAAGGCCACCGAAGTGACCTTTTTGAATGCCTTAATAGCTTATCTGTTATCCGCTAATTCACGATGAGCTGCTTTCGCTTCGTCAACTCGCGCTAACTTCTCCAAGTCTTTGTCTTCAACAAATACTGGCAGAGGTTTGTGTTTTTCAGCTAGGTAGCTGTAAATCACAGGTAGTACAAATAGTGTGAACAGTGTACCGATTGCAAGGCCAGCAACGATGACGATACCGATACTGAAACGTTGCGCGGCACCTGCACCTGTTGCGTACATCAGTGGGATAAGACCTGCGATCATCGCAGCAGTGGTCATTAGGATAGGGCGAAGACGCACTTTCGCAGCTTCCATCACCGCATCAATACGAGACAGTTTATTATGTAACTGCTCTTCCTTGGCGACTTCACAGATCAAGATACCGTGCTTGGTTATTAGGCCGACCAGCGTGATCAAACCAACCTGCGAGTAGATGTTCATCGAGGCCGTACCCCAGGCCAATGCGATCAAGGCACCACATATTGCCAGAGGTACAGATACCATGATGACAATAGGATCGCGGAGTGATTCAAATTGAATCGCCAGAACGAGGAAGATGATCGCAAGTGCAAGACCGAAGGTTGCATACAAGGCACTACCTTCCGTTACAAACTGACGAGATTCGCCCATGTAATCGTGGTTATAGCCTGCAGGCAGCTTGGTTTGTGCAATATTTTCAAACCAGTCGATTGCGTCACCCATAGCAACACTAGGCGATGGTACTGCACCCACAGTCGCTGAGTTTAGCTGGTTGAAGTGTGGCAAAGAGCGAGGCTCAGCCACCACATCGATAGTAATCAGACTGCCTAATGGAACCGCTTTACCATCCACAGAGCGTACATAGTAGTTCTTCATCGATTCTGGGTTTAGACGCCATTTACGCTCAACTTGAGGGATCACCTCATACGAGCGGCCATTCAGGTCGATTCGGTTTACATAACCATCTGCCATCATGGTGCTGAGAGTGATGCCAATGTCTTGCATAGTCACACCGTAGGCACCCGCTTTGTCTTTATCGATCTTGATCTTCATCGTTGCTGAATCGTAGTTCAAATCCAGGTCGGAATAGACAAACATTGGGCTACTTGCAACATCGGTTAGAATATCGCTAGCGATAGTAAACAAGCTCTCGAAGCTATTTGGTGTTGTAATTACAAACTGAACAGGTAGACCTGAGCCTGCACCTGGAAGCTCTGGCATTTGGAATGCAGTGACAGACATACCAGGTACACTTGATACTAGGCCACCCACACGTTTCGTGATTTCAGATTGGCTTGCCTCTCGTTCACTCCAAGGCTTCAATGTTGCTAGGCCAAACGCTTGGTTTGAGTTTGGTACACCATTAAAGACCTGCGCGTATTCCACCTCCGGTTGATCTGAGAGTATTTGGTTTACGTCATCCATGGTATTTTGGATATAGTCCAAGTTCGCGTTTGATGGTGCGGTACCCATCAGCATGACCACACCTTTATCTTCAGATGGTGCTAGTTCGCTAGGAATAAACTTGAACAAGACCGGTAAGCTTGCAAATACAATGATTGCAAACGCAATAACAACCGGACGATGAGCCATTACCGCTTTCAACATGCCTTCGTAACGAGTGGTCATGCCATCAAGGATATGGTGAACTTTTTGCTCAAACTTGCTTGGCTTCTCGTTCGCCTTCAGCATCTTCGAACACATCATTGGTGATAGTGTCAAAGCGATGATGCCGGATACGAATACTGAACCTGCCAGTGTCAAAGCGAACTCTTTGAACAATGAACCGGTGATACCACCCATCAATGCGATCGGTGCGTACACTGCACCTAGCGTCAATGTCATCGCGATAACTGGAACCGCAATTTCACGTGTACCAATGATTGCAGCTCGGAATGGTGATTCCCCTTCTTTGATGTGACGGTCAACGTTTTCTAGTACAACGATCGCGTCATCCACCACCAGACCGATGGCAAGCACCATCGCCAGTAGCGTCATCAAGTTCCAAGAGAAACCCATTGCCTGCATCACCATTGCCACACCAATCAATGAAAGTGGAATGGTCACGATAGGAATGATTACCGCGCGGAATGAACCTAGGAACAGTGTGATAACCACAAGTACGATTACTGCTGCTTCAAGAATCGTTTTCACTACTTCGTGAATCGATTCGTTGATGGCGATAGTTGAGTCGTACATTACGTTCATTTTGATGTTACTTGGTAGGTTGCGCTCAAGCTGAGGCAACAGTTCAAGTACGTCTGCTGCAATGTTGATTGGGTTAGCACTTGGCGCTGCGTTGATCGCCGCAACCACAGCTTCTTGACCGTTTGCACTTGCGCGATAAACGTCGTGACTCTTCTCTAGCGTTACTTTAGCGATATCACCTAGGCGGATGACATCCCCTTCACCAGTTTTCACGACCAATGCTTCAAGTTCAGCAACGTTTGATACCTGAGTATCTGCGCTACCGTTATAAAGCACGAACTCACCCGTCGCTTGACCGGTTGCAGATTGGTAGTTGTTGGCGTTAAGAACGCTCATCACATCGGTTGCGGTAAGCTTCAAAGCGCCCATTTTGGCAGGATCTAACCATACGCGCAGTGCGTACTTCATACCACCATACAGGTCAACTTTGGACACACCGTTTACGGTGAACAACTGCGGGTTGATTACACGCTCAAGGTAGTCAGTGATCTGGCTTGAAGATAACTCGTCACTCGTAAAGCCGATGTACAGTACCGCCGTTGTCGAACCTGTCGACATGGTTACGGTTGGGTCTTCGGCTTCTTTTGGTAGCTGTGAACGTACCGAGTTGGTTTTCGCCAGAATGTCAGACAACGCCGCATTTGGATCAGTATTCAACTTCATGTTTACAGTAATGGTCGATTTACCCAGTACCGATTGCGAAGTCATGTAATCAATATTATCGGCTTGCGCTACCGCTTGCTCCAATGGCTGAGTAATAAAGCCTTGGATCAAGTTGGCACTTGCACCGTAGTAACTGGTGGTCACGGTGACCACCGTATTCGTCATTTCAGGGTATTCACGAACCTGCATTTTGAACACCGCTTGCAAACCAAGCAATGCAATCAAAAAGCTGATCGATACCGCTAAAACTGGACGTTTTATAAAAACATCTGTAAAGCGCATGATGCCTCCAACTTAAAGCATTGGTGTTTCAGCAGGTGGGGTAGTTGCATCGCTTTCGACAATGCTTACTTTCGCATGGTTACTCAAACGGACTTGACCCGATGTCACCACTACATCACCTGGCTTCACGCCTTCTAGAATGTGTGCGATATCTTTAGAGCGTTCGCCAACTTTTACCACATGCTGCTTAACGCGTTTTTCGCCATCTTCTTCTGTTACGATGTAAACATTGTCGCCATACAGCGTAAATGTGATCGCGGTTTGAGGTAGCGTGACCTGATTTTCTAATTTAGGCAGAATGATGTTTGCACGCGCGAACATACCACTACGTAGTTTGCCGTCACTGTTAGGGATATCCGCTTGAACTTGAATCAAACCACTTTGTACGTTTACAGCTGGTTCAATCGCAGAAATAGACCCTTTGAAAGGTTGGTCTGGATAAGCGTCAACAAAGATATCCACTTCTTGATCGATATTGATACGTGAAATATCGGTTTGTGGCACGGTGAAGCGCAAGCGCATCACGCTGGTATCTTCAAGGCGAACAATATCGGTGCCCGCCTGTAGGTACTGACCGAGGTACACGTTACGAATACCTACCACACCATCAAATGGCGCTTTGATTTCACGTCGGTCGATGGTTGCTTTCAGGCTTTCAATATCCGCTTTTAAGGAGAAGTAGTTTGCTTCTGCTTCGTCATACGCTTCTTTAGAAATAGAGCCTTTTTTGAATAGGCCTTGGTAGCGTTTGTATTTCGCTTCTGCCGCTGGCAACTTAGCTTGCGAGCTCTTCAAATTTGCTTTTTCGACTTCAGAATCAAGCAACACTAATGGCTGACCCGATTTAACTTGAGTACCGGAATCAAACGCGATTTTATCGATAACACCGCTCGTTTCGTTCGCTACCGTCACGCCTTGGTTTGGCTCGATAAAACCAATTGCCTCGATGACTGGTACCCAATCCACCGCTTGCACTTCTGTCACGGTTACTGGGAACTCAGGTTCAGGACGGTTTGCCATGTATTCAGCGATCTTTTGTTGCTTAAATAAATTGAAACCTATCACGCTGCCGAACAAGAGAACGGCGATAAGTAACATAAAGAAAGTCCACTTTTTCATTCTATTAAGAACTCCAAGTTAGTGTTTAATAATTGCATCCCAACTGGCTTCAATAGCGGCCTCTAATGCCGTCTTATCCAGTTGATAAAATCCCAAAGCGTGTTTCCGAGCAAGTGCAACACTTGCCTCAAAACTTAATCCAGAAAGTACTTCGTTATCGAGAAGCTTGAATACTCCCTCGTCTTTGCCCTGATTGAAAAGAAGATCTACTTGGGCAAACATTTGTCTCTCAAGTTCCCGAGCTTTGCTACTATTTGAACAGGGTAAAGATTCATATTGGACTCGGTTGCTGATCGCACTTAAGTTCGAGCTCGCTAGATTCCAAATATTGAGCCACATGGTTCGATAACGCTGTTTTAAAGGCATCTCTTCACTAACACCTAGTTGCACCGCAGTAGCAACACGCTTAGCAACGTTAAGGCGTAGTTCCTCTAAAAGATGTTCTTTATCTGAGAAATAACGGTAAATCGTCCCTGCTGCGACACCTGCCTCATTGGCGAGCTTTTGCATGGAAAGCCCTTGAAAGCCAGATTCAGCAATGAGTTGTTCAGCAGCGACTAAGATTTGTTCTCGTTTATCTACAGCAGGGTTATCCTTCATAATGTCACCCTTTAGTGAATGAACGTTCATTCATTATAGCTTAAATACCCGCCATTTATGCAACAGAATATTGCACTTAATTGGTGTGAAAATTACAAGAAATCAGCATAGCTTTCACGAGGCCACCCCTTTATCATAGGCGCCACATTCATCACCCGCAGAGAATTTCTATGAAGCTGAACCCTAGTCAAGATGAAGCCGTGAAATACGTGTCTGGTCCATGCCTAGTGCTAGCTGGTGCTGGCTCGGGCAAAACTCGTGTTATTACCAATAAAATCGCTTATCTGGTTCAGCAATGTGGTTACAAAGCGCGTAACATTGCGGCGGTGACGTTTACCAACAAAGCGGCACGTGAAATGAAGGAGCGTGTAGGTCAAACGTTAGGGAAAGGTGAGTCTAAAGGTTTGATGGTATCAACATTCCACACTTTAGGATTGAACATCATCAAGCGTGAGTACAAGCATTTAGGGTTGAAAGCGGGCTTCTCACTGTTTGATGACCAAGACCAGCTAGCGCTGCTCAAGGAGCTTACTGAAAAGCAGCTTGATGGTGATAAAGATCTGCTACGTCAGCTTCTGAGTTGTATTTCCAACTGGAAAAACGACATGTTGACGCCAGAGCAAGCCAAAGCGCGTGCGCAAGGTGAACAGCAACAATTGTTTGCGTTCTGTTTTGATATGTACCAAAAGCAAATGAAAGCCTATAACGCGCTTGATTTTGATGACCTAATTTTGATGCCCGTTTTACTCTTACGTAATCATGAAGACGTTCGTCAGCGTTGGCAGAATCGTATCCGTTACCTACTGGTTGACGAGTATCAAGATACCAACACGAGTCAGTATGAGCTGGTCAAATTAATTGTCGGAGAACGTGGACGATTGACGGTTGTAGGGGATGACGATCAGTCTATTTATTCATGGCGTGGTGCGAAACCTCAGAACCTCGTGTTGCTGGGTGAAGATTATCCGAATTTGCGTTTGATTAAGCTAGAGCAAAACTACCGTTCAACGAGTCGAATCCTGCGTGCGGCCAACATTTTGATAGCTAACAACCCTCACGTCTATGAGAAGTCCCTGTTCTCTGAAATTCCTGACGGTGAAAAACTCAAAGTGTTGTTGGCTAAAAATGAAGAGCACGAAGCAGAGCGCGTAACGGGTGAACTAATTGCGCATAAGTTCCTAAACCGTACCGAATATAAAGATTATGCGATTCTATATCGTGGTAACCACCAATCACGTTTGATTGAAAAGTCTCTGATGCAAAACCGTGTACCGTATAAAATTTCTGGCGGCACCTCGTTTTTTGCGCGCGCAGAGATTAAAGACATCATGGCGTATTTGCGCGTTTTGGTTAATCCGGATGACGACAATGCATTTTTGCGCATTGTGAATACTCCACGACGTGAAATTGGCCCAGTAACGTTAGAGAAGTTAGGCAGTTATGCCAATATGCGAGGGAAGAGCCTGTTTGAATCGAGCTTTGAAATGGGGCTCGAACAGCACCTAACGGGACGTGGTCTAGAAAACTTGCGTCGTTTCACCCAATGGCTAGTGGCGATTGCTGATCAAGCTGAGCGTGGTGATACCGTCGAAGCGGTTCGTTCGCTAGTTCGTGATATCCATTATGAAGATTGGCTATACGAAACTTCAGCAAGTCCGAAAGCCGCTGAAATGCGAATGAAAAACGTTTCTGACCTTTATTCATGGATAGTGGCGGACCTAGAGGGTGACAACTACGATCAAGAAGAGAAAACGTTAAAAGAAGTCGTTCAACGTTTGACCTTGCGTGACATGATGGAGCGCGGTGAAGAAGATGAAGACAGTGATGCAGTACAACTGATGACCTTGCACGCATCAAAAGGCCTTGAGTTCCCATATGTATACTTAATTGGGTCCGAAGAAGGTATTTTACCGCACCAAACCAGTATTGATGAAGATAACGTGGAAGAAGAGCGTCGCCTGATGTACGTTGGTATTACTCGAGCGCAACGTGAACTGACTTTCACTATGTGCAAAGAGCGTCGGCAGTTCGGCGAGTTGATCAAACCGACTCAAAGCCGCTTTTTGGATGAGTTGCCATTTGATGACGTTGAATGGGAAGTAAACAAAAAGCCAGTATCAGCAGAAGAGCGTATGGCGAAAGGTCAAGCACACATTGCCAATATTCGAGCAATGTTTAAGAAGTAAAGTAACCTTGTTCTCACTGACTAAAAACAAAAAGGCTTGCCAACTGGCAAGCCTTTTTCGTTGATGTCTTTACTTATAGACCTTCAATCATGTGGTCAATTGCTGCGATGATTTCATCGTCAGAACAGTCCATACAGGTTCCTTTGGCTGGCATCGCATTGAAGCCTTCTAATGCGTGCTTCACTAACGTATCTTTGCCTTGTGCAATACGTGGTGCCCAATCATCGGCATTACCTGTTTTAGGTGCGCCGTTTACACCAGATGCGTGACAAGCAATACAAAAAGTACCATAAACTGTGGCGCCATCACGTGGACCGGTTGGTTCTTCTTTCACTGGCTCAGAACCCGCTAGATAAACATCACCGACAGGTTGGATGCGTTCTGCGATCGCATCGTATTCAGTTTGGCTGATGTCAGAAGCTAAAGCTGCCGTAGAAAACGTTAAGGCAGCGAACAAAACGCTAATCATTTGTCGAGACATATCCATTAAACCCACTTCACATTCCCGAGGTAAGTGACTTACCTATTTATATAGTTAGAGTATTAATGCCGAGCAGAGAAATCATTAAATTCCACTGAATGGCATAGAATGATTAGACAACTTGGTTGCAGCTGTTAAATCAATGTAAATAATGGGTGATTATATCCCGATAACTTGTTGCAATAAACAACAAGTTATCCATGACAGGGCGTGAATCACATCAAAAATCCACTTTAACGGAAGATAACTGTCGAAAAAGAGACCAAACGATAAAAAAAGTAAAAAAAGTACTAGACGGCATAGTGTGATATCCGTATTATTCCACTCCGCCGATAGGGCATGCGCCCGTAGCTCAGTTGGATAGAGCGTTGGCCTCCGGAGCCAAAGGTCGAAGGTTCGAATCCTTTCGGGCGTACCATTGCCTCGGAGGATACATCGGTAAAAATCAGTGGTGGCTATAGCTCAGTTGGTAGAGCCCCGGATTGTGATTCCGGTTGTCGCGAGTTCAAGTCTCGTTAGCCACCCCATTCTTTCTTTTTTAGATTGAATGCGGTAGCATTGCTCCCAATCTTGATTCAATCAAGATAAAACATCGTCGGTGAATAGCGCAGCTTGGTAGCGCATCTGGTTTGGGACCAGAGGGTCGGGGGTTCGAATCCCTCTTCACCGACCACTATTTAGTTTATGGCTATATAGAGCGGTAAACAGAAAAATTGATGGTGGCTATAGCTCAGTTGGTAGAGCCCTGGATTGTGATTCCGGTGGTCGCGAGTTCGAATCTCGTTAGCCACCCCATTAATTAAGGTGATTTCTTAGTTGAAGTGTCCTGTCTGATTTGAGAAAATCAGCAAATACAGTTCGGTGAATAGCGCAGCTTGGTAGCGCATCTGGTTTGGGACCAGAGGGTCGGGGGTTCGAATCCCTCTTCACCGACCACTATTAGAAAGCCTGCTTTTTAGCAGGCTTTCGTCGTTTTAGAGTTTATGATCTCGCTTGGACTGTATTAGTCGGTAATGTATCAATGGATTTGAACCCAAGTGGGGTTCGCCTGAAGTTAGAATTCGGCTCTTCACCGACCGCTATTTAGAGCCCCAGTCGAAAGACTGGGGCTTTTTTACATCTCTCCTGAAAAGAATCGGCATTCCATTTCAATTTTCCCCAAAAGTGTACAGCTCTAGGGGCTTTTGACCACCTATGATCCAAATGCTTTTCGAGCTGACAAAATAAACCCCAGAGCAGTGTCTGGGGTTTTGTAGTTTTCTAATCCGCTGCTTTTATTGGGCGAGTGTTTTAAGGATTTCTTTCAGTTCTACCGTTTCTTGGATTTCAAAACTTGGCGTTATATCCGTTGAGTTGCTTGCGCCTGTCGCATTCACCCATACACTCAAAATGCCCATATTGTTAGCGCCAGCAATGTCAGCAGGTAAAGAGTCGCCCACGTGTAGAGCCTCTTCTGGTTTTACTTCGACCAAGTCGAGCGCTTTTTGGAAAATACTTGTAGCAGGTTTCTCTTCTGGCTCTTCTCCTCCCACAATAATATGGTCCACCCAGTTGCTCATTTGTGTCGCGTTTAATTTAGGGTGTTGAGAAAAAATCGGGCCGTTAGTGATCACGACGAGTTTGTAATGTTGACGAAGATCGCTGAGCATTTCTTTTACACCAGGGAAGAAAGTGAACGCGCCCATACGTGCAGAGTCAAAGTAGTCTTGAGCTTGTTGAGCCTCTTTTGCAGTGATGCTGACGCCTTGCTCCGCCAAGATGTTTTGGATCAAGCCACAACGGAAGGCATTTTCATCGGGTAGCAGAGCCACAAGGTGAGGGAACTCAGCATTCAGCTTTTTGTATACACCCTGTAAGTAGCGCTGCAAAAACGCTTTTGGATCAGTCACTTGTGGGTAGGTTTTATGAATCCAAGTTGTAAACGCTTGTCCTGCAACTTTATCGGCTTGTGACGTTGCACATAAAGTCTCGTCCATATCAAAAAAAATCGCTTTAAGCACAGGAGCTCCTTTTATTTACGGCTTGGCTTTGACACTGTTCATCTATTATCCCACTCTCAATTGTGTCGTAAAGGGTTAAAATCGGCGAGTTTTCTTATGACGTACGAATGAGGATAGCGGTACTTTCCTTTGCTTAGTCAATAAACCGCTTAAGTGGCGCATAATCTGCGTTGGAGCAGGATTTGTGTGGTTTTGCTGTTTTGTTCACGTTTTGACCGATCCTTTCTCTTCCTAAGTTTGGCTTTTTGTATTTGCCGACTATTTTATTAATAGTTTTTTATGTTGAAAAAACACTTTTTGCATATGATATTGTTTGTTAAATGTTAATAAATGCACATGAATAATATGGTTAATGATCTTGTTTAGCTCATGTTTACTTTTAGAGCATTTTTCTAGTTTTATTGGTGCATGACGCACAAAAATAGTGTGATATGAAAATGGTTAAATACTTGTTAATGCATTTTTATTCGCTAATTGTGCGTTTATTTAATGTTTTTTCGGCGGAATATACTTTAATTGTTGCTTTTTTGTGTGATTTTTGCCAAATTATTTCCGCATTAAGATTTCAGAGTATTATTCTGAATTTGAACGGATTCATTCAGGTGATGAATGGTGCCTTTGGCATGATTCGATACCACAGACAAGGCAGTAGAGGTCTGAAATGTCACTATTAGAAGTGAAAAACCTTCGTATTGAATACCCATCCCGACACGGCGTTCACGCTGCCGTGAAATCACTTTCTTTTCATATTGAACGTGGTGAAATCGTGGGTGTTGTTGGCGAATCAGGTGCGGGTAAATCCACCGTTGGTAACGCCGTTATTGATTTGCTTAGCCCTCCAGGTCGCGTTGCTAGCGGTGATGTATTCCTGGATGGAGAAAAAATTTCTGGCCTATCACCAGAAGCGATGCGTAAGGTTCGCGGCTCGAAAATAGGTTTTATTTTCCAAGATCCGATGACCTCGCTCAATCCACTTTTTACTGTTGAGCAACAGCTAAAAGAGACGATCCACGCCAACATGAAGGTCTCTGATGAAGAGGCGTATCAGCGCGCGCTTTCTCTTATGCAGCAGGTTGGTATTCCGCAACCAGAAAACCGCTTAAAACAGTACCCACACCAATTCTCTGGTGGTATGCGTCAGCGTGTTGTCATTGCCATTGCTTTGGCTGGTGAGCCAGATCTGATCATTGCCGATGAGCCAACTACGGCGTTAGACGTTTCTATCCAAGACCAAATCCTCAACTTGATCCGCGAGCTGTGTATCAAGAACAATGTCGGCTGTATGTTGGTTACTCACGATATGGGTGTCGTCTCCAACGTCACCGATCGCGTAGCGGTAATGTATCGTGGTGACTTGGTGGAGTTTGGACCAACAGCCAAAGTATTGGGCGATCCTGATCACTCTTATACTCGCAGTCTAATTTCAGCGGTACCACGTTCAGACAGAAAGCTAGATCGTTTCCCGTTAGTAAGCTATATCGAAGAAGCGGCGGAAATGGAGCCACTCGATATCAAGAACCACTGGTTAGGACAAAGCCAAGATGAGCGTGAGTACACTGGCCCGCTTTTGGACGTGAAGAACGTCAATCTTCGCTTTGTGACCAAAGACTCTTTGTTCGAGAGCCGTCGAGAATACGTGCAAGCATCTAATAATGTGAGCCTTGAAGTGCACGAAGGCGAAACCTTTGGTTTGGTGGGCGAGTCTGGTTCAGGTAAATCGACCATTGCACGTGTGATTGCTGGTTTATACCAACCTAACTCTGGTCAGGTGAAATTCGAGGGCATTGACCTGACCGCTTTAACCTCTGAGAAAGAGCGCCGCCCGATGCGTCGTCAAATGCAGATGGTGTTCCAAAACCCATATACTTCAATGAACCCTCGTATGAAGGTATTCGATATTATTGCTGAGCCAATCCGTTTCCATAAATTGACGAAAAACGAGTCGGAAACTCGCCAAATCGTGAATGACCTATTGGATCATGTTGGTTTGGGTCGAATGGCTGGGCTTAAGTACCCTCATGAATTCTCCGGTGGTCAGCGTCAGCGTATTTCTATTGCGCGTGCGTTGGCGACTCGTCCTCGACTTTTGATTTGTGATGAACCGACCTCAGCACTGGACGTATCGGTACAGGCACAAATTCTAAACTTGCTGAAAGATCTGCAAAGTGAGCTGAACTTGACTATGTTGTTTATCAGTCACGATTTACCTGTTATTCGTCAGATGTGTGACCGAGTAGGTGTGATGCAAATGGGTACACTTTTAGAAGTGGCACCAACAGAACAGTTATTCACGGCACCTCAACACGAATACAGCAAAAAATTGATTTCTCTGATGCCGGAGTTTACTGGCTTGCGAGAAGAGATCGAAACGGCATAAACCAAGCAATTCGCTTGGCTCTAACCTTTAGTCATAACAAAGACGCAAACACAACAACAAGGGATCCGTATCCCCGCATGAAGGAGTTATGCAAATGAAAACCATGAAAAGCAAATTAGCAGTGGCGCTAATGGCTGCGGGCCTAAGCTTTAACGCAATGGCAGCAGATATCAAAGTTGGCTATGCAGCTGACCCAGTATCGCTTGACCCACATGAGCAGCTATCAGGTGGCACACTGCAAATGTCACACATGGTATTTGATCCGTTGGTTCGCTTTACTCAAAAAATGGATTTCGAGCCTCGCCTAGCAGAAAGCTGGGAACGTATTAACGATACGACTGTTCGTTTCAAACTGCGTGAAGGTGTGAAATTCCATTCTGGCAATACTCTAACGGCTGACGACGTCGTGTGGACGTTCCAGCGTTTACAAAGCTCTCCTGACTTTAAAAACATCTTCGACCCGTACGAAAAAATCGTCAAAGTTGACGACAACACGTTCGATCTTGTAACTAAAGGTCCTTACCCACTAGTGTTGCAAACCGCAACGTACATTTTCCCAATGGACAGCAAGTTCTACACGGGCAAAACTGCGGACGGCAAAGACAAGTCTGAGTTAGTGAAGCACGGTAACTCATTTGCATCGACTAACGTATCTGGCACGGGTCCATTCATTGTGACTTCACGTGAACAGGGCGTAAAAGTGGAATTTGAACGCTTTAAAGATTACTGGGACAAAGAGTCGAAAGGTAATGTTGATAAGCTAACACTTGTGCCAATCAAAGAAGACGCAACTCGTGTAGCAGCGCTGCTTTCTGGCGGTGTAGACATGATTCACCCTGTAGCGCCAAACGACCACAAACGCGTTGAAGACGCAGACGGCATCGACCTAGTTACGCTACCTGGTACTCGTATCATCACGTTCCAACTAAACCAAAACAGCAACGAAGCATTGAAAGACGTTCGCGTTCGCCAAGCGATTGTTCACGCAATCAATAACGAAGGTATTGTGAAGAAAATCATGAAAGGCTTCGCAACGGCCGCGGGTCAGCAAAGCCCGGCAGGTTACGTGGGTCACGATGACAAACTGGTTCCTCGCTACGATCTGAAGAAAGCGAAAGAGTTGATGAAAGAAGCGGGTTACGAAAATGGCCTGACGCTAACGATGATCGCGCCAAACAACCGTTACGTGAACGATGCGAAAGTAGCACAAGCGGCGGCGGCAATGTTGTCTAAGATCGGTATCAAGGTTGATCTGAAGACCATGCCAAAAGCGCAGTACTGGCCTGAGTTCGACAAGTGTGCGGCAGACATGCTGATGATCGGTTGGCACTCAGATACAGAAGACTCAGCGAACTTCAACGAGTTCCTAACGATGACTCGTAACGAAGAAACCGGTCGTGGTCAGTACAACTGTGGTTACTACTCAAACCCAGAAATGGACAAAGTGGTTGAAGCTGCGAACGTAGAGACGGATCCTGCGAAACGTGCAGAAATGCTGAAGGGCGTAGAAGCGACACTATACAACGACGCAGCATTCGTACCGCTACACTGGCAAAGTGAAGCATGGGGCGCGAAGTCTAACGTGAAAGCGGCAGATATCGTTAACCCGATGGTAATGCCTTACTTCGGTGACCTAGTGGTTGAATAATCACGGTTAGTCGACTTTGAGGAGGGATGGATTTCCCTCCTCAACTTAAAGCACTCGACTCAGCTTTGTTTCAGTCGGATTGAGTTGGTTATTTAGACTGAATTTTCTCTCTAATTTAGAGATCTATGGATAGTTAAGGGGCAAGGAATGTTTTCGTTTCTGGTCAAGCGCCTGTTTCAGGCACTGATAGTGATGTTTGTGATCAGTTTGGTGGCGTTTGCCATTCAGGACAACCTGGGTGATCCGCTGCGTGAGCTTGTAGGTCAGTCGGTTTCGGAATCGGAGCGTCAAGCGCTACGCGACGACTTAGGCCTGAACGATCCCTTTATCACAAAGTACACGCGCTTTGTGGGTAATGCACTGCAAGGTGATTTGGGTACCTCATATTTTTTCAAGCGACCTGCGGTTGAGGTGATTCTCGACAAGCTGGTAGCTACATTAGAGCTCGTGTTTGGCGCGACGCTTATCATCATTGTTTTCTCTATTCCGCTTGGGGTGTACTCTGCGATTCATCCTAAGAGTGTTTTTACCAAATTTGTCATGGCGATGAGCAGTGTCGGTATCTCGATTCCGGTGTTCTTAACCGCAATCATGCTGATGTATGTCTTTTCAATAGAACTCGGTTGGTTGCCTTCCTATGGGCGAGGTGAAACCGCTAACGTGCTCGGTTGGGAATCTGGCTTCTTTACCATCGATGGCATTAAGCACCTTATCCTGCCGTGTATTGCGCTAGCGTCTATCATGCTGCCGTTGTTCATCCGTCTGGTACGTTCAGAAATGCTGGAAGTACTGAGCTCGGAATACATTAAGTTTGCCAAAGCAAAAGGTTTGAACTTACAAAAGATTTATTACCAACATGCACTTAAGAACACCATGCTACCAGTATTGACGGTAGGTGGCGTGCAGATTGGTACCATGGTGGCCTACACCATTCTTACTGAAACCGTGTTCCAATGGCCGGGCACTGGCTTCCTTTTCCTAGAGGCAATCAACCGTGTAGATACACCGCTGATCACTGCCTACGTTATCTTTGTTGGTCTGATCTTCGTGGTAACCAATACCATCGTTGACTTGCTGTACGGCATCATCAACCCAACTGTGAACCTAACTGGAAAAGGAGCTTAATCATGAGCCAATCAAATTTAACACCAGCTCCTGCTCCATCAGCGTGGCAGCGTTTCAAAGAGTCAGATTTTCTGTATTACTTCAAACGCGACAAAGTGGCGATGGCGAGTTTTACCGTCTTTATGATGTTCTTAGTATTGGCATTGGCTGCACCGATTCTTGCGCCAACAGACCCGTACGATCTGACGTCTATCGACATCATGGATTCTGAGTTGCCACCTTCGTGGATGGAAGATGGCGATGAGCGCTTTGTGTTGGGTACTGACGAGCAAGGTCGCGATATTTTATCGACCATTCTTTACGGCTCTCGTCTGTCTCTAACCATCGGCTTCCTGGCTGTTGGCCTTCAGTTGGTACTGGGTATCATCATTGGTTTGTCGGCGGGTTATTTCGGTGGCCGTATCGATAGCTTCTTGATGCGTTTTGCAGACGTACAGTTGTCGTTCTCGACCATGATGGTCGCGATCATCGTGTCAGCTATCTTCAAAGCCAGCTTTGGCAGTGATTTTTACAGCCAATATGCGGTGGTCATGCTGGTGGTGATCATCGGTGTGGCAGAATGGCCGCAATACGCACGGACCATTCGCGCCTCGGTATTGGCAGAGAAGAAGAAAGAATACGTAGAAGCGGCACGAGTGATGGGCTTTAAAGCGCCACGCATCATGTTCCGTCACATCCTGCCGAACTGTCTATCACCAATCTTGGTTATCTCGACGGTACAGGTAGCGAATGCGATCATGTCGGAAGCGGCACTGTCATTCCTAGGTTTGGGTCTTCCTGTTGATCAGCCGTCACTAGGTGCGCTGATCAGCATCGGCTTTAACTACATCTTCTCAGGTGCGTGGTGGATTACTGCCTTCCCAGGCATCGTGTTGGTTACACTGGTTCTGGTTATCAACTTATTGGGTGACTGGTTACGAGATGTATTCAACCCGAAACTGTACAAAGGTTAAGAATTTTCCCGCCAAGCGTTGTAAATTCGCTTAATTCCTTCCTAAACTGAGAGCCGGATGCAAATTCCGGCTCTTTTTTTGCTAGTTATTCTTTGTTCACATTTTTTTGGCGCTTTGCCGCCATAATGACCTTACCCACTAATTTAGAGTGAAGTGTATGGAAATGAAGAAGGCACAACACCCATCTCGTATCTTCCAAGCAAGCCTAGCTTTCGGCTTGTTGCTGGTATGCGCCCAGTTTTCTAGCCCAGTATCGGCGGAGGAGTTCCTTTGCCAAGCCACTCAAGCCAGCGAGAAAGAATTACCGATGCTTGAGAAAACGTGCCCAATTGGTAACGGAGTATGGGGAAAGAAAGTGCCGCAGGGGGGCAACTACCTTTACTGGATTCAATGCGGATTGCTACCCAAGCCTATGTCTCTCGCGAAAGCTAAGCCTCTCTATAGTAAAATCACGACTGACGTATGGATGAAGCCTGAATCCAAAGGCTATCGCTGTTTGATTGGACCTTACAAGGCATTGTCTGATGCGAGGGATGACTTACGAGGAGTCAAAACCTTGTCGAACTACAAAGAGGCGTTCATCCGAGTGGTTGGGAAAGGGACGAAACAACCAGTAACACCACCTACACCTAAATCTACTGTATCGTCGAAATCAGCCGCATCTTCGGTTAAGCCAACACCGACGGTGACCCCGAAACCCGCGCCAGTTCCTGCTGTGCGAGCTGATACCGACGCCTTTAAAGCGCGGGCAGAGAAGCCAGATACCAAGGCAAAAAGTTCACGTGATAGCTCTTCGTCTACGCCTGTTGCTAAGACCAAAGCGAAGCCAATTGTCACTGGAAATGATGACATTGAAGTTCGGTTGAGAACTTCAGTACAGGGCAAAACGTACGTGGTCCCATATTTACTCGATCACCATAATCAGTTTTACATGGAACATGGTAAGCCGTGGAACCGCCTCAACTACGAAAACTCGCACAAAGTATGTCAGCAACTGGGTATGAACTTAGCTAACCCTGCAGAGTTTAAAGCGCTGAGGGCGTCTGGGGTGATGGAAAAAAATCAATGGCCACTGCAACTGCCGTATTGGGGCAAAGATAAGAAAGGTTTGTTCGCCGATCGTGAGCCCAATCAGCTCACCGGAACCTCATTATTGAACGTGGTGTGCGTGAAATAACGACTCAGATATTGCGGTCAAAATATAGAAGAAAGCCCCGAGTTCGGGGCTTTTTGCGGTCTCAAATATTATCGCTATTTGAGTGGCGTTTCTTTGTGACAGTTAGAGCAGATATACACTTCTTTGATGCCGACCAATCGTTCCCAAAATGTTCTGCGTCTTCTACGCAAATGCACGCTATCACAGCAAGGGTTAACGATGGTTGCTTTAGTCATCATCACCAGGCTCCAAAATCGGTAGTGAACTCGCGATGCTTGTCATGGCTTCTTTGCTGTTAGAGTACAGACCATATTCCGGTGCGGATTCATGACCGTTTTGTTCTTTACTCCAACGAATACCAATATAAAAGTCACCAAAATCGCGGTTGATGTAACGATGACGAGTTTTGTAATCTGACTCTGAGCCTGTTTCTTCTAGAATCAGCAGTTCACGGTCTTCATCATTCTGGATTTCCCAATTACCTGGAGTTTGGAATCCTGTTGGCATGAACGAAGTGTAGTTGTAAGTATCAGTGTCGTATTCGTACGCACCTGACGAGTATTTCAGGACTGTGTCGTCGCCTGTGCCATTACTTTCTACCATCAAGTCATGCTCTACCGTGCCTTGTTTGATGTGTTCTGCAACCGAAAGTGATTCTGCGAATGGGGTATTGCTTGAGTCCATCCAGAACAGCTCATCATCTGAGATTTTAACGATCATTTGAGTGCCGTTATGCTCGGTTTTGTGCTGGTACAACATTTCATACTCGTCGCCGTAGCTGTTGTATAGCTTGCCGTCTTTCAACTCAACGTCGTTACAGTCTTTATTGTTGTATTCTGTGTAACCAGTTTGTTGGTCCAGATCGGCAAGAATGGCGTAAGCATCGTGTTCCCATGTGTCTTTTAGGAAGTCACTGATGTTCGCTTTGTACTCTTGACTCATCTCATCGTGGTTTGAACCCCAGCAGAATAGTAGGCCTTCAGAATCTTGCATCAACATGGCGTAGCCGATTTCACCATCTTTCTGTGCAAAGCTACCCATTTTCCATTCTTGACCGTTGAAGTGCTCGTGAGTGAAGCCCAAAGTCGGTACTACTGGTGGTGGCGTGACGCCTTCGATAACCGTTGGCATGCTGAGCGCAATTTGTACCGCGGTATGGCCATCTGTTGCGCTAATCGCAAGTGTTGCTCCAGCTTCACCTGCTTTTGTTGGTGTGCCTTTAATGGTGATAATTGCATTACCATCCTCAGATACTGTTAGACCTTCAATGTCCACATAGTCCGCTGAGTAGTCGGTGATATGACCGTCTTTATCTTGGAACAAGCTAGAAATATCGAGCGTTTGTTCAAATACTTCACCTTGTTGTAGGTACCAACCATCAACGATGGACTGCAGATGCGCTTGTTCTGTTTCTACAACCATTGGTGGTAAGTTTGCCGATTCGATTTCGAACTGAAATACGGTGCTTACCGTACCCAAAACCTTACCTGACGAATCAATGTCTTGCGCCGTTAGAACAATCTCAAAATCACCAGCTTTCTCTACGATTGCAGTTGGTTGTAGAACAATCAGGTTGCCAGTTTGCACAACTTCAATGCCTGTGCCTGCAAAGTTGTGCGTCAGTTTGGTTGTCACAAGGTTTTGGTCTTTGTCTGCAAATAGACCTTCAATGTCTAGCTCTAAGCCATCAAAGTCCACGCCTTGTACGATTTTTGGTAGATTTTCTAGCTTATCTTTAGCTGCCTTTTCGACGATTTTGTTTACGGTTAGCTTGTTATTAACTGCCGTTTCAGGTGCTAAGGTGTCGCTGTCTGGGGTCGCGTCAGTGATGATTGGACGTAGATTTGGGTCATTGATGTTTTCGCCAGATGCAACAAGACGTTCCACTTCTTGGTTTGCCGCTTGAGCAAACTCCGTGGCTTTTTTCTCGTAGTTCGTTGGGTTTTGTGCTTTCGAGTCGGTCAGAATCTGAGCGGTTTTATGTAGTTCGGCGTTTTTTGTCGCACCTTCAACAAAATCACTGTACAGATCAATTGGTGCTTCTTCTGAGCCTCCTAGCGCTTGGTTTACTTTCGCTTTCGCGTCTTCTTCACTAATGGCTGGATCTTTTGCCATTTCAATCGCAACAAGGTCCGTGATAGGTGAAATCACGTTTGACGATGTTGGTGCACGGAACACGATTTCGTGGGCCATGGCTTGGCCTGGATGATCCATATCAACCGTGTATTTGCCAGCGTACTCTTTAGCATCCAAAGCGATAAGCTGTTTCTGCTTTGCACCGTTTGGTGTAATGGTCTGCAGCGCTAGAGTGCTTTCTGGTTTTGCATCCAATTTAAGCTGACCTTTCTCATCGGTCAGACCAAGGAATGTTTCTTGAGTGTCCCATTGGCCGTTGTTGTTCGTATCTTCAAAAACAACGGCATGCTTGAAGTAGCCGTCAAAACCTGTGATCACAACGCCGTCGTTAGCACTGTTTGAACCACCATCTGAACCGCCACAGCCTGTAAGAGCGATAGCCACTGACGCTGCTAGTAAACTCACCTTATTCATTATTTATTTGTCCTTGTTTCGTTTCCGAATGAGAAAGTCGCTTTTTTTATTATTTTTTTCCTTATATCTCACTAGTGAGATATAAGAGAGTGGTGTCTTTTTAATGACTATTGAGCTTAGGTTCAAGACACGAAAATCCGCACAAAACCCGTAAACACGAAAATCCGCACAAAACCCGTAAAATTTATTTCTATTTTTTGTCTATGATGGAAAATTGATAATTTGATCACGCTTCCAGTTTTATTTTGGTGATGATTGTTTTGTCAAAATAACCACCTGTAAATAGAGGTTTATTGGGTGTCGCTAAGGACAGGGGCGTGATAAATCATGTTGATCTTAAATTCCTCAACGTGATCAGCGAGCTCAGGTTTCGGACGTAAAATGTAGCTATACACCTCGCCATCAAGTAGTTCATCGTAAGGGGAATAGTTAAGATCAAACGATAACGATTGTTGTCCAGTAGCAGGGGCGCTGATGAACTCGTGGCAATCAATTTGGTAAGTCGGATCGTCTGGGTTAGGGTCTGATATGATGTCTATTTGATAGTCTCCTTGACCAGCAATGACATGGCTGTGATACCAAATGGCGACATCGCTACAATACAGGTTAGGACCATAAGTTCGTAAATTGAGATCGGATTCGAGACTTTCACCATGCGGACCCACGACTTTAGTACCATAGTGATAAATATAATTGCCAGCTTCAGCAACCAGATACCCCCCGCTTGGGAGAGGTAACAAATAGTCAAAAAAGGATATCTGGCGTAAATATCGCCCTGTCGGTGCGTTGATGCGCTTTTCCATCGATTGCTTGTTTTTTTGCATGGTGTAGCTTTCGAATTGTTTACCATCAAACACGGTGGTGAAGTAGTTCCGAGTATCTTCATGAACCTGAGATGGGTATTCTTTTTTGATGGTCCAAATTTGGCGTACACCTTGGACATAAACGATCAACGAGTCATCACTGATTTTGTACTTGCCCACTTTTTTCAAGTCTCCCTTTTCAGGACACTGGCGTTTGTTGTGTGAGGCGGCATAACTTACTTCGCCCCCCTCAAACTGAAAGGCCTCGCAATACACCACTTCATACGCGTACGCGATACCTGCAAGATTTTGTGTCGTCTCTAGGCGATAAACTACATCGCCAACTAACGAGTGTTCTGTGTCATTTTGATCGGGTGTGATAACGGGTAACTCAAAGCGCGTTGTGACCCATGCATGATCGCTATTACCGTGATAATCATCGCGCGCTGCTACCGCCAAATATGTGGTGGTTTTTATTTCCTCAGGCGCTCCTTGCACCATCATTTGTCCTTGGTTGAGGACTCTTAACCCATTGGCGTTTTCAAGCCAAATCTGAGTGGTGAGGAGATCGCCATCTGGGTCTTCAAAAAGCTGGTTAAGGTTGAGCGAATAACTCACCGGAGAGTTTTGTTTCAGCTCCCAAGCATAAATAATGGTTTGTAGCTGCTGTTCCACAGTGAGGTTGATGATGGGTTTATTATTCTCTGATGGGTCCTCTTGTGGTCGGCTGTTCTTATCACCCAATGCTGACTCGTAAAACGTGTTGTCTTCTGTGGTATGAAATGGATTCGTAACAGGGCCTGGTTGTCCTAAAAGGGCGGAGTTAAATGCGTCATCTCCCGCTTTTTTATGAGTGCGATCCAACGCAGAACCTGTCAACGCTTGCTTTACTTCAACTAAAGATGTGCGCTCATATTGACGATGTGCTTGCTGGGTTGACTTGTCGGCGTTGTCTGACGAGTCTTCCACAGATGCCAAATTGTGTTTGTTTGAAATGAAGTAAATACCGAACAAACCGACGCATACTGCGCCGATTATCCAAAGCTTTTTGTTCATGATTACGTGTGCGCCATTCGTGATTGTAGCCAACTGCGAGAGAATTTGAGGTCTTTCTCTATCAGGCTTGCGCTGCATTCGAGTAGCTCACTGATTTCTTGGTTTTTCATGCCCATTAAATACTTGAGTTTGAGTGCGCTCGATTGGCGTGGATAGCGGCTACTGAAACTATCCAGAGCTTTATCCATGATAATCAATTGCTCGAAACGATCTTCTTCATCTCTCATCAATGTAATGTGTTGACGCTTTTGTGCTTGGTGCGAGCGTGCGTTGTCGATCAAAATTTGACGCATCACTTTGGCGGCCATCAAAAAGAAATCGCGCTTTGTTTCAATTTCACTCATGTCGCAGTTGGACATTTTCAGGTAAGCATCATGAATTAATGCCGTGGTGCTGTTGACGCTGTCTGCCAGTACTTTGTTGTCGGTGCCGTACTTTTCTGCATTTCGTTCACGCTCATGTTGGGCGATCTTACGCAACTGTAAATAAGCAAACTGATAGAGCTCGCTCTCAGCTCGTTTATCACCAGATTGCCATTGTTGAATGATTTGTGTCAGTGCTACTGCTGTTGCCATGGTTATACATCCTCGCTCACTTTGACAAATTCAGAAATGGTGTGGGTTTCAATGCGATCGGAACCGTCTTGGTTGCGCAGAACATTTTGTTGATAGCGATATAAAATGCCTTGCTCCCAAGTTGCACCAGCTGGCAAGTATTCCCAGGTGGTGTAATTGATTTCGGATGGGGTTGTTGACCAACGCACCATGACGTTCATTTGCGCGAGTTCGGCTTTGGGGGCGCTATTGTTGACCCACCACATGTCGGCAAATTCGCGGGTAACATCTTGGGTGTACAGGCTTGTATCGGTTGGGCAGGTGTCCGTATTTTTCGGCAGTCGCATGACTTGTTGATGGCGCATCAATAGGCATGATTGTGTCATGGACTGTTGGTGGTATTCGGTTTGCTGCCACACACCGAGGTAGTCAATGTCGTGTTCGCTAGTATTGGGATACGTAAACCAGAGCATTTCTGTACGGTTATTGTGTTGGATGTTTTTTTTACGCCCGAGACCTTGTACTTTTTCCATCAATAACTCGGTGCTCGGATCAAAATTGAGGGCAACGGAGCGGTACTTCCAGTCGCCTTCATCATCGAAGTCTTCGAGAGAGAAGCCATTCAAGTCGTTGCGGGTGCACCCTGTGATTGAACAACCAACGATATTAAACCAATCCGCAAACTTGCTTATCGGTTCGACGACATCTTCCGTGATGGGGCGTTTCATCGAGAGGAAGCAGCCTTGAAAATGATCGCCAATGCTTGGGTGTTCAATCAATGAGTCTTTGGTGATGGTGAATCGAGTTTCACCAATAGGAGGACGATATTTGGGATGATGCTGATAGCGTAGATCGTAAGCACAAGCGCGGCCTTGCCAATCCTTCTTTTTGATGACGATGTTTTTGAACGTCATGTCGCGAGGTTCAAAAATGATCTCATCAGAGGAAAAATTTTTTTCAATGTACTGCTGGCTTTCGTTTAGGTGCTCAATCGCCTCATTGACAGATACCCAATCGAGATTGAGGTAGCGTTTAGCGTCATCCAGGTAATTGAGATCAAGGCCTTTGAGCTGGCTTTGAAAGTGAGGATCAGACAGCACACGGTTTGCTAGGACAATTTCCTCACGATTCTCAGGCCTGCTGTCGAGAGAAAGCAGCAGACGCGTCATATTGATGCTGCGGCTAGGTTTGGTTGTCGCCATCGTCGGCGTCAGCACTTCTTGGCTTGATAAGGTCGTCAGCAGATAACCTTTATCATCGTTACCAAGGAAGAAGCTAATTACATCACCGGGTTGGTAATGAAATGCTCCTTGCTGAGTGACGCCAGTGATATTGGAACTGGTTTTGTAATACAGGCCAGTCACTGGGGCGTCGATAAAGTAGCCTTGCTTCAAGGTTGAAGCTGGTGGGTGTGAAGTGGCAGCTGAAACGTCTGCTGCCAACGTGGACGTAGCCGTCAATGCAGACAGCCAAAATACCACTGAACGTGTATACATCTTGTTTTAAGCCTTATTGGTTGGTGCTGTCCTTAGACGCACAATTTGGCTGACAACTCATTGGTGTAGTTAGGTGCTTCTCTGGCACCGGTGTCATCATCGCCAACAACATTTTTTGTTTTATATGTTTGGGGATATCTGGGTTAGAGAGTATCCGCCTTCGTGTTAACTCCATCATGGAGTTCACTGAGAGATGTTCGACATTTTGCCCCTTCGCGTGGAATATGAGGCGAGTCATTTCGTACATCATATCTTCTGCAATCTTTTTCTCTTGTTGCAGCTGGATATTCTTTTGCATCATGGCGCTGCCAAATAACACACCAGAGAGCACAATGATGCCTGACAATACCGAAGCAAGGGGACGTCGCTGTACCAAGCGAAAGGCGCTATACAATGGCCAGTTTTTTTTCTGCTCGATTGGACGGCGTTCGATAATTCGTTCGATATCAATGCGCAATGTTCTAACATCGGTATATCGCATTTGAGTGGCAGGACGCGTTGCGCGTCTTATCACCCAGTAAACATCAGACCAAATTGTTGGTGATGGAAACATCAAAGCGAGAATTTTGCCCAAGGAGTACACGTCGCTTTGCTCTGTTAGAACCAGTCCTGCTTGCTGCTCTGGGCTGGCAAAATTTTGGCTAAACGCAATCAGCGCTGAGGGTGAATCTTCTCGGTTGGAGTGCGCTTTTTGAGTCAAGTTGAAGTCAAGCAGCTTGGGACGCTTGCTACGATCAATCAGTATATTTTCTGGTTTTAGATCGGCATGCAAAACCTGGTGCTGGTGGGCGTGCTCCATCGCCTGGCAGATCTGCTTAAACAACAGCAGCTTCTCCGTTTTTTCTAGCTTATTTTCAGATAGATACTCATCCAAAGTTTGACCAAACACCCGCTCCATCACGATGTAAACCGAATCTTGATGGAGACCGCCGTCAAACACTTTCGCGATGTAAGGATGGTTTAGACGCGCGAGAAGTTGAGCTTCATCGAAGAGTGCGCGTTGCCCTAACACATTGCTCAAATTGCTTTGAATAAACTTGATAGCCAGATCTTGCTCGAACGTTTCATCTGCACGTAGAGCTGCGTATACGACACCCATGCCACCACGCCCCAACTCATGAGTTAGGCGGTACTTACTGATGATTTCTCCGCTTAGATCGACGTCTTGGTTCGTTGCCTGATGAGCACCAAAATAAAGTAACTGCGTTAGTTGTTCTTCCGGTGTCTCGTTGGCTAAAAGAGGAACGAGTTGTCGATACAGCTCAGGTTGACTTCGTTGCAATGCTTGGAGGTATTGCTGCTTTTGGGAGTCGTCCAGATCAAGCAGGTGGTAGTAAATCTGGGTTTCGCTAGAGCCTAACTGCACTGTGACTAATGTCTTATTCTTTTAGGTACGGCATTTTATAAGAACTTTGATATAAATGTCATTTATTTATTCGGTTTTGATTCACAATCCATGAAACGCAATTTGATGGCTAATGGAGTAATAACGTCATGATTTTGCGAATTATTTTCACTGAGCTTGTCGGCAGAGAGTCTATTCGTCATAATGTTACTTGTAACATTACTGATAAATCACATATTTATGGCTCAACAGAATAAGAAAACTCGTACGACATTGCAGGATGTCGCAGACCAGGTTGGCGTCACGAAGATGACCGTTTCACGCTATATGCGTAACCCTGAATCGGTGGCAGAAAAGACTCGGGCCAAGATTGCGACTGCGATTGAAGAGATGGGTTACATCGAAAACCGTGCACCGGCGATGTTGTCAAAGTCCTCCAGTAAAGCCATTGGTATTTTACTGCCGTCTTTGTCCAACCAAATTTTTGCTTCCTTTGTTCAGGGCATAGAGATGGTGACCAAAGCCAATGGCTATGAGACGCTTTTAGCGCATTTTAGCTACGATGAGCTTGAAGAAGAGCGCAAGATCGCGTCATTACTCTCTTATCAAGTCGATGGGCTTATTCTAACTGAAAGCCATCACACGCCGCGTACATTACAGATGATCAAAAATGCGGGCATTCCGGTGGTCGAAACCATGGAACTGCCATCGGAGCCGATTGATATGGCGGTTGGACTCGATCATGAAGATGCGTCGTACACCGTGGTTAAGCAGATGCTAGATACGGGGAAGCGTACAATCGTCTATTTTGGCGCGCGTCTGGATACGCGAACCAAATTGCGGATGCAAGGTTACGATCGCGCGATGACAGAAGCAGGGCTAGAACCTAAACATGTATTAACTGGTGATCATTCGAGTTTTTCTTTAGCGCATGATTTGCTCGAACGTGCACTGGAAACGCACCCAACGCTCGATGGGGTGTTCTGTACCAACGATGACATCGCAATTGGCACCATGCTGAGTGCGCAGCAACGTGGCATTCAAGTTCCACAGCAATTGGCAGTGGCGGGCTATAACGCGCTGGATATCGGTCAAACCATCAGTCCGAAACTGACCAGCGTTGATACGCCGCGTTTCCAAATTGGTGTAAAGAGCGCAGAGCTATTAATTGCGCGCCTGAAAGGCGAAACGCAAGAAGAAAAAGTCTTCGATATGGGTTATCAGATCACGTCGGGAGAGAGTGTTTAACTAATTGTTAACTGCTCTTTGTATTCGCTCATCAATGGTATTGGTAGGTTAGGGTATGGCACATCAGCTGGATGCATTGGATCTCAACTTAATGCGTTTATTAAAAGCCGTGGTGGAAAACCGCAGCATCAAGCTGGCCGCAATGCAGCTTGGCATTTCTCAACCGAGCGCCAGCCGCGGCGTGATGAAGTTGAAGCAAGTGTTTGATGACCCGCTTTTTGTGCGTAAAGCACATGGAGTAGAGCCATCACCCATGGCGATTCGTCTCGCCGCCGAGTTCGACAATATGGTTGCACCACTGGAAAAAGTGGTGCAAGAATTTGAAGTGTTCGACCCACTGCAATACCAAGGGCAGATTGCGATTGTAACTGACCCTTATTTGATGGATGAACAAGGGCAGCGACTGCTCACTGGTTGTCATCGAGCCTTTCCCAAAGCGCACTTTGCCTTTTCCAGCTGGAATACTTACTCGCACGATGAAATGTTAGAAGGCGAGCACGATTACTGCATTCTTGACCAAGAGACCGAGCTGTCGAAAGACATTTACATGCGCCCGTTATTCGTTGAAAAACGAGTGATTTTGGCGCGCAAAAACCACCCAACGTTGTCGAAAGTCAGCAATGATTGGGACACGGTGTCCAAACTACCACTCGTCTCTTTGCCTGCGCCTGCGTCATATAAACCGCTTTGTACCGTGGAGTCCGAGTATCGACGCATGGGTTATGAGCCAGTAGTGTTACTGAAGTCCTATAATTTGCGTTTGGCTTGCCAAATGTTGCAAGAAACCGACGCGATTATGTATGCCAGTCAAAGCTCGGCATTGTTGATGCCAGAACTCGCCTCTTACGCAATGCCACCCGTTAATCGTGAGTTCAGTCAGTTTGTGGTCTCTGGCGGTTTCCTTCAAACCAACCGCAACCATCCTTTGCACAGACACCTACATAAAGTGGTGCGACAAACCCTCAATACGCCGCTGATTTTTACGCAATGACGTCACCTGATGGCATCGGCTGAATGAGAGAGTAGATGCTTTAACCTTATCAATATTATGTGATTACATAGACAACTTACTTCTTAAGATATTCAAAAATGAATATCTCAATTACCTGTCTCTTTTTCCTACCCAGCGCTAACCTTATCTCAAATAGTCAGGAGAAGTGGCTCATTTTTATCTTTTTAACTTTTTGAATGTCGATACAGGTACGCGACATTCACCATTCTCCGTTATGCATTTTTTTTATTTCTGATGGAGGATTAATCATGCTAGTTGCACGTCTATTTTTATTGCTCGCCATCGTTGCCGAAGTGGCTGGTACAAGCACTATGTCTCTTATCGGACAAGGGCACGGGTGGTGGGGCTACATCGTAATGTATGTGCTGATCGCAATCTCTTACTACTTTCTCGCGTTTGCCGCGAAGAAAATATCTATCGGTGTGGCATACGCTGTTTGGGAAGGGTTGGGTATCTCGTTGATCACCGTGGTGTCGATCATCGCCTTTGATGCACACTTAAACCATCAAGAGTTGTTTGGTTTGATGTTAGCCGTTGTTGGCATTGTGTGTGTGACCTTAGGGGAATCACATGGTCAACCTAACGCCAAGAAAAATGCCGATAAACCGGCAAAAGAACGTTCATTTTCTACTAGTACAAGGTGCGAATCATGAGTCAATTTTTTACGATGTCATTTGGATTTGTCGTGATGGCTGCCTTGGTCGATATCATGGCCAATATGGCGCTGACACGCTCAAAAGGTTTTAAATATAAAGGCTGGGGCATTGCGGCGATTGTGTTGGTACTGACAGCATTCACGCTGTTGGCACAAGCGGTGAAAGAGATCGACTTAGCCATTGCTTATGCCTCTTGGGGTGCGATCGGTATCTTGGGTACCGCAGTGGGTGGAGCCTTGCTGTTTAAGCAGAAACTCAAACCAATCGGCTGGTTTGGTATCTTTGTGGTGATTGCTGCCGTCGTGGTGATGAAAACCGCTTAATCAAGCCAAACAAAAACAACGAAGACAAATACAAAGAGCGGAGTATCAAACTCCGCTCTTTTTGTTTGTCTGGCTTAAACAATAAAGCTTGCGCCTTCTTCTGCACTCGATACGTTTTGGCGGATCACGCTAAACAAGCCTCGTCCCCAAGTTTGTTGGGTCGATTCGGTATCGAAATGAATCAACTCGCGACCAGTGGTATCGCTTAAGTTGTTCAGTTCGCCCGTTTGGCAATCCAGATGAATCAAATCACCGTTGCGCACCAAACCAATCGCGCCACCACGAATGGCTTCTGGAGAAACGTGAATCGCAGACGGAATTTTACCGGATGCACCAGATAAACGACCGTCCGTCACTAGCGCGACTTTAAAGCCCGCTTTCTGCACGTTGCCGAGGATTGGCATCAGTTTATGCAGTTCAGGCATGCCGTTTGCCGCTGGGCCGTTGTGTGTGACCACAACGATGCAGTCTTTGTTCAGCTCGCCACGTTTGTATGCGGCTTCCACTTCGTGTTGGCATTGGAATACGATCGCTGGTGCCACAATCACGCGTTGCTCTTCTTTCACCGCAGACACTTTCACCACGGCTTTGCCTAAGTTGCCAGTCAATACGCGAGTGCCGCCAGTATTTTGGAATGTGGCGTCTGGTTTGGCGATCACGTCACCGTCTTGGCTGCCTTGGCACGATGTCCAGGTCAGTTGGCCATCGACAAGGCTCGGTAGCGTCATTTGGTCTTCAAATTCACCAAACACGGGTTTCACATCGCGATGCAAAAGCTCGGATTGGTTCAAGCGGTGCAATAACGCTGGCACGCCCCCCGCGTCTTGGAACGCGTTCATATCGGCTGGGCCGTTCGGGTAAACGCGCGCTAATAAAGGAACCACATCCGACAGATCGCTGATGTCTTGCCAGGTGAGCAAGATGCCAGCAGCACGCGCCACGGCGATCATATGAATGGTGTGATTGGTGCTGCCGCCAGATGCAAGTAGAGCGATGATGCCGTTGACCAAGCTCTTTTCTGTGACCACCTCGGCCAGCGGACGGAAGTGTGCAGAACCCGCCGTCATAGAGGCGATTTTCAGAGCCGAGTGATTGGTTAACGCTTTACGCAGTTGGGTATGGGGATGAATGAATGCTGAACCTGGCAGCATCAAGCCCATGGCTTCGAACACCAACTGGTTGGTATTGGCGGTGCCGTAAAATGTACACGTACCCGCAGAGTGGTAAGCGCGACACTCCATATCCAGCAGAGCGTCTTTGCCGACTTCTCCCGCTGCGTATTTTTGGCGCACGTCGACTTTCTCTTCGTTGCTGATGCCTGTTGCCATCAGACCCGCTGGCACAAACGCCGTTGGTAGGTGTGCGTAAGACAGCGCGCCCATCAGTTGCCCCGGTGCGATTTTGTCACAGATGCCAAGCAGTAATGTGGCATCAAAGACATTGTGACTCAAAGACAACGCCGTTGATTGCGCAATTAAGTCACGCGAAAACAGTGACATATCCATGCCTGCTTGACCTTGAGTCACCCCATCGCACATCGCTGGCACACAACCTGCGACTTGCGCCGTATGGCCGTAGTCCGCCAGCACTTTTTTGATTTGTGCTGGGTAGTCTTGGTACGGCTGGTGGGCGCTCAACATGTCGTTGTAGGCGCTGATCAGCGCGACATTGGCATGAGTAAAATCGAGAATATTTTTCTTTTCAGAAGAGCAAGAAGCGGCGACTGCATGGGCTAAGTTACCACAAGATAAACCAACACGGCCTTTGCCCGCTTCGGCTTGCACTTCGGTGCGAGCAAGAAACGCAGCGCGCGCTTCACGGCTGCGCTCGGTCAAACGCTGTGTGACCTCAAGAACAACAGAGTGAGTCATTACGCCACCTCGATCGCTTGCATTTTGATTAGCTCAGCGGCAGAGCGTTCCACCACGTCGCTGATGTCTCCGTCGATACTGACGATCAGAGTTTGAGGCTCGTTGTCTGGGCGCTCTAGCGTCTCGAATTGGCTCTTCACCATGTTTTCTTTCATGAAGTGGCCTTTGCGCATACGCATGCGATTAAGGATCAACTCCCTATCGCCATCAAGGAACAGGAAGGTCACATTGTTGTTGCCTTCGCGGATCTGATCGCGGTAAATCTTTTTCAGTGCTGAACAGACAATAATGCCGTGTTCGTTTTTGCTTTCTAGGCTGTACGCCGCATCACGAATGCGTTCTAGCCATGGCTTGCGATCATCATCGTTCAGAGGCTGGCCCGACGCCATTTTCTGAATGTTCGCTCGTGGATGAAGATCATCACCATCAATGAATTTACGCCCTAGCTTTTTCGCTAGATGCTCACCAATTGTGCTTTTACCACTAGCACAAACGCCCATAACGATGACACTACTACCAGCCATAACTTATCCTCATAACCAAATTTGCGCGTGATCTCAATTTTTGAATTCACTTTAAAATATGGGTTTATCTTATTCATGTTATCGGTAACATGTTACCGGTAACTGAAATAAATGTGAACCATAACACAAACAATAATTCTTAAAGGTGAACCTATGGAGCAATTAACCCAAGCCCTAGATCCTACGTTCCTACTGACGATTGCAGGCCTTGCCATTGCAGCGTTACTCGTTCTGATCATTAAACTGAAAGTCCATGCTTTTGCTTCCCTTACTATGGTGAGTTTAGGCACAGCAATCGCCACTGGCGTTCCTTCTGAGAAAGTCGTATCGACCATGATGGGCGGCTTCGGCGGCACACTGGCTTCCGTGGCATTGCTGGTTGGTCTTGGTGCGATGATCGGTAAAATTCTTGAAGTGACTGGCGGTGCGAAAGTGCTGGCAGACACTTTGATTGGTCGCTTTGGTAAAGAGCGCGCACCATTTGCTTTGGGCGTCGCTTCATTACTGTTTGGCTTCCCAATCTTCTTCGATGCTGGCCTTGTAGTGATGATGCCAATCATCCTAAGTGTGGCGGCTCGTTTTGGTGGCTCACCAATTAAATACGCGTTGCCTGCAGCTGGTGCTTTTGCGGTTATGCACGCGTTTGTTCCACCACACCCAGGTCCGGTTGCAGCGGCCGAATTCCTTGGTGCAAACATCGGTCTGTTATTGGTGGTGGGTATTCTGGTGGCTATTCCAACTTGGTACCTTGGCGCTTACCTATTTGGTTTGTACGCGGGAAAAAAATTCGATATCCCACTATCTAAAGCCTTCTTTAATGGCGAAGCGATGGTGGATGAGCGCAACGCACCAAAATTTGGCACGGTTATGACCATCCTTGTGCTGCCAGTCCTGCTAATCTGTTTGGATACGGTACTGAACACACTGGCGGTTGCGGGTGTGATTGATGGCAAAACGGCACTGGTTGAGTTCCTACGTATGCTAGGTAAAACTCCAGTCGCGTTGCTGATTACTTTGATTGTCTGTCTGGCTGTGTTTGCCAAAGACTACGGCATGGCAAAACTAGAAAAATTGTGTGGTGAGTCATTGGCTCCTATCTGTGGTGTTATCCTAGTAACGGGTGCAGGTGGCATGTTTGGCGGCGTACTGCGCTCAAGCGGCATCGGTGATGCACTGGCTGACGTTCTTACAGATACAGGTATGCCTGTGATTGTGGCGGCGTTTGTTATTTCAACCTGTCTGCGTGTTGCTCAAGGCTCGGCAACGGTAGCGCTAACCACTACGGCAGCTCTTATCGCGCCAGTTGTGGCTGCATCAACAGGTTTGAGTGAACTAGACCTTTGCTTTATCGTAATCGCGATTGCGGGTGGTGCAACGGTACTGTCTCACTTCAATGACTCTGGTTTCTGGTTGGTATCTCGTCTGCTTGAGATGGATGAGAAAACCACATTAAAAACTTGGACGGTAATGGAAACGTTACTTGGCGGTATCGCGTTTATTATCGTCGCAACATTAAGCTTTATTCTTTAGAGGTTCCCCATGACAACACTTGAACAACGATTAAGAGATATCAAAATCGTCCCAGTTATCGCAATCAACGACGTAGCACACGCTCTGCCACTGGCAAAAGTGTTGGTAGAAAACGGTTTACCATGTGCGGAAGTGACATTCCGCACCGAAGCGGCGGCGGAATCGATTCGCATCATGCGTGAAGCGTACCCAGAACTGTTGATTGGCGCGGGCACCGTTCTGACCACAGAACAAGTGGATATCGCGATCGAAGCGGGCGTGGACTTTATCGTTAGCCCAGGCTTCAACCCAACCACAGTGAAATACTGTCAGCAACGTGGTGTGACTATCGTACCGGGTGTAAACAACCCAAGCTTGGTTGAGCAAGCGATGGAAATGGGTCTGCGTACGTTGAAGTTCTTCCCTGCTGAGCCATCAGGCGGCGTAAACATGCTGAAAGCACTCACGGCGGTTTACCCAGTGGAATTCATGCCAACAGGTGGCGTGAGCCCATCCAACGTGGAAGATTACCTAGCGCTGAAATCGGTTGTAGCTTGTGGCGGTACTTGGATGGTGCCAACCGCAATGATGGACAACGGCGATTGGGAAGGCATTGCTGAATTGGTTCGCGCAGTTAAGTAAAACGCACAAACGGCTCCGAAATGCCCCCGAACGTTGGGAAACGTGATACGAAAAAGGGTCATCAAGTAACTTGATGACCCTTTTTCTTTTTGGGATGAAACGGCTTTAGAAGTGATGCTTCATAAAGCGCTTAATAAAGCGAATGAAATCGGCTTCGGCTAGCTTCGCGCACTTCAATGTTTGGGCGTGAGACAATTCTACATCTCCCAAGCCTTCTGCCATGTTGGTGATCGCACATACTGCCAATACGGGTAAGCCGCAATGCGCCGCAGAAATCACTTCTGGCACGACCGACATGCCCACGACATCACCACCGATGATTTGCATCATGCGGATTTCGGCTGCGGTCTCAAAGTTGGGGCCTGTGTAAGAGACAAACACGCCTTCATTCAGGTGAATACCATTGGCTTTGCCGACTTCAAACGCTTCTGCGCGCAGGTCTTTGTCGTACGCATTGGCGAGGCTGAAGAACCTCGGGCCGTACTCTTCATCATTCGGACCGATCATTGGCGATTCAGGCATGGTGTTGATGTGGTCATGAAATACCACCAGAGAGCCGACATCAATACGCTCAGGGCGAAGTGAGCCTGCCGCGTTGGTGACGAGCAGAAACTCACAGCCCAGCTTTTTAAAGGTTCGTACGGGTGTTGTCATGACCTTCATTGAGCCGTGTTCGTAGTAGTGACCGCGACCTTTCATGCACACTACGTCTACGCCGCCCATGGTGCCAAGTACCAACTCACCAGAGTGGCCTTGCACGGTGCTAACCGGAAAGCCTTCGAGCTCTTCGTATGGAATGACCACTTTGTCTTGTAGCTCGTCTGCCAATACGCCTAAGCCTGAGCCTAAAATAAACGCCGCTTTAGGTTGGAAGTTTGGTTTGCGTTCGCGAATGGTTTGTAGCGCGCCGATTACTGGATCGTGATTCATGTTAGTCACCTTCTGGTTGTGTGTTGATTCCATTGTGTGACTTTCTGCGCTGGTTATCTTTGCTTTATTCGCTACTATCATCCTTAAAAAGAGGATGATGAAATTCGCTAGGACTCAATTATGAAGTCAGAACCATTTGAGCGCGTGACGCTGAAGATGCTGCGTTACTTTTACGAGGTCGCACAAACCAAGCATTTCACTAAGGCCGCCGAGAACCTCAATATCACCAATTCGCCGTTGAGCAATCGCATCAAAGAGTTGGAAGAAGTGCTTAACGTCAAACTGTTTGAGCGTGATTCAAGAAACGTCATGCTAACGGAGGCCGGACGATTGTTGGAGTCCAAATGCCAACTGATTTTTCAGACCTTGGATGTCTCGCTCAATCAAGTGCAGCAAGTGGGGTTGAACCAGAGAAATATCCTGCGAGTTGGTGTGGTAAGTAGCGCATTTTGGGGCGGATTTGATCGTTTGTTACAGCGCTTCCATGCTGAGCATGACACTTATCACGCCGACATTTTTGACCTTAACCCAGAGACGCAAAAGAAGCATCTGAGCGAGAAGAAAATCGATGTGGGCATCGTGCGTTTTGCCGATGCACTCAACATTTATCCGTACCAGTCGGTGTCTTTGGGCAAAGATGTGTTTGTGGTGGCGGTGTCGGAGCAACATGAGTTAGCCAGCAAATCTTTGCTGCGGCTCCAAGATTTAAAGGCGTGTGAGTTTGCGTTTATGAGTTTGGCGAATTCTGCCTCGGCAAACTTCATCATCAATGCCTGTCTGCAAGAAGGCTTTTCACCCTATATTGGCAAACAAGTGGTGGAGCCAAGCACCTTGATGGCATATGTAGCAAACAGCAATACCGTGACGTTGGTGCCGTCGACGTTTTCTCAGCATCATTGGCATGGGATTCGTTTTATCAAGCTGAAAGAGTCACTGCGTGCAGACTTGTGTCTGATTCATGATGGTAAGCAGGAGAGTGCTATTAAAGCCGAGTTTATTCGCACATTATTAGAGAATGCGAGTTAAGCATGGGATAACAAAAAAAGGTCATCCTAAGATGACCTTTTCAAATGATTCACTGAAATCAGCAATGCGATTAGAGCGTAATTAACGCATCGTTACGAACTCTTCAGAGCCCGTTGGGTGGATAGCCACAACAGAGTCGAAGTCTGCTTTGGTTGCGCCCATCTTCATTGCTACGCCGAAGCCTTGGATCATTTCATCTACCGTGAAACCGATGCCGTGTAGGCCAACAACCGTTTCTTCTTCGCCCGCACATACAAGCTTCATCTTACATGGTTGACGGTGCTTAGTAACAGCGGTGTACATCGCAGTAAAGCCAGATGTGTAGACTTTGATGTTGTCTTTGCCGTACTTCTCTTCTGCTTCTTGCGTTGTAAGACCGATAGTGCCGATTGGTGGGTGGCTAAATACCACAGTTGGTACCAAATCGTAGTCCATCTTCGCGTTTGGTTTGTTGTTGAACAAACGCTCAGAAAGTTGACGACCCGCTTTCACTGCTACTGGCGTTAGCTCGATACCGCCTTCCATGATGTCACCCACACAGTAGATGCCTTTCACGTTGGTTTCTTGGTATTCGTCTACCTTGATGTAGCCTTTTTCGTTCGTTGCCACACCGGTTGACGCTAGGTTGATTGCGTCTGTCGCAGGGTGACGACCGATTGCCCAAATCAGTTGGTCAACGTTTTGGCTTTCACCGTTTTCTAGGTGCAGAGTTAGGCTGCCATCGGCTTCTTTTACCACTTCTTTTGGTACAGAGTGGGTGTGCAGTTTTGGACCTTCTGCGTCCATCACTTCAACCAACGTATCGATGATCATTGGATCGAAGCTACGCAGTGGTGACTCTTTACGTACGAACAGGTGCGTTTCTGTACCTAGCGCGTGCAGTACGCCAGCAATTTCAACTGCGATGTAGCCTGCGCCCACAACCGCAACGCGTTTTGGTTGCTCTGCTAGGTCGAAGAAGCCGTTTGAATCGATGCCGTATTCAGCGCCTGGAATGTTTGGAATAGTAGGACGACCACCAACCGCGATCAGGATGTGATCTGCTGTGTAGTGTTCACCGTTTACTTCGACAGTTTTTTCGTCAACAAACTTAGCAAAGCCTTTAATCACGTTTACTTTGTTGTTGCCAAGAACGCGATCGTAAGATTGGTGAATACGACCAATGTACGCCTGACGGCTCTCAACTAGTTTGCTCCAGTTGAAACCTTTCACGTCGACATCAAAACCGTAATCTTCTGCGTACAGGTTCATTGCTTCTGCGATTTGCGCGCCATGCCACATCACTTTTTTCGGTACACAACCTACGTTGACACAGGTACCGCCAAGGTCTTGAGCTTCGATTAGCGCAACTTTCGCGCCGTACATCGCCGCACGGTTTGCAGATGCGATGCCGCCACTGCCGCCACCGATACAGATATAGTCAAAATGAGTCGCCATTACTTTCTCCAAGAGCTTATAAATTTTATCTGGTACATAGATAGATTGGGATGACCTTGTCCGAACTCAATGCCACCGTTATCCCACTATCATAAATCGAATTCGACTAATTCCTAAATGGGAAAAAGCGACAATACTTATGACAAATAGCGATGAGAGGCACAAAAAGAAGAATAAGCACGATTGGAGGGAGAAGGTGAGAGCATAAAAAAGCGCAACGAGAATATCGTTGCGCTTGAAGATAGCAGTACTGAAGTGCTTACTCTGGCACAATCCAGTCCACTTTCCAGTGGCCAGTTGCTGGTGCGATCGCGTCTTGCAGGAATGGCAGAATCTCTTTCATCTGGCTTTCCAGTTTCCATGGCGGGTTAATCACAATCATGCCGGATGCCGTCATGCCGCGCTCGTTGGTATCTGGTGCAACACCTAACTCGATTTGCAGAATTTTACGAATGCCCAGTGCTTCCAAGCCTTCGATCATATCTTCGATGTCGTGGCGGTTTACCACTGGGTACCAAATCGCGTAGATACCGGTTGCCCAACGTTTATGGCTCTGATGAATCGCTCGCACCACATCGCGGTACTCTTTCGCGAGTTCGTATGGTGGGTCAATCAGCACCAAACCACGACGCTCTTGTGGCGGTAAGCTTGCTTTGAGGCGTTGGAATCCGTCTTCTTTGAAGATGCTCACTTGGCGATCACGATGGAATTCTTGCTCTAACAATGGGTGATCGGCCGGGTGCAACTCGGTCAGCACCATACGATCTTGTGGGCGGATTTGCGCGCGCGCCACACGTGGTGAGCCTGGGTAGTAACGCAGCTTCTCGCCATTGTTGAGCACTTTAATGGCATCGATGTAGCTTTTGATGTCTTCAGGAATGCTTGGGTTATCCCAAATACGTGCGATGCCTTGTTTGTATTCGCCCGTTTTTTCAGACCATTCGTGAGTCAGATCGTAACGGCCCACACCCGAGTGGGTATCGTGATAAACGAATGGCTTATCTTTTTGTTTCAGCGCATCAAGAATGAGGCTTTGAACGATGTGTTTGACCACGTCGGCATGGTTGCCAGCGTGGAAGCTGTGGCGGTAACTTAACAAATTAAACTCTCGAAACACTCTTTGGCTGAGTGTGGTCTGTGATTTTCACTCTATGGCGGTATTATACTCAAGTAACTTAAAGATGTAGAACTTCCAATCAAATCTGTTCCTCTGATAAGGGGACGCTATTGAAATTTCTTTAAGTCACCCACACTTACTATTGGTAATCGAATTGAACTAGGTGAGTTTCTCGCACTCAAAAGGGTGTGAAATCTCATTTAGGTATAACAAGACTCAAGGACAGAGTAGCGCTGGTTGACTATAAGATGGTCATCGCGGCATAGAGAAAGGGAACGGAGCTCCCCCAATCCATGTTGCTGGCTCGTCTGTACATTGAGTTGGCCTATCTACACAAAATAGACAGGCAATCACAGAGTCAAAACACAAAAGGAATTATTCATGTCTAATCCTCTTCTGACGTTTACGGACCTACCTCCGTTTTCTCAAATTAAACCAGAACACATCAAGCCTGCCGTTGAGCAAGCGATTGCTGACTGCCGAGCAAAAATCGATGAAGTTCTACAAGACAACGCTCACCCAACTTGGGACAGTGTGATTGCGCCAATTGAAGAAGCGGATGATCGCTTAAGCCGCATCTGGTCGCCAGTGGGTCACATGAACTCGGTAGTGAACAGCGAAGAGCTACGTGAAGCTTACGAAAGTTGCCTACCAATTTTGTCAGAGTACGGCACTTGGGTTGGTCAGCACAAAGGGTTGTACGAAGCGTACAAAACCATCAAAGCGAGCGAAGAATTTGCAACGTTAACTCGTGCCCAGCAGAAAACCATCACTGATGCACTGCGTGATTTCGAGTTATCAGGCATTGGTTTGCCATCCGATGAGCAGCACCGTTACGGCGAGATCAGCAAACGTATGTCTGAGCTGAGCTCTAAATTCTCTAACAATGTGCTGGATGCCACCATGGGTTGGACCAAGCACATCACAGACGAGAAAGACCTAGCAGGTATGCCAGAATCGGCGCTGGCAGCAGCGAAAGCTGCCGCAGAAGCAAAAGAGTTAGATGGTTACCTCATTACGCTAGATATCCCATCTTACCTACCTGTCATGACGTACTGCGATAACCAAGAGTTGCGTAAAGAAGTGTACGAAGCGTACGTGACGCGCGCTTCTGATCGAGGTCCAAACGCAGGCAAATGGGATAACTCAGAAATCATTACTGAGCAGCTAAAACTGCGCCATGAAATTTCACGTATGCTAGGTTTCAATACTTATAGTGAAAAGTCGTTAGCAACAAAGATGGCTGAAACGCCGGATCAAGTGCTGGGCTTCCTGAATGACCTAGCGACACGAGCGAAACCGCAAGGTGAACGTGAAGTCGAAGAGTTACGTCAGTTTGCGAAAAGTGAGTTTGGTGTTGAAGAGCTGAACGTTTGGGATATCGCTTACTACAGCGAGAAACAAAAGCAGCACCTGTTCCAAATTTCGGATGAAGAACTGCGCCCATACTTCCCAGAGTCAAAAGTCGTGAGCGGTCTGTTTGAAGTGCTAAACCGCGTGTTTGGTATGACCGTTACTGAGCGCGAAGGCGTAGACACTTGGCACGAATCTGTGCGCTTTTTCGATATCTTTGATGCTGAAGGCACACTCCGTGGCAGTTTCTACCTAGATCTCTACGCTCGTGAACACAAACGTGGCGGCGCGTGGATGGATGATTGTCGTGGTCGTCGCGTTACGCTATCTGGCGAGCTGCAAACGCCGGTTGCGTATCTAACGTGTAACTTCAACCGTCCAGTGGGCGACAAACCAGCACTGTTCACGCACGATGAAGTCGTGACGCTATTCCATGAGTTTGGTCATGGAATCCACCACATGTTGACGCAAGTTGATACAGGTGCTGTTTCAGGTATTAATGGCGTGCCTTGGGATGCGGTTGAGCTACCAAGTCAGTTCCTAGAAAACTGGTGTTGGGAAGAGGATGCGCTGGCGTTCATTTCTGGTCACTATGAGACAGGTGAGCCGCTACCTAAAGCGATGCTAGACAAAATGCTCGCAGCGAAAAACTTCCAATCTGCGATGGGTATTTTGCGTCAGCTAGAATTCGGCTTGTTCGACTTCACGCTTCACACCGAATATGACCCTGAAGTGGGTGCGCGTGTACTGGAAACTCTGGCGAAAGTGAAAGAGAAAGTCGCGGTAGTTCCTGCGGTTGAGTGGGCGCGTTTCTCACACAGCTTCGGCCATATTTTTGCTGGTGGCTACAGTGCGGGTTACTACAGCTACCTGTGGGCTGAAGTGCTGTCGTCAGACGCGTATTCTCGCTTTGAAGAAGAAGGCATCTTCAACAAAGAGACGGGTCTAAGCTTCCTGAACAACATCCTAGAAATGGGGGGCAGTGAAGAGCCAATGGAGCTGTTTAAGCGCTTCCGTGGCCGCGAGCCACAAATCGATGCACTGTTGCGCCATTCGGGTATTGCGGCGTAAATTGAGCAAAAAACATCAAGGCCAACCGAACGGTTGGCCTTTTTTGTACATTTTTTATAAAAAATTTTACGGATTTACGTTTCGGTTGATCGGGTTCTGCAACGATATCAATGTCTCCGTGGACTGAACCTCATCAATGGCTTGCAGCTTGTCGATCAGTACAAATTGCAGCTCTTCAATCGATTTGCACATCAATTTGACGAATATGTTATACGCGCCCGTGGTGTAGTAAGCTTCAACGACTTCGTCGAGCGCGTTGAGTTTTTCTAACGCGGAGTGGTAATCACGAGCTGCATTGAGGTTAATACCAATAAAGCAGCACACATCGTAGCCAAGCTTTTTAGTATTGATGATCACCTCCGTTCCTTCGATGATGTCCGCCGACTTCATCTTCTCGATACGCACATGGATAGTGGCAGGGCTGACATCGAACTGCTTTGCCATTTCTGCGTAGGGCGTTCTGGCGTCAGCCATCAGTGTTTTTAATATTGCGCGGTCAAGGTCGTCGAGTTTCGGCAGGCTCGCATTCATACTATGATTTCCGTTAGGGATAGAGTTTTACCTCCCTTTTATACTCATAGCGGATAGGATTCACAAGGTTTGGCAGGAGTAACTGCGGGTTAACTCCGAGCTATGGAGATAATGTGCAGCGTTTTCTGGTTATTGCCGCGCTATGTTGGAGCGCGTTTGCTACGGCCTCAGATCCGAAGGTGTTGGTCGTGCACTCCTATCATCAGGGTTTTTTCTGGACGGACTCCATACAGCGAGGCATCGAGCAACAGCTGGGCGATCGAGCGCTGGACATGCGTGTGCTCTATCTAGACTCGAAACGTAACCAGAGTGAGCAGTTTTTTGCACAACTAAAATCCTTATATCTTACGAAATTACGCAAAGAGCGATTCGATGCCATTTTAGTGAGCGATAACAATGCGCTTGAACTCATGCAGCGTTTAGCCTCAATCATCAAAGACACCCCAGTTATATTTAACGGCATTAATAACTACCATCCTTCTTTACATCGTTCTCTGAATGCAACCGGAGTTATGGAAGATGTCGATTTGGAAGCGAATCTCGCTCTTATTGAGCGCTTACATCCGAACTACACACAAGTTCTCATCGTCAGTGACCACTCGGTGACCGGTGAGGTGTTGCGTTATCAAATCGACAATTTTGTCCTCAAGTTCCCGCAATATCGAGACAAAATCGTACAAGTTGTCCCAGACAGTATCATCGATCTAAAACAACAAGTCGCAAAACTGAGTTCCGATAAAGTCGTCTTGTTCTGGACCTATTACCGAGATAAACAAGGTATGGTTGGCAGCGAGCGTGACTGGGTTGGTGTCAACAAAGTCTCAAACGCGCCGCTGTTTATGGTGCATGACATTGGTTTGGGTCATGGCGCAGTTGGAGGGGTTATTCAAAGTGGTTATCGGCATGGTATTGAGAGCGCAGAGATGCTTGAGTTCGTTTTGGATAACCCTGATCAGCCTCTGCCTGCGGTGAAAAAAAGTGATTCTGAAATAAAGCTCGATTACCAAGCGGTAGCGCGTTGGGGATTGGGGGCTGAACAAGAGGTTTCTGCGGTATTTTTTAATAAGCCAATGAAGCTTTCTGAACGTTTTGCCAAGGAAATTCGCCTGTTTGGTAGCCTGTTTGTGGTGATGTCGGTGGTCATTTTGCTGATGGGTTATTATTTACAGCGGATGCGTCGAAGTGAGAGCGCTGCGCGAGAAAGCCAGGCTATTCTAGAATCGATTTTCGATCAGAGCATGCAGTATATGGGCATTTTGGATGCCAACGGTGTGCTTAAATCGGGCAACGATCACCTTCAATCCTTACTTTATCACCAAGGACTGCGCTTAGACCGACCACTTTGGTTTCACCCCAACTGGAGTGAAAAAGCACAAGCGTTGCTTGAGGAGTATTTCCACGCGCCTCACCATCAAGTGTCGACGTTTGAAGCTGAAATTTGGAGTAAAGAACACGGCGCATTGGTGTTAGAAGTTTCGCTCAAGCCTTTTTCTCAGCAAGTAGGGAATCATAAGCAATACTTGTTTGAAGCGCGCGATATTACCAGTCGTAAATTGATGGAGGACAAGCTCTACCAACGTGAGTCAACCCTACGCAACTATTACGAGCAGCAGCCCGTGATGATGGTGACGCTTGATAGTAATAACCGAATTCAAGAAGTGAATCGATTTGCTCAACTACTTCTTGGCTACAAACCGATGGACATGCTCGGACATCGCCTGAGGGAGTTCTATTTTGATGACAAAGTGCTGTTCCCTCGCCAAGTGTTATTGCAACCCAACCAGCAAGTGCATGGTGTTTGGCGACGTGAAGTCGAGTATCGTCATGCAAATGGTCATCGTGTTTGGGTGCGCGAGAATATTCGTCCGCTGAGTGAATCTGAGCAACTGCTGATTGTGGGCGAAGATATTACCGAAACCAAACTGCTCTCCGAGAAATTGGAATACCAAGCTCGCTATGACTTACTGACGGGGACTTACAACAGAAACCATTTTGAACTAGAGCTTAAGACCGCACTGTGCGAAGTGGACAGCCATCGTCGAGTCCACGCCATGTTGTACCTCGACTTAGATCAACTAAAAGTCCTCAATGATACGGTTGGGCATGATGCAGGTGATGCGGCGATTCAATTCTGCGCCAGTATGCTGGAAGGCGTTCTGCCGTACAATTCCATCTTGGCTCGAATGGGAGGCGATGAGTTTGCGGTGTTACTCAAAGACTGTGACGAATATGGCGCCATCAATATTGCCAAACTGATCATCTCGACACTAAGCGAACACCTCTTTATTTGGGAAGACACACGCCTGTTCATCAGTTGCTCAATTGGTATCCGTATCATCGATCATACCGCTGATACGCCACAAATGGTGCATGCTCAAGCAGACTCTGCTTGTCACGCCGCTAAAGAGCAAGGCCGTAACCGCTATAATCTATTCAGCTTAGATAACGAAGAGTTGCAGCGTCGTCAGATGGAAATGCAGAGCGTCAATTTGGTGCATGAGGCATTGTCGAATCAACGTTTAGAACTGTTTGCTCAACCGATAAAAAGCTTACAAAAGCACGAGACTCAAATGTATTTTGAGATTTTGGTGCGTATTCGCAATGGGTACGGTGATTATGTTTCTCCTGCGCTGTTTATCCCTGCTTCCGAGCGCTACAACATTGCCCATTGGATTGATAAGCAGGTTATTACTCAAACGCTAGAGTGGTTTGAACAGCGTCCTGAGGTGGTTGAACAGCTTGGTCGCTGTTCGATAAACCTTTCAGGTCAATCTATGGGGAATCAAGAGTTTATTGACTTCTTATTGGAGCGATTGGAAAGTTCGACTCTGCCGTGTGAAAAAATCTGCTTAGAAATCACCGAGACAGCGGCGATGAGCAATCTGGATCAAGCCATTGAGCTGTTTACCAAGCTAAAGGCTTTGGGTTGTATGATTGCATTGGATGATTTCGGATCTGGATTGTCTTCATTTGGTTACTTAAAGAAACTTCCTGTCGATATCGTGAAAATTGATGGTCTTTTCGTGCAAGATATCAACGTAAATGAAATGGACCGCGTGATGGTTCGTTCAATCAATGACTTGGCGAAGCAACTAGGTAAAGTGACGGTGGCGGAGTTTGTCGAAAATGACCAGGTTATGCAGCATTTGATAGACCTCGGTGTGGACTACGGTCAAGGCTACGGTATTGGTCATCCTAAGCCGCTTTCTGAGCTAGTGGAGCAACTGACGGTTGTATAACCTCTTCGTAGCAAGCTCAACCTAGCATTAATAGGTAACTTAGGTATACACTCAGCGCCAGTTACCTCGATTTTTATTGGAGCCTCCTTTTGCAACTGCAATTGATCTGTGAAAACCCGTCTCAACAATCTCATCTTGATGAACTCGCTGCGCGTTGGCAGCTTTCTCACACTGACGATAGCGATTTTGCTTTGGTGCTAACCACCGAGCGTTTGGAGCTACGTAAAGTGGATGAGCCAAAGCTGGGGGCAATCTTTGTGGATTTGATTGGTGGTGCGGTAGGTCATCGTCGCAAGTTCGGTGGTGGTAAAGGCCAAGCAATTGCGAAAGCTGCGGGGTTGAACAAAGGGGCAACGCCAACCGTGTTAGACGGCACGGCAGGTCTTGGTCGTGATGCGTTTGTGCTCGCCTCGCTAGGTTGTAAAGTGCAGATGGTCGAGCGTCATCCAGTCGTAGCGGCTTTGTTAGATGATGGCTTGGATCGAGCGAAACAAGACCCAGAAATCGGCACCTGGGTATCTGAGCGCATGTCGCTAATCCATGCTTCTAGCCATGATGCGCTGGAACAATTGGCGCAAGATAAAGACTTTTTCCAGCCAGATGTGGTGTATCTTGACCCGATGTATCCGCACCCAGAAAATAAAAAGAAGTCGGCGCTCGTGAAAAAAGAAATGCGCGTTTTCCAATCGTTGGTTGGCGCCGATTTGGACGCCGATGGTCTGCTAGAACCAGCCATGGCGTTAGCCACAAAGCGTGTAGTAGTTAAACGCCCAGACTATGCTAACTGGCTGAACGAGAAAAAACCGACCATGACGATTGAAACGAAAAAAAATCGCTTCGATGTCTACGTTAAAGCATCGATGGCATAACTTCCTGACGGCTCAACTTTTCTTGTCATAGTACGGTGTGTCGTGCTGTGACTCAGCCTCTCTTTCCTCGTCTCTATTGATAGTTTTCTCTTGCTAATTCCCTTCCCTGACTGTATATCTAACTAAGAATTATTATTATTTCACTTGTTGTGATGCGGTCGATAACTGGGAAGCTGGAGTAGTAGAATGGCTAAACGTTTATGTAAAATGAGTCGCAAACAGATCGCGGCAGAACTTGGTGATATCCATCGTTTAGTTGTCGCACCAAAATTCGTTTGTCGTTCTTGCGCACGCTCTTCATCGGCCAAAGATACCCTTTGTAAGCCAGCCGCAATTCCTCCACAAAAATGCCAAGACAAGCCATTGAGTGAGCAACAAGCATGTGGCTTATTGGTTGAAGCTCTGCCATCACAAGCGATTCCAGTGACCACTAAACAAAGCAACGAAAAAGCAGCGATTGTGAAGCGTGTTGTTGAGCGCGTGAAAGAGAAAAAACAAGCCAAAAAATCTCCGGAGCCAGTAAGAGCCGACGCATCAGTATGGTTTGATTTAGCGGATAAAAAATCGCTCAAGAAAGCGAAAAAAGCACTGAAAAAGCACTATAAGCAGCAAAAGAAGTTGCTAAAAGTGGCGAAAAAACAACAAAAGTTACTTAAGCGTCAGCGTAAACTGGAAGCGCGTAATGCGAAACTAGAAGTGTTGCTGCCAACGCCACCTAATGCTTTGATAAACGCAATCTCACAAGCCAAAGTGCATTAATCAAACAAAAAACGCTCTCCAGTCGGAGAGCGTTTTTTATTGCTGGAATATTTGTTAGTAGCGATGGCGTTACTTATTGGCGTAGCTCATTTCGACGCGCTTTTTCACCCAGGTTTCGTTAATCCATAGGGATAGCATGATGATCGCACCGCCAATGGCGAGTCGCATGACATCAACATCGCGGTTCCAAATCACAATGTTTACAATCAAGCCCGCCGGAACCAATGCATTGTTCATTACTGCCAGTGCACCTGCGTTCACCATAGTCGCGCCTTTGTTCCAAGCAAAGTAACCAAAACCAGAAGCAATCAACCCAAGGTATGTCAGAATGCCCCATTGCGTTGTAGTGGTTGGTAGTTTGTCGAGGTTACCCATGAGCGCGAAAGCCACGGTTGCTACACAAAGTGCACCTAAGTAGAAGTAGCCAAACACGGTGTGTTGTGGCAAATCGACGGGCTCACTCTCCATGATATATTTGTAGCCCACCTGACCGATGGCAAAGCAGAGGTTTGCTCCTTGTACGACCAAAAAGCCCAGTAGGAAATCTTCATTAATGCCTGCAAATTTAATCCAGGCGGCACCAAATACGGCTATTGCAGCGGTAACTAAGTACCAAGGTGAAAAGCGACCTTTCAAGAAGTCATAGATTAGCGTGACGTAAATGGGTGTGAATACGGTGAACAGCAATACTTCTGGCACGGAAAGGAGCAAAAAAGATTGGTAGTAGAAGCAATACATCAAACCGAGCTGGAAGCCACCGACAGTCATCAGTTTCGCGATTAGGGATTTGCTAACGCCACGGAATTTCAAAAAGGGAATGAAAACCAAACTCGCCAGTGCCACGCGCATGAACACCGAGAACCAAGAATCAACCTGACCGGCGAGGTAAACGCCGATCAGGCTAAATGAGAATGCCCAAAGTAGGGTAACTGCGGATAGATAAGCCATGGATGAGAATCTTTATCAACAACAAATGTGCCCGCAGTCTAACCAAGTTTTATCGTTGCGCCAATCAGTCTTTTAGCGGTACGACCAGCATATCGACTGGTGAGCAGTTAATAAGCTGTCGAGTCGAAGATAGAATCTTGCTCCAGAAATCTTGGTGATGACCACAAACCACCAAATCGATACTGTAGTCTTGAATGGTATCGCACAACTCATTACTCAAATCGCCACTACCGACTAAAGTATGGGCAATTGGGTATTGCGCATATTCTGCGAAGTTTGCCAATTGTGTGCGCGATGCTTCCATTGCTTGATGTTGCGCTTCTGCCATATTGATATCGATAAGCCCAGTGTAGAGTTCTGCGTAGTTCACGTCGATGTGAATAAAAGAGACTTTCGCATCCAGAGGTTTAGCCAGTGATACGGCTTTCTTAATCAACACTTTACTGTCGTCTGAAAGGTCGACTGCCACAAGTATGTGTTTGTAACTCATATTGCTATCTCCTTGTAAGGTCATAGTTTTAGATTAGCACCAACCCCAAAAAAAATTTGCTGAAGTGATCTCATATCGGTGCCGTAGGTACAAAGTCTTGTCTCAGTAATCATGTTATAGTGGCGTTATATCCAAGTGACTTTGATATGCTGAAATAAGCGTAGTGTTACTGACTGGAGTTGAAGTGAAACTTCGCCGTGTCTGCCAGACCAAGCTATTCTCGCAGCGTCATTTATTTCGAGGTTACTTGGGTATATTGCATGCACAATAATAGGAGTTAACATGCTGTCTCAAACTATGGTCGAACAATTGAATGAGCAAATTAACCTAGAATTTTTCTCATCCAATCTATACTTACAAATGAGTGCTTGGTGTGAAGACAAAGGTTTTGAAGGTGCGGCTGAATTTTTACGCGCTCACGCCGTAGAAGAAATGGAGCACATGCAACGCCTATTCACTTACGTGAGTGAAACTGGCTCAATGCCAATCTTAGGCGCTATTGATGCGCCAAAGCATGACTTTGCGAGCCTAGGTGACGTTTTTCGCGAGACATTTGAACATGAGCAAATGATCACGGAAAAAATCAACAAACTGGCGCACGTTGCATTTACTAGCCAAGACTACTCAACGTTTAACTTCCTACAGTGGTACGTGTCAGAACAGCACGAAGAAGAGAAGTTGTTTAAAGGGATTTTAGATAAGATCGAACTGGTAGGTGAAGACGGTAAAGCGTTGTTCTTCATCGACAAAGATCTAGCACAAATGGCGAAAGAAGGTTCATCTTCAATCATGGATGCTCCAGCTGCGTAAACGCGTTTTGGGACGTTGTAAGTAGCGGGTAAAGACGAAGTCTTGGTCGTCTTTTTCTCTTGAGCATTGTTGAAGATGTAGGGAGGAAAAGATGATCAGTGGAGACACAATCTTATTTGCGCTAATGGTGGTAACTGGAGTTAATATGATCCGGTATCTCACCGCTCTTCGTTCTCTAATTTATATCATGCGTGAAGCGCATCCGCTGTTATATCAGCAAGTTGATGGTAATGGTTTTTTTACTACTCATGGAAATGTCACCAAGCAGGTGAGGTTGTATCACTACATTAAAAGTAAAGAATATCATCATCACCACGATGAAATTTTTACTGGTAAGTGTGAAAGAGTGCGTGAATTGTTTGTTCTATCGACCGCGTTGCTCGGCGTGACGCTACTTGCGGCCTTCATTCTCTAAGAGTCAATAATCCAGAAGTTGTTCTGTCTGAGATTTTGCGGACATACAGAGCGCTTAGAGTTTAAGCGCTTTTCCCTTTCGGTATTTGTCGGTAGAATGTCGCGCCTAGAAAGCAAGGATGTGCAATGTGCACATCCTTTTTTATTTTGATTCGATACCAATCAGTCTAAGAGCTACCGATGAGTAAGAAATTTGATGTTGTTGTAATTGGCGCAGGCGCAGCAGGTTTAATGTGTGCTGCAGAAGCAGGCAAGCGAGGCCGCCGTGTTTTGGTGCTCGATCATGCTAAAAAGCCAGGACGTAAAATCCTTATCTCGGGCGGTGGTCGTTGTAACTTCACTAACTACGACGTTTCAGCTAATCACTATTTGTGTCAAAACCCGCACTTTGTTAAGTCGGCGCTCTCCCAATACACTAACTGGGATTTCATCTCGATGGTGTGTAAACATGGCATTGAGTTCGAAGAGCGTGATCACGGCCAGTTGTTTTGTGTCGATGCATTTACGGCCAAAGATATCGTGAAGATGTTGTTAGCTGAGTGTGACATGCCGAACATCGAGCAGCGTTACCAATGCGATGTTCATTCGATTGAAAAAATTGATGAAGGCTTTCGTTTGCATGCTGGTACTGAGATTGTCGAATGTGAGTCTTTAGTTATCGCAACAGGTGGTTTGTCGATGCCAAAACTGGGGGCGACACCATTTGGTTATAAAGTCGCGGAACAATTTGGTCTTCGAGTTATCCCAACCACGGCAGGTCTTGTACCATTTACTCTGCATAAAGAAGACAAAGAAGACTTTGCTGAGTTATCCGGTATCGCGGTACCTGCGGAAATTACGGCTGAAGATGGCACCATGTTCAAAGAAGCCCTGTTGTTCACACATCGTGGGTTATCTGGTCCAGCAGTGTTACAGATTTCTTCATTCTGGCGGGCCGGACAAAAGGTGTTGATCAATCTTGTGCCAAACGATGATGTTGCTGAGTTATTAGAACGCAGTCGTGAGAAGCATCCAAATCAGTCACTCAAGAATACGCTTGCCAAAGTGCTGCCTAAGCGTCTGGTTGAAGTCTTAATTGAACGTAAAGAGCTAGTCGATAAACCGCTAAAACAGTTCAATCAAAAGGAGCTTGCGGCGATTGTGGAGCGCCTAGAGCATTGGGATATCGCCCCGAATGGCACTGAAGGCTACCGAACTGCGGAAGTGACACTCGGCGGTGTCGATACTGATCACTTATCCTCGAAAACCATGGAATGCAAAGACATTAAAGGGCTTTATTTTATTGGTGAGGTGATGGATGTGACTGGTTGGCTAGGGGGCTACAATTTTCAGTGGTGCTGGTCGAGCGGCTTTGTTGCGGGGCAGTGGGTTTAATCAAACACCAAACGCAGCCTAACTGCATAAAAGATAAGATACAAAAAGAGCACTGAATAAAAGTCAGTGCTCTTTTTGTATTCCCATAGCGAGTTACTCGTCTTGATACTTTTCGAGTTTGTTATAGAGCGTTTTCACGCTAATGCCTAACTCCTGCGCTGATTCCGTTTTATTGCCTTGATTCTCTTCAAGGGTATTGAGAATGGCGGCTTTTTCTAGCTCTTCTAGCGAAACGCCCGCCGGAACAAGGTCTTCGATGCTGGTGCCTGTTTCCAATGGTGGTGTGTCGAAGATAAGGTGTTCATCTCGGATGGTGTCATCAGCCAAAATAAATGCACGCTCGATCGTGTGTTTGAGCTCACGGACATTACCTGGCCAGTCGTGTGCAGCGATTTTTTGGATCGCAGAGTCAAGAATCGTTTTGGTTTTTGCCTCATTGGCGTTGCGGTGCGCGATAAAGTGCTTGGCCAGACCGACGATATCACCGCCTCGTTCTCGCAGTGGCGGTATCGTTAATGGGAAATGCGATAAGCGGAAAAACAGATCTTCACGCAGGAACTGCTCCTCAATGGCGATTTTAGGATCACGGTTTGTAGCAGCAATGATGCGAGTATTAGCGATATGAACCGTATTACTGCCAACTGGGCGATACTCTCCGGTTTCTAGCACCCGTAATAGCTTCACTTGATGCTCGATAGGCATCTCGGTGATTTCATCTAAAAATAGGGTGCCGCCCTCTGCCTGCTTAAATACACCTTGGTGAGTTTTATTTGCTCCGGTAAAAGCGCCTTTCTCATGGCCAAACAGTTCACTATCAACCAATTCAGGGCTAATGGCACCACAGTTAATCGCTATAAAGGGCTGTTGTTTACGCTCACTCGCTAAGTGGATGGTCTGCGCCACCAGTTCTTTGCCTGATCCACTTTCACCGACAATAAGGACGTTGGCTTCTGTTTTAGCAACGCGCCTGATCATACGATAGAGCTGATGCATCGGAGAGGAAGAGCCGACCAAAAGACCAAATTGGTCAAGATCGCTGGTGGACACTTTACGCCCTTGATCTTGTTTGTGTTGATAGTACTGGCTGACTTCGCTCAGGGTGTCCGTCAGAATGGCAATATCAACGGGCTTTCTGTAGTGAAAAATAGCACCCAAGTTCATCAGCTTATCCAAGTTCTCGTTTGGAGCGCCTGAGCTAATGATGATCAAGTCCATATCGTAGATGTCTTCGATATTAGAAAGACGTTGATAATCTGCACTAGTAAAGTGGGCGACTTCAACAATCGCAACTTCCGGTTTGAGTTGTAGGAAATCTTCAATCCATTGGTCTGCGGCATCGATGTCATGCAGACGAAATTTGTTCAGTTCCTGGCAAGAAGCGATGGCATTTTTAAGTGATGGATCTTGTATTCTTAGAAACAGGCTTGGCATCGACATAGAAATGTCCTCTTTACTATGACAGAAACAATGTACGTGGATTATTCTCACTTCACAAGACAAAATATTGTCAGCATAGATTTAAGGATTTGTTCGGTATTTTTATGTTGTTAGCCCCTTTTTGATATATATCGGTGAGAGCCATCAGTAGATATTTCCTTTTGTTCAGATTTTTATTTTTTAAATAATAATTTTGCTATTAATTGATTCTGGAGAAATAGCCTTTCTGTTTTATCAGGTTATTTCGGCACAAGTGACGGAGGCTTATCACCGATTAAAAATTACATTTTTTACGTGTAAATAATTCATGCTTATACTTTATTGCTCATCTCATTTTTACCTCTTTTCTTTATTAGTTAATTAAAAACAATAAGTTATAAAGTTGGCACATGGTTTGCTCCTAGGGAAGTGCAACGTCAATAAAGGAGAATTACCATGAATAACATCGCAGCTAAAATTGTACTTACGTCAGTTCTTGCTACTTCATCTACAGCAGTCTTAGCGAGTGATAAATGGGAAAAAGAATCCATGGACGCTTGGCTAGATGGTAAAGCTGAAACCACACTACTGCTAAACAGCAATCTCAACTCTTTTGATATCAATACCGATGTTGAGAATCAGGTCGTTACCCTTTCTGGTTCGGTAAACAATGATCTTGAAAAATCACTTGCCGAAGAGCTTGTTACTGGTCTTGATGGTGTGAAAAAAGTAAACAACGAATTGTCAGTAGTGAATGAAGGCAAGAAAGAAACTGATTCAGAAGCTTTAGCTACACTGACCGATTCTAAAATCACGACTATAGTTAAAACGCGCCTACTAATGGATACCAATGTGAGTGGTACGGATATTGATGTAACGACAGAACGCAAAACGGTAACGTTGGCAGGTAAAGTTAATTCAGATGCGGAGCATGATCTTGCAATTTCAATTGCAAATAACACCAATGACGTAAATAAGGTGGTTGATAAGCTAGAAGTGGTTCAATAATAGCGAGCCGAGTGATTTAACCCACTTTTATTAGGAGGTAACACTATGGTTCGTTGGATGTTTATTTTTCTGGCACTGGCACTAATTTCTGCACTATTAGGCTTTACTGGTATTGCAGGAGCTGCTGCCTCTATCGCGCAAGTGATATTTTACCTATTCCTATTGTCATTAATTGTATCAATAGTGATTGTTCTGCTAGGAAGAAAAAACGTAAATAGATAGGAGATTCCATGCAACTTACGTCATTTATTTACCGTATCGCCGCAGTATTCGGTTTGGTGTTTGCGTTGGCAGCTTGTAGTGAAGAAGGGCCAATGGAACAGGCCGGCAAAAAGATAGATGAAGCCGCCGAAGAAACCCAAAATGCGATTGAAGATGAATGTGAAAACATTAAAGAAAATCTAAACGCTGAAGACCAAGACTGTTAGCCGAATCAGGTTAGGTTTTTTACGCATAGCTATGTAAGAGAGGGGCGGTCAATCACCGCCCTTCCTTTTGTCCCAATTGTTTACAATCAGATAAGGAGTCAAAGATGAAAAACATATTTGATGTACTGAAAGAGAGTCATGAAAAGCAGCGCCTTTTACTCGATGCTCTGATGGAAACGTCTGGAGATTCCCCCGCTCGTGAAGAGTTTTACCACAACCTTAAAGAGGAACTCGAACAGCACGCAGCGGCAGAAGAGCGATTTTTCTACGCGCCTTTAATAGATAGCGATAAGACCATTGATCTCACTCGCCATGGCATCGCAGAGCATCATGAAATTGATAAAGTGATTGCACAGCTTGATGCAACCGATATGAGCTCGCCAGCGTGGCTCAACCTAATGAAAACCTTGCGTCACAAAGTGTTGCACCATCTTGAGGAAGAAGAACAGCGTTTCTTCCAGTTAGCCGGCAAAGTAATGACCGATAAGCAGAAAATGAAACTAGCGGATGGTTATGTTGAAGAGATGGCAAGCTAGGTAGAGTGTTGGACCTTTTCGTGCCATTTCGGCACGGGAAGGCACTCAATCAAGGCGTTTACTCAAGTTCATGTATCCAAGCTCAATCCCCCGCGTATTCTAACTTCCACTAAAAAGTGCACTCGCTGAAGGCAAGGAGAGCGAATGTTTATCATCAAATATTATATTCTTGGCGCTCTGATCAGTTTATTGGCCGCTATATATACGCCTCAAATTATCGTTAGTTTGCTGTTCTTGTGGATATCTCTTTCTTTAGCGTTGGTCAGCGTAGCCTACGTATTCGACATTCCCTCTATTTTTAGAAAAAACCAAGATGGCAAGATTGTCAGGTGGATTCGCTGGGCATTCATCCCATTTCTATTGGGGGCTAGAGCGTATAACGCCTGGGAAAGACGGCGTGATACAGTGCCTCCAATCCAAAAAGTCAGCGACAATTTATACCTATCTCGCCGTTTGTTTCAGAGTGACTTAGATTTTCTCGAATCCAATGAAATCTCTTGTATTGTCGATGTCACCGCAGAATTTGCAGGCCTTGAAAGTGCGATGACCGACAAGCAGTTTCATTACCTTTCGATTCCGGTACTCGACCACAAAGCCCCGACGCTAGAGCGCCTTCGCCATGCGATTAACTGGATTGATACTCAAATCTCGTGCTCGCGGGCAGTGGTTGTGCATTGTGCGTTAGGGCGTGGTCGTTCAGTGTTTGTTGTGGCGGCGTATTTACTGAGCAAAGACCCGTCACTGACGGTTGAATCCGTGATGAAAAAAATCAATGACGTACGCAGTACCGCGAGATTGAATAAATTACAGATTAGGACGTTACGAGCGATCAGTGAAAAAGGCGTACTGGGGCTGGATCAATCCACTTGGATGGTGGTTAACCCTGTTGCAGGTGGCGGCAAATGGGAGGAAAACGAACAGCACTTGATTCGTGAACTAACCAAAAAATATCGCTTGAGTATTCATCAAACCACCACAAACCTCAGCGCCGAGCAGCTAACACAACAGGCAAAAGAAAGTGGAGCTAAGCAAATCATCGTAGCTGGTGGCGATGGCACAGTAACAGAGGTGGCGAGCCAATTGGTGGATACCGACCTCAAACTCGGTATTGTTCCGCTCGGAACTGCCAATGCGTTATGTCATGTGCTCTATGGCGTTGGCGCAAAATTCTCACCGGTCGAAAAAGCGTGTGAAGCGTTGCTTGGCGGACACTGCCAACGTATTGATACTGCGGAATGTAATCAGCGGCTTATTTTATTGGTCTTAGGCATTGGGCTAGAACAGAAAATGATCGAGCACGCTCAGCGAGAAGAGAAAAATGTTTTTGGACAACTCGCTTACCTCACCGGCTTTTTTAATGCTGTAGTGGCGGAAGAAACGCAAGCTTTAACCGTTTCGTTAGATGCTCCAACTGGAGATGGAAACCACGACAATAATACACAAACGCTTGAAGTCCATAGTTTTGTCGTTGCGAATATCGCTCCATTTAGTACGTTGCTTGCCCAAGGTGGTGATGCGCCGCAGCCTGATGATGGCAAGCTGCATATCACATATTTAGATAACACCGAGTCTTTAGGCGGACGTCTTATCGCATTGTCGGATCTGACATTAACGAGCGTAGGCGCACAGGAAGAATCGACACATTTTCAATACGCGACGGCTCAGAGCGTCACTATTTCTGCGAATAAACCGATTGAGTATGTGATTGATGGTGAACTGTATTCTGATGAGCAACTGGCAATCAAGCTGCGTCCAAAGTCATTGAACGTATTTGTTCCAAGCCAGAGACGTAAATCAGCTTCGCTTTAACACAGATAATCCGCGGATAACGCGCCATTTGCTTCGTATTCTACATGGCGCTTTTTCTGTGTTGTTTGATGATTTGGTGTGCGTCGTAAAAAGGCTATTAAGGTCGCTGCGTAGATGCAGCGGCTTTTTTCTATCTGCACCTTTTACTAGGTTGATTGGGGATGTGGTTTAAACAAAGTGAAAGAAAGAAGGGCGAGTACAATTACTCACCCTGAGGTAAGTGCTTTTCAATTTCATCGTTTTCAACTTGTAAAGCAGCTAACCAATAAGAAACAAGTGCGGTTAAGTTGGTGTCGTCAATGGCTCTAAGCAGGGCTTTTAAATCATCTAACAGTAGTTTATTCATAAAATGCATTTCTTTGTAATTGCCTAACTCGGCAACGCCGTATTCGGTGGCATTTTCTGCAATGAATTGTTCACCGTCTTGATCGAAGAACAGCTTCGCCATCTTTTTGATCATCACTTTTTCTATTTTCACGAATCGATATGCCGCTCTTGCGAGTGTCATATGTGATTGCGGGTTAACGAGAGGCAAACACGTTTGGCGATGGTGTGTCATTTTTACGAGTAGCTCCCTTACTCGATTGTTATCCAATGTCATAGTGACCTCTTTATTTATGACTATTGTCGTGGGACATTTCTCGTGATGGTTATGTTAATGCGCCTGTGGGCTTGTCAGAAATGGCCAAAGCAAGTTGGCCATTTCTTTGCTCAATACTGAGCTTTATTGCAAAGGCGACCACCAAGTTTTAGCTAATAAGGCTGATGCTGCTGAGTTTTTCTTTGCAGCTTTTTATATCGCTACGAACTTTCAGCAGAACCGAGTTATCCGCCTGCTCTGGGTGGGAAGTAATCAAATTCTCAATCTCTTTGAGTACCTTGCTTTCGACACCTTCAAGCTGTTCTAAATACATAGACTCTTTGTCAGAGGACACTTCCTTCATCACGTCGCTGTAGACCTCACGCGCCTTGATGGTGTAGGAAACCGGAGTGTCGTCGGCAGATTCTTCATTGTTACTTGCTAGAGAGTAGGGAGTGAGCTCAATGACTGCACGCTCACGTACTCTGAGCAGTTCTACCAACACATTATTCAAAGAAGTGTTGTCGATGTTCTCGATGGCCTTGTTGTAAATTTCATTTCCGCTTTCGATAAGCTCAATGATTGAGGCGATGTTTTCATTTTTCATATGCCACTCCTTATTTACTGGTGATAGGGGTGTTTGAGCGTATGGAATACAAACACGATGTTTCGTCTTCAGTTGCAGGTTGTATGCCAATGAACTTTAAGTCTTATTAATCAGTGACTTAATATCTTGTTTTGCAATAACTTGCTAACAGTCGGTAAGGCGCTAAGAAAAAATTACAAGAATGGCGGGGAAAGCCTGGAAAGAATTACACGTACAGATACGGCTTTTTATCAAAATAAAAATAAAATCAATAAAAAACAATAACTTAAAATTCTGGCATGGATATGGCTTTGTAGGGAGTAAGTGAGGTCAAACATTGTTTCACTTGATTCACTATTCAACTCATTAATGGAGGCTAGTTATGGCTACTACAAAAGAAAGCACAGTAAAACCTCAAGAGCAGTTAGAAGAAGCATATCACTTAGCGGAACAAGCCACGACGGAAGCCGTTGGCGCGATGAAAGACCAAGCCAAAGAGAAGCTGGATGTAGGTGCACAGCAAGTTCAGCAGGCGACTAAGTCGGCAGAAAATGTAATCAAGGAGCGCCCATTGCTGAGCATAGGCTGTGCCTTCCTTGCTGGTTGGGCGGTTTCGAAGCTGATCAAATAATAGTGGTCATCAAGGATTAAGCCACACAACAGAAAGGCGAGGCTTCACATGAATAACTCAGGGCAAGTTACCAATCAGCAATCAGGCTCGGCGGCTTCAGACAGCGGCCGAGCCCCTGATGGGGCAGAAGAACAGGATATCCAACAAACCATTAATGGTTTGAGCAGCATTCTTGCGCAATTGGACCAACTGACGAAATCGCTAAAAGCATGGTCAGGTTCAACGTTGGATTTGTTCCTCTTGGAGATGAAAGTTAACGTGTCCGCAGTGCGTCAGATTTTGCTGTGTACCGTTGTTTTTACCCTATTGTCGGTATTGTTCGTATTCAGTTTGTGCCTTGCCTCTGGGGTGGTGGCTTATCAGTTAACTGCCAACGTATATGTTGCCGTGGGTGTATTTATCACATCATTAGGCTTGGCATTATTTGCTTTAGCCTGGTGGCAGAAGCGTTTAGTTGGATTTCTTGGATTCAAAAATACGACAGAACAATTACAGGAGGGGTGGGATGCGCTCGCTACAAAAGCTCAATCGAGCCATGCGGATCAAGCGGATGGAAGGTAAAGCGTCTCTAGAGCAATGCTGTTTGTCGATGGAAATGTTCACGTTTACCACCAAGAAGTTTGTGAGAGAAAACCCTTGGACGACATTAGGCATTAGTGCTGTCGTTGCCGTTACCGCTGCAAAAGCAGGTCGATTGTCTCGACTGACTTCTTCTATTTCGTCAATGGGGCTATTGGTTAGCAGCGTGTCTGATATTACCGATTCGCTCACAAAGCCGGTCGCGGCAGCTTCTCTGGATGAGTCAGATGCGGAGCAAAATGGAAATGCAGCAACACAAAACAAATAAGCAACGCTGCGACGACAGAGGGCGAACCACTCTAATAGCGGATTTCACCGCAAAATTTTCTTACCGATTCTGAGCTTATTATGACAGCGAAATTGAACATTCCTGCCAACACTGCGATTGGTGCAACGCTTCTCGTCCTGTTACTCGTCCCAGGGCTGTATTTTGCCAAGCCAATATTGTTACCTATTGTACTTAGCACCTTTATTTCTCTGCTGTGCAGTCCTTTCATTAATTATCTTGAAGACAAAGGCTTACCACGTGCTATTACCGTCGTGTTGACACTGTCATTCCTCGTTGGCGCCTCAATTATTGGTCTTGCCGCCATGTCGGAGCCCGCCAAGCAATGGTGGTCTGAGCTGCCCAGTATCGTGAAAAATGTGTCGCAAGAAGTAAGCGAAGTTACTAAAGCTTCGGCTGATCACCTTAATACTCCATTGAATATCGCCAATGATATGAGTATGGATGAGGTCGGGAACAACACCGTATTTTCTTTGGTAAAAACGCTCGCGACCACTACGCCGACGATTTTGACACAAGCGATGATCGTGCTGTTTATGGTTTACTTTATGCTCAATCATGGACGAAGCTTATTTCGAAAGTCAGTGTCTTACTTACATGGGTTCGCCAAACAGCGCCAAGCGATTGAGTTGGTCAAAGCGCTACAGAAAGACCTATCTCGATACATTGGCACCATCACGTTGGTGAATGCGGGACTTGGGTTGAGTGTTGGGGCCGTGTTTTTTGTTCTAGGCCTTGAAGATCCATTTCTATGGGGCGCATTTGCAGGCGTGATGAATTTTGCGCCGTACCTCGGCCCTGTCATATCCATGGTGAGCTTTGGCTTTGTTGCTTATCTTCAGTTGGAGTCGGTCAGTTTTATGCTGACGGTGGTGTCTATCTATTTACTGCTCAATTTGATTGAAAGTCAGTTTGTTACACCAACACTATTGGGGAAAAGGTTTAACTTAAACCCGTTAGTGATTTTTGTTTGGCTTGTTTTTTGGGGCTGGCTTTGGGGCGGAATGGGACTATTGATCGGTGTGCCGTTGCTGGTTTGTATCAATATTTTGGTTGATCGTCTAGAGCTATGCCAATCAACCCAAAATCAAGCAAAACAAATCACCTCCGCGGACGTGGCACCGCGAGAGTGACTTGAGGAGCAAGCTGGTTCAACGAAACAGTTTTTCAGCGCTCACTGGCTGACTAAATAAATATCCCTGACCATAAATACAGCCTTTTTCGAATAAATAATCGGCTTGTTCCCGAGTTTCTATCCCTTCCGCGACGACTTTCAACGACAGCGTTTTTCCCATGGCAATAATGGCATTCACAATCGCGTTGCTGTCGCTATTACTTGGGACATCACTGACAAATGAGCGGTCAATTTTCAGTTTGTTGATTGGCAAACCTTTCAAGTAAGACAAAGACGAATAGCCAGTTCCAAAGTCATCCAGAGAAATCTCAATACCCAGCTCTCGTAATTGATTTAACGATGCAATGGCTTGTTGAGGGTCGATCAGTAAAAAGCTCTCTGTGATCTCCAAATCTAACCGTTGGGCAGGGTATCCGGTGTTATCGAGGATAGTACTTAATCGCTGAATGAAATTTGACTGCTGAAGCTGCAACGCAGAAACATTGACGGCGATTTTGCCAAACTCGATGCCCTGGTCTAGCCAAGCATTACCTTGCAAACAAGCTTGTTGTAATACCCACTCACCAATGCTTTGAATCAGCCCTGTTTTTTCTGCAATTGGAATAAAGTCTGCTGGTGGTACAAGGCCAAACTCTGGATGCTGCCAGCGTAATAAAGCTTCCACGCCGACAATCGTATTTTGTTCCAAGTTGTATTGCGGTTGGAATTCTAACCGGAGTTGTTGTTTTTCTATTGCTTGATGCAAAGCGGATTGAATGCGTACATGGGATACGGATTTATCGGTCAAATCCGGTGAGTAAAACGCGTAGCCGTTGCGTCCATTTTTCTTCGCTAAGTACATCGCAGTGTCTGCGTTTTTCAGTAAGGTTTCACTGTCTTGACCGTCTCTTGGGTACAAGGCAATACCAATACTGGTCGAGACACGAAGTGAGTCGTGGTTTGCCAAGTCGAATGGTTGCTGGAATACGCTTAGAATATCGCCGACGGTTTCCAGTAAGGCAACATCACTATGGATGTCTGGCAAAATAATCACAAATTCATCGCCGCCAATACGAGCCACATGCGCATTGAGGTGAAGCACATCTTGCAGACGAATCGCTAACTTAGACAGCAATTGGTCACCACAGAAGTGGCCCATACTATCGTTGATGTGTTTGAAATGGTCGATATCTAAGAATAGGGTGGCAAACGTCTGCTGGCTTTTGTGTCCGGTTTCGATGTGTTGTTCGAGTAAGCTGAGTAAATGGGTGCGATTAGGTAGATTGGTTAATGGATCGTAAAAAGCCATGCGCTGCAGCTTTTCTTCGTGTGCCTTACGCACAGAGATATCTTCAAACACACAAATGTAGTTAATAAGGTGGTTTTTATCGTCCATTACGGCGCTAATGGTCGCTAATTGCGGATAAATGCTGCCATCTTTCTTTCTGTTGATGAATTCGCCTTTCCATTGGCCTTTGTTTTCGAGTTGATGCCACAACTGTTGATAGAAACCTTGATCATGATGGCCTGAACGCAGAATTCGTGGGTTTTTTCCTATCACCTCTTCAGAGCGGTAACCTGTAATTTGGGTAAAAGCCGTGTTTACATCAATGATGTTGGCATTGCGGTCTGTAATGACCATGCCTTCTTGCGAATTGTTGAAAATTTGGGACGCTAAGGAGAGCTGCGTTTCTACCATTTTTCGGCGGGTGATGTTACGTGTCATCCCCAGAATGCCGATTAAGTTTCCCGCATGATCACGGACAGGAGACTTAATGGTTTCTAGCCAAGTGGGGTTATTGTTTTCATCAATTTGACGGCATTCTTCAACAATATTTTGCGTGCCCGTGGCTACCACCAATTTATCGGCATCAATGAATTTTTCCGCACGTTCATGGCTAAACAGAGCAAAATCGTCTTTTCCAATGATTTCACTGTTGGTTTTTTGCCACGCATTTTCTACGCTTCGGTTGGTCATCGAATAAAGACCATCCATGCCTTTTATCCATACGTGGTCTTCAAGGCAGTCGATAAACTCTTGTAGTGTTGGTGTTGGCTTTATTTCCGCGCTTTGATGTCGCGTTTGTTCTTGCTGACAGTGCAAGTTGATATCAAAGCTGATCCGCCCCGCCATTGCGCTTAGCCATGCCGAAACAACCGTTGATTGATCATTAGGGTGAGTCAGTGTCAGTACGGCAAGCAATTCGCCATTAGGTAGCCAAATCGGTCCTATGCTCAAGGTTTGCTCTTCAAAAGGGGTATGGCTAACTGTAAAATCTGTCGGCGTAAAGTGATCGACAACTTGCGTTATCACATCGACGATAGCACGATGATTTTGGGTTGAGGTGGACACCTCAGTCGATAGCCACTGCTGAGTATCGCTCAGAGTATAAAGCTGTCCCTGAGCTTGAGTTACATTACAGCATTGTCGCAGAACGTGTTGCCAGTCTGCCATCAAAGGCGAAGGAATAGCGAAGCGAAACATAATTAATAACGAGTCCTAAATCGCCCAAAGGTAATTATATTAGAATCTAGCGTAAGCTATTGGGCTTTGTGAGTATCGTATCCAACGCGTAGCTAAATCCTAGCAGCGTAAAGTGCTTTCTATCATTAAAATGTTATCTATATCTCTTTTTTATCCAACTTATTGCATCGTTTTTTAGGGCTTTTGATAGGTGATTAAGAAGCGTTTACCGCTTTGGTTTTCTTGCCCCATGAGACTTGCTGAATGACTAAGCCACTGATGATCAATACTAGGCCAATCAAGGTTGAAGGGTGAATTTCTTCGCCGATGATGGTAGCTAACAACATGAGTGAGATAAATGGAGAAGCAAAGATCAGATTACTGATACGCGCGGTGTTTTGCGTTGATTTGAGTGCGCTCAGCCACAAAACGAAAGTGATCCCCATTTCAAACAGTCCGACATACGTCACCGCTGCCCAGCCTTTAGCTGAGATCATCTGCCAGCCAGCACCTTCATAAAGACTTAAACCAATGGCGAATGGAATAGCGACCAAAAAGCCGAGCAGAACGCCAACCACAGGGTCGGCCTTATTTTTGGTATTTAAAATCCAGTAACCGGCCCACAGCAGCGTTGATAGCAGCGCAAGACCAACACCCAACGGGCTCTCAAATTCCATGCCTAAAAGATTGCCTTGTGTGGCAATCACTATCACGCCGACATAACTAAAACCGCAAGCCAGCCAGTCCTTACCACGGATCTTTTGTCCTAAGAAAACAGCGGCCATTAGCGTTAAGGTGATGGCCCAGCTGTAGTTGATCGCTTGAGCCTGAGATGCGGGCAGCAAGTCATATGCTTTGAACAGAATAACGTAATACGCCAAAGGGTTAATCAACCCAAGCAGTAGGTAATACCAAGGGTTTGAGAAAAATGTAGCACTTAACTGGCCCAATTTACCTTGCACACCACAGATTACTGTTAGCGCAATCGCAGAGACGATGCTGGCAATGCATAGCATTTGAATAGGCGTAAATTCTGCCAACGTGAGTTTAAATGCGGTTGCAACGGTAGACCAAAGTAATACTGCTGAGAGCCCAAATCCTAGGGCGCGACGCTCGTTCATGATGCCTCTGCGTGATGATGTGCCGCTCGGTTTGGATAATTTGAGCGGAAGAAAGAATATTATAGGAAGGCCTAGTGTATGCGAGGATTTTTCATCCAACAAACTGGACATTTATCCAGTGTCTAAATACCATTGTTATAGATACAAAACACAGGCTAACTCGCTATTATGCAATGGATTCTTGAGTACCAATCTCTCATTCTCTCTTCTCTTTGTGCTGCCACGCTTAGTGGTGTCGCTGCCGGTTGGTGGGTGAAACAGCGTTTTATCACCCAAACTCAGCTTCTCGAGCAACAACTTGTTTCAGAAAAACAGCTTCATCAACAGCAACTTGAACAGGTCAAGCAAAGCCTTGCCGATGCTCAGCAAGAGTTGGATGAATTAGATGATGAGCGCGATAAAGCCGCGTTTGAAGTACGCCAAACACATGGAAAGCTGATGGCAGCAATGGAAAAACTGCGTTACTTCGAGGCTGTAAAGCAAGAGCGCCAGCAATACTTTGATGAGCTTGGCCAAATGCGTGAACACAAATCACGTCTAGAAACGCAGCTGCGTGAACAGCAAGCTCGCCATGAGCAAATTAACCAAGCTAATGCCGAAAAACTGCAAATTTTAGAACAAGCAGAAGCACGCTTGAAACAACAATTTGAGCACTTGGCCAATCAACTGTTTGAAGAAAAAACCGCGAAGGTCGATTTGCAAAACCGTCAGAGTTTAGAAGGCTTGTTGTCACCGCTTAGAGAACAGTTAGAAGGGTTCAAAAAGCACGTTAATGACAGCTTTAGTCAAGAAGCTAAAGAGCGCCATACCTTAGTGCATGAGCTGAAAAACCTGCAACGTTTGAACGAGCAAATGACGCGCGAAGCGGTTAATTTGACCCAAGCGTTGAAAGGGGACAACAAACAGCAAGGTAACTGGGGCGAAGTGGTGCTCGCTAGGGTACTTGCCGAATCTGGCTTGCGTGAAGGGCACGAATATCAGACTCAGGTGAACTTACAAAATGAAGCTGGCAAGCGTTACCAACCTGATGTCATTGTTCATCTCCCACAAAACAAACAAGTGGTTGTGGATTCTAAAATGGCGCTGGTTGCCTATGAGCGCTACTTCAACGCCGAAACTGATGCTGAGCGCGATCAGGCTTTGAATGCGCATTTAGCCGCTCTACGTGCACATATCAAAGGGTTAAGCATGAAGGACTACCACAAACTCAAAGGTATTCAGAGTTTGGACTATGTTCTGATGTTTATCCCGGTTGAGCCGGCGTTCCAAGTCGCGATTCAAGCCGATCCAAGTTTGATCAAAGACGCGATGGAGCAAAACATCATTTTGGTGAGCCCAACAACGTTGCTGGTGGCATTGCGCACCATTGATAATCTATGGCGCAATGAACGCCAAAATGAAAACGCCAAAATGATTGCGCAGCGTGCGACAAAACTCTACGACAAATTACGATTGTTTGTAGACGACATGGAGGGGCTCGGTGGTGCGCTGGATAAGGCGAATCAAAGCTATCAAGGTGCGATGAACAAGCTTGCCACAGGGCGCGGAAATGTGATTCGCCAAGCCGAAAGCTTTAAACACTTGGGAGTTGAAATTAAACGACCGATTTCTTCCGACCTCGCGCAGTTAGCGCAGAGTGATGCATTTTCAGAAAATGACCCGTTAGTAGAAAGACATCCGGCTGAGGATAAAGTAAACTAATCGCCCGCAGTGCAGTGGGCGATTTTATTTGTCAACAAACGCCCCGTAGAGGAAAGCGCTGCCTAAGAGGAATTAGAATGACGGACACAAGTTTGCAATCCAATACAGCGTTAGAGAATGAAACCACTCACTTTGGTTTCTCTACAGTGGCAAAAGACGAAAAAGTGACTAAGGTTGCCGAAGTATTCCACTCCGTGGCAACAAAATACGACATCATGAATGACCTGATGTCAGGTGGTATTCACCGCCTTTGGAAGCGCTTCACTATCGATTGTAGTGGCGCTCGCCCTGGCCAGCGTATTCTTGACCTAGGTGGTGGTACGGGGGATTTGACGGCGAAATTCTCGCGCATTGTTGGCGATGAAGGCCATGTCATCCTTGCCGATATCAATAACTCAATGCTTAACGTTGGTCGCGATAAACTGCGTGACAACGGTATTGTGGGTAACGTGCATTACGTTCAAGCCAACGCAGAAGAACTGCCGTTCCCTGATGATTATTTTGATGTTATCACCATCAGTTTTTGTTTGCGTAATGTGACAGACAAAGACAAAGCGCTTCGTTCAATGTTCCGCGTACTGAAGCCAGGCGGCCGTCTATTGGTGTTGGAATTTTCAAAACCAGTGCTAGAGCCGTTATCGAAAGTATACGACGCATATTCATTCCACTTGTTGCCGAGAATCGGTGAGCTAGTTGCGAATGACTCAGAGAGTTACCGCTACCTAGCGGAGTCAATCCGTATGCATCCAGACCAAGAAACGCTGGAAGGCATGATGCAAGACGCAGGTTTTGAAAACACCAAATACTACAACTTAACTGGTGGTATTGTGGCTTTGCATCGCGGTTATAAATTCTAAGGGTTAACGGCATGCCATTTGAACCACTTATCACCGCTGTGATTGAAACGTCACTGAATACACTGATCAAAGACGACCCAGCATTGGGCCGTCGTTTAGCGCGTCTAAAAGGTCAAGTTATTCAAGTTCACCTGAAAGAGATCAATAAAACACTGACATTCGTTTTTAGTCAGCAAATTGATGTGCTTGGTCATTACGAAGGGCAGCCTAACTGCTATCTATCGCTCAACTTGAGTGTGTTACCAGAGCTGCGCGATCAGGCCAACATCACTCGTCTTATTAAACAAGATAAACTTGAACTCGAAGGCGATATTCAATTGGCGCAGAAATTCTCTCAGTTGATGGTGGATTGCAAACCAGATGTTGAAGAGTGGTTGTCTCGCGTGACTGGCGATGTCGCCGCACATACCTTTGTGCAAGGTTCAAAAAACATCGGCAACTTTCTTGCGTCTCAAGCAGAAAAACACCAGCGTCATCTTGCGCAAGTAGTGACTGAAGAATGGAAACTGGCTCCCGCTCCGTTAGAAGTGGCCTATTTCTGCGACCAAGTTGATGAGGTTCGCAGCCAGGCTTCTCGCATTGAAGCTCGTTTAACGGCTTTGCTGAATAAGCTGGATGCAGATAAGCCTGCATTGGAGAAACCATGACGCCAGCAGAACTAAAGCGCTTATACCACATCGCCAAAGTACAACTGGAATACGGCTTAGATGAGCTGCTTCCCGATCACCAACTGACCAAAGCTCCGCTTTTACTGCGCAAAAGCTTGTTTTGGATTAAGAACAAGCACCCAGAAAAACCACTCGGTGAACGTCTGCGTTTAGCACTGCAAGAGCTGGGGCCGGTTTGGATTAAGTTCGGTCAGATGATGTCGACGCGCCGTGACTTATTTCCTCCGCATATCGCTGATCCCCTAGCTTTACTTCAAGACCAAGTCGCTCCTTTTGATGGCGAGTTGGCAAAAAAGCAGATGGAGCAAGCATTAGGTGGTCCGTTAGAAAAATGGTTTACCGAGTTTGATATCAAACCACTGGCGTCTGCGTCGATTGCTCAGGTACATACTGCGCGCATAAAAGACACTAACCAAGAAGTGGTATTAAAGGTTATCCGCCCAGATATTCGCCCAGTCATTGATTCAGATCTAAAACTGATGCACCGAATGGCGCGTATAGTCGCCGGAGCGATGCCTGAAGCACGTCGTTTAAAACCAGTTGAAGTCGTGCGTGAGTACGAGAAAACCCTGCTTGATGAACTCGACTTGCGACGTGAGGCGGCGAATGCCATTCAGTTGCGCCGCAACTTTGAGGGCAGCGAAGAATTGTATGTTCCTGAAGTTTTTCCCGACTTCAGTAATGAAACTGTCATGGTTTCTGAGCGAATATATGGCATTCAAGTCTCTGATATTGAAGGCTTGAAAGCAAATGGCACCAATATGAAATTGCTCGCGGAACGCGGTGTGAGTGTGTTCTTCACTCAGGTGTTCCGAGACAGCTTTTTCCATGCCGATATGCATCCGGGTAATGTGTTCGTCAAACCCGAACATCCAGAGAACCCAATGTGGATAGGGCTAGATTGCGGAATCGTTGGTACACTTAATAGCGAAGACAAGCGTTATCTGGCGGAAAACTTCCTGGCGTTTTTCAATCGTGACTACCGCCGAGTGGCGGAGTTACATGTGGATTCAGGGTGGGTGCCTGCGGATACCAATGTCGATGAGTTTGAGTTCGCGATTCGCATTGTGTGTGAGCCTATTTTTGCTAAGCCATTGTGCGAAATCTCCTTTGGTCATGTGTTGTTGAATTTGTTCAACACGGCACGTCGATTCAATATGGAGGTTCAGCCACAGCTTGTACTGTTGCAAAAAACGCTATTGTACGTGGAAGGGCTTGGTAGGCAGCTATATCCTCAACTCGATTTGTGGGAGACCGCAAAACCATTCCTGGAGGAATGGATGATGAATCAAGTTGGGCCGCAAGCTCTAGTGAATGCGATTAAAGACCGCGCACCATTTTGGGCAGAGAAATTACCTGAACTGCCAGAGCTACTTTACGATAGCCTGAAACAAGGTAAAGCGATGAATCAACGTATGGATCAGCTTTATCAAGGGTATCGCCAGAGCAAGCGCCAGCAGGCGACAGGAAAGTTTTTGTTTGGCGTTGGCGCGACTTTAGTCGTATGCTCGGCAATATTGGTGAACGATGCTTTTGAGCAGCTTTCGTTGGCCTGCGGTATCGCAGGTGTCACATTTTGGCTGCTTAGTTGGCGAGCTTATCGTCAATAGACGTTAAACTCTTGAAATATTTTTGTTTGTTTAAAGACCCGAGGTAAAGAGAATGGGTGGTATCAGTGTTTGGCAACTTCTAATCATTGCTGTAATTGTTGTATTGCTATTCGGAACAAAGAAACTACGCGGTATCGGTGGCGATCTGGGTGGTGCCGTTAAGGGCTTCAAAAAAGCGATGAGCGAAGATGAACCTGCGAAAAATGACAAAGACGCAGACTTCGAACCAAAAAGTCTAGAAGAGCAGCAGAAAAAAGAAGCTGCTCCTGAAACGAAAAAAGACAAAGAGCAGGCGTAAAACGTGTTTGATATCGGTTTTTGGGAACTGGTATTAATATCTGTTGTTGGTCTGGTCGTTCTTGGGCCGGAGCGTTTGCCTCATGCTATTCGCAGCGTGTCTCGCTTTATCGGTGCCGCTAAGAGTATGGCAAATAGCGTCAAAGACGAATTGTCACACGAGCTGAAAGTCCAAGAGCTGCAAGAAAACTTGCGCAAAGCAGAACAAATGGGGATGGATGATTTGTCCCCTGAGTTGAAATCTTCAGTTGAAGAGTTGAAGAAGGCAGCGCAATCTGTAAATCGTCCTTACGCAAAGAACACCGATTCAGAGGCTGAGCCTGTAAAAACAGAGCCAGCAGCAGAAAAGGTAGAGAAAGCGCAAGAGAGCAAGGTTACAGCGGCAGATAAGAAAGCCGAATAGTCTCATTAGGAGGAGCTACTAGTGATTGGTAGCTCCTTTTTGATCTGGTTTTTAATAAGAGGTTTGCCATGTCTACCGTCGAGCAGACACAACCTTTAATTAGTCATTTGTTGGAGCTTCGCAACCGACTACTGCGTTCAATCCTCGCAGTGTTGGTCGTGTTTGTCGGACTAATTTATTTCTCTAACCACATTTACGAGTTTGTTTCCGCACCTTTAGTAGAACGTCTACCTGAAGGCGCGACCATGATTGCTACGGATGTAGCGTCACCTTTTTTTACGCCACTTAAGCTGACGTTAATTGCTTCGGTATTTATTGCGGTGCCGTTTATTTTGTATCAAGTTTGGGCCTTTGTAGCGCCAGGTTTGTACAAGCATGAACGTCGATTGATCATGCCACTGCTGTTCTCTAGTTCGCTATTGTTCTACTGTGGAGTGGCATTTGCCTACTTCGTGGTATTTCCATTGGTGTTTGGCTTCTTTACCGCCATCTCTCTTGGTGGAGTAGAGTTTGCAACTGATATCTCGAGTTATCTCGACTTTGTGCTGGCGCTATTTATGGCGTTTGGTATCGCATTTGAGGTGCCTGTTGCGATTATTTTGTTGTGTTGGACTGGGGCCACTACACCAGAAGATTTAAGACAGAAACGTCCTTATATTATAGTGGCTGCGTTTGTCGTAGGTATGGTGTTAACGCCACCAGACATGATCTCGCAAACCTTACTCGCTATTCCGATGTGTTTACTGTTTGAAGTCGGTTTGTTCTTCGCGCGTTTTTATACTCGTCGAAGCGAAGAAGTAGAAGCGGAAACCGAAGAATAAGGCTAATCTAGATGTGAAAAGCGGCTCAATTGAGCCGCTTTTTTTGCGGTTGGTTTTTTCTTGGGCTAATTACTTAACTTTCATGACGTAACCACATTTTGTGCATACGTATACTTCCTTGATGCCCAGCAGCTTTTGAAAAAAACTGCGCGGTACGCGTTGTAAGTAAGCACCATGTGTACACACTTCAACTTCCATATTCATGCTGTTTTACATTTGTGCTAATTAATGGGCGTAAATCAGTATAGAAAAATAATGTGTCGAGTTGTCGACAGTTTTGCAAAGCGGACGAAGTAAAGTGACGATATGAGAAGTAAGTAGAGTTGCTAGTTAATTATTATGTTTATCAATAATTTTGTATGGATTGTTCTACTATTTCAACGGGTTGAATCGTTCATTCAATAGTTTAGGTGATAAAAAAGCGACGTTGATTTCGTCGCTTTTTTCAATTCTCGTGAATTAAATATTAAACAGCTTTTTGGCATTCTCAGTCGTTATGGCATCGATGGTTGCGATGTCGACATCACGCAAGTCGGCAACACGTTGTGCAACGAGAGAAGTGTAGGCTGGTTCATTACGTTTACCACGGTGTGGCACAGGCGCTAAATATGGACAGTCGGTTTCTAAAATGACCCACTGCATATCCAAATGTGGAATGACTTTATCCATCCCGCCATTCTTAAAGGTCGATACGCCACCCAAGCCTAAGTGGAAGCCTAGCTCATTGATTGCTTGCGCTTCTTCTAAGCTGCCTCCAAAACAGTGGAATACACCACGCAGACGACCATCTTGCTCTTGTCTTAGCAAAGTGAGTGTTTCTTCAATCGAATCACGAGTGTGGATAACGACTGGTAAGTCCATCTCTTTTGCCCAGTTAAGTTGAGCTACGAACGCCATTTCTTGCTCAGCACGATAGGTTTTATCCCAATACAGGTCGATACCGATTTCGCCCACCGCAATAAACTTGTGTTTCTCAAACCAACCGCGGATGATCTCCAACGTTTGTTCAACATTGCTGTCCACATAACAAGGGTGGAGTCCCATCATTGAGTGGCACACGTCAGGATATGCCGCTTCGGTTTGTAGCATGGGCTCAATAGAGTCCAGATCGATGTTTGGCAACAGGATTTTATTAATGCCTTGCGTTAAGGCGCGTTGTACTACTTCATCGCGGTCGTTATCAAATTCGCTGGCATAGATGTGCGCGTGGGTATCGATCATCGTTACTCTCTGTGCTTCATAGTTGGTTTCGTATTCGAAGTATACTTGAGTGTGAGTGCTGGGTCATTTTCAGTTTTTTTCATTACCTTTTTCCAGATTGTCACTCGCAACATGCATCAAGAGTGATATGATTTTGTTCACCAGATGATTTGATCATCATAACCGTCCAGACAAGGAGAAAATGGTGTCTGTATCAATTCAAGGTCCATTCCCTGCACGCCGTATGCGTCGTTTACGTAAGCACGATTTTAGTCGTCGTTTGATGGCTGAGAACCAACTTTCTGTTAATGATCTGATTTATCCAATGTTCATTCTTATGGGTAAAGATCGTCGTGAGAGCGTGGAGTCCATGCCGGGTGTAGAGCGTTTGTCGATTGATTTAATGCTAGAAGAAGCACAATACCTTGCAAATCTAGGCGTTCCAGCAATCGCGCTTTTCCCTGTCGTAAACCAAGACGCTAAAAGCTTATGTGCTACTGAAGCCTACAACCCAGAAGGTTTGGTTCAGCGAGCAGTACGAGCGCTTAAAGAACACATTCCTCAAATTGGTGTAATCACAGACGTGGCACTCGACCCATTCACGACACATGGCCAAGACGGCATCATCGATGAAGATGGCTACGTAATGAATGATGAAACCACAGAAGTATTGGTTAAGCAGGCTTTGTCTCATGCAGAAGCGGGTGCTGACGTAGTCGCGCCTTCAGACATGATGGATGGCCGAATTGGTAAGATCCGCGAAGCATTAGAAAACGCGGGCTACATTCATACTCAAATCATGGCTTACTCGGCTAAGTACGCATCGAACTACTACGGACCATTCCGTGATGCGGTTGGCTCTTCTTCAAATCTAAAAGGCGGCAACAAGAAAAACTACCAAATGGACCCTGCAAACATTGACGAAGCGATCCATGAAGTGGCGCTAGACATCAATGAAGGTGCGGACATGGTGATGGTTAAACCTGGTATGCCATACTTAGATGTAGTTCGCCGAGTTAAAACCGAACTTCAGGTACCGACGTTTGCTTATCAGGTGTCTGGTGAGTACGCGATGCATAAAGCGGCGATCATGAATGGCTGGCTCAAAGAGCGTGAAATTGTGATGGAATCACTATTGTGCTTCAAACGTGCAGGTGCAGATGGCATCTTAACGTACTTTGCGAAAGACGTTGCTGAGTGGTTGGCAGAAGAGAATGCACAAACTGCTCAACACCTAAATCGTACTCCGGAAGCGACAGAAGAGTAATTATCGCTCAGTGAGAAATACCAGACCAACAAGAGTTGTTCGTCTGTATATACCCAAGTAACCTCAGGCGGATTACAACAGTAACAATCCAAGGTGCTTGGGTATTTTTATTTTGGAGAAGAGAACAATGACAATGCTGATTCGTGAAGGCACATTGGAAGAAGCACTTCAAGTTGTGGCGCGTGTTACCGAGTTTTCGAAAGGAGAAACGGTAGACTCCATGACTCAACGTTTAGAAGAGAAAAACAGTTTAATCCTCGTTGCAGAAAAAAATGGCACGATTGTCGGCTTCAAAATAGGTTACGAATTAGAGGATGGTGTTTTCTATAGCTGGTTAGGTGGTGTTGTCCCTGAAGCTCGAAATGAAGGCGTGGCACAACTGCTTTTGGAAGCTCAAGAGGATTGGGTGGCAGAACAAGGCTACAACACATTAAAAGTGAAATCTCGAAACCAGTTTCCGGCTATGCTTCGCTTGTTATTGAGAAATGGCTATATAATTGAAAAGTTTGAAGAAAAAGTAAATCTTCGAGAATCTCGAGTGCATTTCATTAAAGCAATGTGAAAATAAATGAGATTTTTTCTCATTTAACTGTTGACTACGAAATGAGAATCATTATTATTAGACCTGTCTTAGGGAATGAGGAAAGTTCACAAGGACGTTGAGTGACTTATTAACAGAAGTTAATTAACTGAAAGTTGAGAAGTGATGAAACATTTTTCCGAGAACTTGCACGAATTCTTTTTGACACGACATTGCTCACATTGCTTCCAGTGTAATTTATAGCTTCTTGGTTAAGCTGCTCTATTTACAGAATTTGCTTTACCACTTCTGCTAGGCGACCCCATTCGGGTCGCTTTTTTCTTTTCTACGATTTCTATTTGACGTCACTATTAATATCTTTTCCACATGCGATGATCATTTTAGGATCGTTGATCTTCTCGCCGTTATGCGAATTTATTGTTATTAATCAATGGTTTGGGTTGGTGTTTTCTTGTGTTTTTTGTTATTGGATAACCAGTGGATAATTTCTATAAACAGAGTTATCCACAGGGGGTGGTGTTTTCGTGAATAAAGTCGGAAAAATTTACGCGACCTAGATCGAGCGAACAAGATAGATTCAGATCAGCAGTCATGGCATCCTAGGCAGATCTCTCAAGTACTGAATTGGATACAGACAATTATGGCAAGTATTCCTGAAAATCCGTTGATCCTTATCGACGGCTCTTCTTACCTATATCGCGCTTTTCACGCCTACCCGGGCACCATGAGCAATGGTGAAATTCCAACTAATGCCGTTTACGGCGTCGTGAACATGTTACGCAGCATGATGCGTCAGTTTGCGTCTGAGCGCATCGCGGTGGTTTTCGATGCAAAGGGAAAAACCTTTCGTGATGATATGTATGCAGAATACAAAGCGAATCGTCCGCCAATGCCGGATGACCTGCGTTGTCAAATTGAACCATTACACAATGTTATTCGTGCAATGGGTTTGCCGCTGATCTGTGTTCCTGGCGTCGAGGCGGATGACGTCATCGGTACGTTAGCATACCAAGCATCACAAAAGGGCATGCCTGTATTGATCAGTACTGGTGATAAAGACATGGCGCAGCTAGTGGATGATAACATTACCTTGATCAACACCATGACGAACGTCGTAATGGATCGTGAAGGTGTGGTTGAAAAGTTTGGCATTCCACCTGAGTTGATCATCGACTACTTAGCACTGATGGGCGATAAAGTAGATAACATTCCTGGTGTACCGGGTGTCGGTGATAAAACAGCGACCGCACTACTGCAAGGTATTGGTGGTCTGACGAAGTTGTATGAAAACCTCGATGATATTGCAGGGCTTGGTTTCCGTGGTTCTAAAACCATGGCGAAAAAGCTCATCGACAACAAAGAAAATGCCATGCTTTCGTATGAGCTCGCGACCATCAAATTGGATGTTGAGCTTGAGGAAACGCCAGAATCATTGCTGAAAGCGGAACCAAATAAAGACGAATTAGTGAAGCTGTATGGCCAACTGACGTTTAAATCTTGGTTGAATGAACTACTTGAAGGCGGTTCTGGATCTGTGGAGGCCGTAGAGCTTGCAGGATCTTCACAAGCTTCTTCTTCTCAAGCCGAGATGGAAACTTCTGCGGTAACAATCGATCGCAGCCAATATGAAACAATTCTGGATAAAGAAACCTTCAATGCTTGGCTAGATAAACTTCAAACGGCTGAGCTGTTTGCATTTGATACGGAGACCGATAACCTAGATTACATGCTAGCGAATCTAGTTGGTTTGTCATTCGCTGTCGATGAAGGTATTGCGGCTTATGTGCCAGTTGCACATGACTATTTAGATGCGCCTGAACAGCTTGATCGTGATTGGGTACTAGAACAGCTGAAGCCAATTCTTGAAGATGCAGCGAAAGCAAAAGTCGGTCAAAACTTAAAGTATGATGCGTCTGTACTCGCTCGTTACGACATTGAGCTAAAAGGTATCAAGCACGACACGATGTTGGAATCGTATATCTACAACAGTGTCGGCGGTAAACACGATATGGACAGCTTGGCGCTTCGCTTCCTACAGCACAGCTGCATTTCTTTTGAGCAAATTGCAGGTAAAGGCAAAAATCAGCTTACGTTTAACCAAATCGAACTGGAACAAGCATCGCCATACGCGGCAGAAGATGCGGATGTGACCCTTCGTCTGCACAATCGCTTGTTTGCTAATATCGAGCAGGATGAAAGCCTGAAGACAGTTTACGAAGAGATTGAAATGCCGTTGGTGCCAATTCTTTCGCGCATTGAACGCACTGGGGTCTTTATCGATGAAATGAAGCTGAGTGCGCAGTCGGTCGAGATTACCGCTCGCCTTGATGAGCTTGAAAAGAAAGCGTACGAAATTGCAGAGCAAGAGTTTAACATGAACTCGCCAAAGCAATTACAAGCCATCCTATTTGAAAAAATGGGTTTACCGGTTGTGAAGAAAACGCCATCAGGCACACCATCGACGAATGAAGAAGTTCTGCAAGAACTCGCGCTAGACTACCCACTACCAAAACTGATTTTGGAATACCGTGGTTTGGCGAAGCTAAAATCAACTTACACCGACAAACTGCCGAAGATGATCAACCCATCAACGGGGCGCGTGCATACTTCTTACCACCAAGCAGTGACTGCAACGGGTCGTCTATCTTCTACTGATCCGAACTTACAGAACATTCCAATTCGTAACGAAGCTGGCCGTCGTATTCGTCAAGCGTTTGTCGCGCCATCAGGGCATAAAATCTTAGCGGTCGACTACTCGCAAATCGAACTTCGCATCATGGCGCACCTTTCTGGTGACCAAGCGTTATTGGATGCATTCCGTGATGGCAAAGATATCCACGCGGCAACCGCAGCAGAAATCATGGGTGTTTCTATTGAAGACGTTTCAAGTGAGCAACGTCGTCGTGCGAAAGCGGTTAATTTCGGTCTTATTTACGGCATGAGTGCGTTTGGTTTGGCGAAGCAATTAGGCATTCCTCGTGGTGAGGCTCAAGCGTACATGGATACATACTTTGAACGTTACCCAGGCGTGATGCAGTACATGGAAGACACACGCAGCACGGCAGCAGATAAAGGGTATGTTGAAACGATTTTTGGTCGACGTTTGCATTTACCAGAAATCAAATCGCGCAACGGGATGCGTCGTAAAGCTGCTGAACGTGCGGCAATCAACGCACCAATGCAAGGTACGGCTGCGGACATCATTAAGAAAGCGATGCTGTGGGTTGATCAGTGGATTCAGGAAGAAGGCAATGGTCGTGTGAAGTTATTAATGCAAGTACACGATGAATTGGTCTTTGAAGTTGAAGAGTCATCATTGTCCGAAATTGAAAGTAAAGTACAGAAATTGATGGAATCTGCAGCAGAGCTAAAAGTACCGTTGGTTGCAGAAGCAGGTCACGGTGAGAACTGGGATCAAGCTCATTAGTCACTTTTAGACCAAAATAACCAATTAATTATGAGCCAGCGCACAAACGCTGGCTTTTTTTTGAGATTAAAAAAGCTAGCGCAAAGTTAACTTTGATGTTGCTTAATAAAAATTTCATGAAAAAAAACTACAAAAATTCTTTGCAATTCTGACCAATTGTTGTACATTAATACTCGTAGGGTACAGAGGTAAGATGTTCTATCTTTCAGACCTTTTGTTTCACGTTATTGGATTAGGCTGATTCAGCCGCCCCAGTCAGTTTTTGACTGGGGCGTTTTTTATTGGACGAAAGAAAATTATTCTTTTGGATCAGTAGCTTAAAGTAAGCCTTCAGAAACCTTCTTTTTTGACCTTTCTAAATCACTGCAAAATCTCGATTTTTCCTTCAAATTTATCGCGTTATTCATCCTGTAAATTTACGCCAGTCACACTATTATTTTTTCTTGAAAGAAACTAAGTTACATCTTTTTGAAGATTTGCTTGGCTTAACTGTCTGAATTGTAACACTATTGGGTGTTTTTGGAGTGAATGTTTGGTGATACACAGGAAACAAGAGCGCTTTTTAACCTATTGAAATCGAATCTCAGTTCAGCAATGCTTCGTCACATAACAATAATTACCAATTTTTCTCTCCCGTTATCCCTGCCAGGAAGGCGGGGATTTTTATTGCCTGTTATTTAGTTCAGATAAACAAAAGCCCCACCAAATGGCAGGGCCGTGTCGAAGAAATTTAACAAATATTGTTAATTATTCTTCATCGCTCGCTGGTATCTCTTGTTCGTCTTCTTCTATCAGGTGTGCTAGTGCTGGTGCAAACCAGGTATCCAGTTTTGCACGTAGCTGATCGACACCTAATCCTTTCAGTGAAGAGAACACATCAACAGAAACGTCACCACCGAAAGTTTCTACTTGCTTACGAACTTTCAGTAGAGTTTGTTTGCGTGCACCACTTTTTAGTTTATCTGCTTTGGTTAGCAAAACTTGCACAGGAATGTGGCTATCGATGGCCCAGAAAATCATTTGTTGGTCGAGATCTTTCATTGGATGACGAATGTCCATTAGAACCACTAAGCCTTTTAGGCACTCGCGTTTCTGTAGGTATTCACCCAAAGATTTCTGCCATTTGTTTTTCATCTCTACCGGTACTTGAGCAAAACCGTATCCAGGTAGATCGACAATGTGACAACCTTCTTCTACTTTGAAAAGGTTGATTAATTGCGTACGACCAGGTGTCTTTGATGTCTTGGCTAAGCTTTTTTGATTAGTTAGACGGTTAAGTGCACTCGATTTACCAGCGTTTGAGCGTCCTGCAAACGCAATTTCGACACCTTCGTCTTCCGGCAGGTGACGAATATCGGGTGCGCTGGTGATGAAATGCGTATTTTGGTAATGAATTTTTACGCTCACTGTTAACTCCATCTCGACTTTGTGTAGTCGATTGATTACTTTTTTGTGAAAATGTGTAAAATAACCGTGCTCGGCATAAGGTCGCCTATTGTACCATGAGTGTACGCGGTATGTTCACATTCCGTGGTACTGGAAGCTTGATAATTATAATGGAATGTCATGAAGAAATTAGCGCTAATTTTGAGTCTTTTAGCCAGTTGCTCAGTATGGGCCCAAGGTAATATTGAGGCTGGTAAAGCAAAATCACAAACCTGTGTCGCCTGTCACGGAGCAGATGGCAACAGTGCAATAACAACGTACCCGAAACTCGCAGGCCAACACGCTAAGTATCTTGAGAAGCAGTTAAAAGAACTTAAGCTAGGCATGACAAGTGGTGGTAAACAAGGTCGTTACGATCCTGTAATGAGTGGTATGGCAATGCCACTGAGCGATGAAGATATCGCAGACCTATCTGCTTACTACGCTTCGCTACCAGTTTCAGAAAACTCAACACCTGAAGATGTAGTAGCAAAAGGCAAAACGCTTTATACCGCTGGTGATGCCGAGCGTGGCCTAACCGCATGTATTGCATGTCATGGTCCTCGTGGCAATGGTACTGAGCTTTCAGGTTTCCCGAAAATTTCTGGTCAGCATGCTGACTACATCAAAGCTCAGCTAGAAAAATTCCGTGATGGCGACCGTGGCAATGATATGAATGCCATGATGCGCGACATCGCGAAGAAAATGACAGACGAAGATATCGAAGTGCTGTCTAAATACGTTGGCGGTCTGCACTAATATACCTAAATCGCTCAAGATCCTGCATCTTGAGCTGGTTGGGTAGATGTCCCTACATCGTTCGAGCAACTTGTACAAAAATGCCCTAGTGAATCCACTAGGGCATTTTTGTTCGTGACAGATATCACAGTCGAGTTTGGATGCGAAAGCGATAGTTGGCTCGGCAGTTTGTGAGACATTTGCCATACTTGATGTTGGCTTTTTCTTGTTAGTGTTTTTAAGCTTTTGATTAAATGATAATTTTGATTTTTTAGAAAAATAGGCGGATTATTTTTTCAACCCATTACTTGTGAGCATAACGGGATGGCGTAAAGTAGAAGTCGTTCACAGGGAGTGAATGTAAGGATTTAAGACCACGGTTTAGGTCTCCAAGGATGTAGCTCGGATGCTTGGTGATTTAGAAAGGGATTTAGATAGGTAGGGAGCCTATCAGATAAGGATGGTCATCTCGTCTGACGGTTAAGACAGTGAAACGGATCAGGCACAGGAAGTTGCTCAGTAGACAGGAAGTAAACGGATAGCCAAAACTCATCAGGAAGATGAAAAACAACTCTTTTTGGCAGGGAAAGCTCTAAAAACAAAGGGATCATTGGTGCACCAAATGTGTGCAACACAGTTTCGCCAATTGATGGCACTTAGAAAGCGACAGTCTGACTGTCGCTTTTTTTATATCCGTTGACTTGCTCAGTCGTAACTTGAATTGAGATTACTGCACTTATTTAGCTTTATAGGTTGTAAACAAAGTTTTTTAATAAAAATTGCTGAAAAAATACTCAACAACACTCCAATCCGAGTTCACTTTCTGGTATGTTTCGCATCCCTGTTTGAGGAAGTCAGCATGCATACCTGTCCTTTATGCCAAAATCAGCGCACTCACCATTATTTTGAAGATAAGCGTCGTGAATATCTTCAATGTGAGCAGTGCAGCTTGGTATTCGTAAATCCAGACCAACGTTTGGATGCGGAAAGCGAAAAAGCTCACTATGATTTGCATGAGAACAACCCCGATGATTTGGGTTACCGACGCTTTTTGTCGCGTATTGCTGACCCGATCACAGAGCGAATTTCTCCACAATCAAATGGTATCGACTTTGGTTGTGGTCCTGGCCCAACGCTCTCCTTGATGCTGGAAGAGGCGGGGCACAACATGGCGTTGTACGATCTCTACTACCACCCTGATACGTCGGTTTTAGAAAAAACGTACGACTTCATGACAGCAACAGAGGTGATAGAGCACCTCTACCACCCAGATTTGGTGTGGAAGCAATGGTTGAATTTAGTTAAGCCAGGGGGCTGGATAGGCCTGATGACGAAAATGGTCATCGACGTGGAGGCTTTCAAATCATGGCATTATAAGAACGATCTCACTCACGTAGTGTTCTTTAGTCGTGACACGTTCCAGTTCCTAGCTGAGCGGGATAAGCTCGAACTCGAATTTATTGGTAATGATGTAATTTTACTGAGGAAACCCCAGTAATGAGCCGTAGTAAAAAATCTAGAAAACCGGGTGCCGCTGGTGCACCTGAGTTTGTTGTAACTCGTAACCGTACAGAATCTGATGTGGAAGGCCGCTTACGCAAGCGTGCTAAAAAGCGTAAAGGTCTGAAAACGGGTAACCGTAACTCAGAAGTTAACGAGCAGAAAAAGCAAGCTGCTGCACAAAATCGCGACCCGCGCTTAGGCAGCAAAAAGAAAATACCTCTGATTGTTGAACCTGCGAAGAAAATGACGAAGCAAGAGCGTCGTTTGTCGGCAGAGCAAGAACTAGAGATGCTAGAAAATGACGCGCAATTGAACGTGTTGCTAGACCGTATTGAAGCGGGTGAAAACCTGGGCACAGGTCTACAGAAATTCGTCGATGAGAAACTCGATCGCATTGAGAAACTAATGGACCAACTAGGTTTGTTGGAACCTGAAGAAGAGGAAGACTTCACTGCACCTGCTGAGAAAAGCCCGCGCAACGATGATGACTTGCTGGCAGATTTCGACGACATTAATTTCGACGACTATAAAGGATAATTAAGCTATGAATGTAACCTTATTAGCTATTGCTGGTGTTGTGATTATCATCGCACTCGCTTCTTATGCAGGTTACCTTCTGCTTCAATTGAAAAAGCAAAAGGAATTGCAGCTGAAGCATCAAAAATTGGCGATAGACAAACGTAACGCCAACATTTTTGAGAATGTGCATACCTTGTGTCAGGCGGGCATTCAAGGCCAGTGCGATTTATCTGAAATCAGTATCCGTGTGTATAACATCATGGATTATGTACAAGGTGAAGACCGCGTTGATTTCGATAAAACGTACCCTGCGATTTCTGAGCTTTACCACATCGTGAAAGATATGGCGCGTGGCGAAGAACGCCAACAACTTGCCAAGAAAGAGCGTATGCAACAGAACTTGACGCGTCATAAAGCGGAAAGCCGCCTCACTGATGCGATTATTGAGGAGCTCAAAGTGTTGCAGAAAAACGTCCAGCCACTGAATAATCAAATCAATATTCAGATGATTTAAGCGCGACCCCCAATAGTCTCCTTATGACTAATGGGGGTATCGTGATCACGCTAGCACTTCTTTAGTTTTATACTTAAAAAGCCAGTCGGCGTTGCCACGCTTGTCATCGTCGTATGGCAAAATAGCGGCTCTGAATATCGGGTGACGGCTTTCGTTGCCCTAGCATTTAACGGAAAGTACCACCATGTCGAATCAACACACTGAATCGAAACAGCAAATCGTCTGGGATCAAGCGGTATTGGATAAGTACAACTATTCCGGGCCTCGTTATACGTCGTACCCAACGGCGCTGGAGTTTCATGAAGCGTTCACCATTTCTGATTATGATATGGCATGCACTCAATACCCAGAACGCCCATTATCGCTGTACGTACACATTCCGTTCTGTCACAAGCTTTGTTACTACTGTGGATGTAATAAAGTCATTACGCGCCACTCGCACAAAGCGGATGAATACCTCGACGTGCTTGAACACGAAATTCGTCAACGTGCTGCATTACTTGTTGGTCGCACCGTGACGCAATTGCATTTTGGTGGTGGTACACCGACGTTTCTCTCTGAAAAGCAAATCACGCGTGTAATGAGCCTGCTACGCCAAGAGTTTACTTTTAGTAGCGATGCTGAAATCAGTATCGAGGTTGACCCGCGTGAAATCGAGCTGACCATGCTGGATCATCTGCGTAGTGAAGGCTTCAATCGCTTGAGCATCGGTGTTCAGGACTTCAACAAAGAAGTGCAAAAACTGGTGAATCGTGAGCAAGATGAAGAGTTCATCGTTGCGATGGTTGCGCGCGCAAAAGAGTTAGGCTTTCGTTCGACGAACCTAGATTTGATTTACGGTTTACCGAAGCAGACCAAAGAATCTTTTGCCAAGACTCTAGAACAAGTGCTAGAGATGCAGCCGGGCCGTCTATCCGTGTTTAACTACGCGCACATGCCACAGCTATTTGCAGCGCAGCGTAAGATTAAAGACGAAGATCTGCCAAAGGCAGAAGAGAAGATGGCGATTCTGCAAGACACCATCGCGACACTGACTGATGCTGGCTACCAATTTATCGGTATGGACCACTTTGCTTTGCCGGACGATGAACTTGCTGTTGCCCAGCGCGAAGGTATTTTGCATCGCAATTTCCAAGGCTACACCACACAAGGTGAATGTGACTTGGTTGGCTTTGGTGTTTCTGCAATCTCGATGATCGGCGATGCGTACGCGCAAAACCAGAAAGAGCTGAAGAAATACTACGCTCAAGTCAACGAACTTCGTCACGCTCTATGGAAAGGGGTCTCTCTGGACTCCGATGATTTGCTCCGTCGTGAAGTGATTAAGCAGCTGATTTGTAACTTCAAGTTAGACAAGAAAGCCATTGAGTCTGAGTTTAAAGTGAGGTTTGAACAGTACTTTAAAGAAGATTTGCAGCTACTTCAGACCTTTATTAACGATGAGCTGGTGGAAGTGGATGATAATGAAATTCGTGTGACGCTGCGAGGTCGTTTGTTGATCCGTAATATTTGTATGAGCTTCGATAAATACCTACGAGCAAAGGCACGTCAGCAACAGTTCTCTCGTGTTATTTAATCAGAGATACAGATTCAAGATATAAAAAATGCCAGCAGATGCTGGCATTTTTTTATGTTTTCGCTGGATTTAAGCGCGATCTTTTACTTTTTCTCTCAGTTCCGATTTTTCTGCTTCTGAAAGGAACGCAATCTCAAGGCCATTGATTTGCGCTTGGCGAATCTGGTCTTGGCTCAGGCCAGCGGCTGGTGCCGCTACTTCGTATTCGTATGGCAGTTCGATACCTTCAACCGCTGGATCGTCAGTGTTCAAACACGCAAGAACGCCATGCTCTAGGAACTGCTTGAGAGGGTGGTTTTCTAGCGTTTCTACCGTACTTGTTTGGTAGTTTGACGTCAGGCAAGATTCAATACCAATGCGGTTTTCTGCTAGGTAATCCATCAGTTTTGGATCGTGAATCGCTTTTACGCCGTGACCGATACGAGTTGCGCCCAGCTCATTGATTGCTTGCCACATGCTCTCTGCACCTGCTGCTTCACCAGCATGGACCGTTACCCCAAGGCCAGCATCGCGTACTTGCTTGAAGTGAGACACAAAGCGATCACCCGGTTGGCCTAGTTCGTCACCCGCAAGGTCGACGGCAACGATGTGATCTTTCTGGCTCAGAATGCCGTCCAGTTCTTGTTGACATGCGTCAGTGCCAAATGTGCGACTCATGATACCGATCAGGTTGGCTTTCACGCCAAAATCGCGCATACCCGCTTGCACACCGTCCACGACGGCTTCAACAACCCCCGCTACTGGTAGCTTGTGTTTCATCGCCATGTAGTAAGGAGAGAAACGCAGCTCTGCGTAATCGATTTGTGCGTTTAGCGCGTCTTCTACGTTTTCGTACGCGACACGACGACACGCATCTAGATCGCCCAGTACAGCAACACCCCAGTCGAGCTTAGAAAGGAAAGCAACAAGAGAGGGTTCCGCTTCGACAATTTGAACGTGAGGAGTGAGAGACTCAATATCGTACGCTGGTAGGGCAATGCCAAACTTTTGGCCTAGCTCAAGAATCGTTTTAGTACGAATGTTACCGTCGAGGTGACGGTGCAAATCAGTAAGAGGAAGGTTCTTCGTTATCATTTTGTCGATCCGGATAGTTATGAACTGGAACAGGGCCCAAACATCATCTGTGACAATACATGGGTAAGATTTGCAGTTAAGTATAAATAACAGTTGGGTAGATTGTCAGTAGAGGATGACTAGGAAATCAACGATTCTCGCTCTTTTCTACTTCATGTTCACCAAATGTGTTGGCCATTCTTCTAGTGGCATAGGGCGGCTGTAGTAGAAGCCTTGCACCTGATTACAGCCTAAAGAGCGGAGTAATTGTGCTTGATTGCTATCCTCGACACCTTCCGCGACGACATTAGTTTTGAGACCTGCTGTGATATTGATGACGGCAGCGACGACTGAACTGTTTAAGTTTTCTTGCGTGAGTTGATTGATGAAGGTGCGATCAATCTTCAAGCAAGTAAACGGTAGAGAGTGGAGGTAACCCAGTGATGAGTAACCGGTGCCAAAGTCATCTATCGCGATACCAATACCCATTTCACGCAGCTTAGTCATATTTTCTAGTGTGGTCGGTGCGCTATCAATGATGCGTGATTCTGTGATCTCTAGTGTGAGGTTACTTGCTGGTAATTTCGTGATATCCAATACGCTTGTCACCGTATCAACAAAACTTGGGCAAGATAGTTGATTAACGGAGATATTCACATGCAGTTGGAAGTCCGACGGCCACTGTTTGCTTTCGATCGCTTGGTAAGTGTCGCGACAAGCTTGTAACAGAATCTGTTGGCCGATGGCTTTGATCATGCCGCTTTCTTCCGCGATTGGGATAAAATCTAATGGTGACACCATACCTGAGTCGCTATGCCAACGCGCAAGTGCTTCGGCGCCACACACTGTGCCACTGACGAGATCCACAATCGGTTGGTAATGAGGAATAAACTCTCGGTTTTCAATGCCAGTTTGGATCTTGGTCAGCATTTGCGTACGAAACTTTGAAGCGCTCGCTAGTTCTGGGCTGTAGTGACAAACACCAGTCAGTGAGTCTTGTTTGGCGTAACTTAATGCGATGCTGGCGTTGCGTAACCATAAAGGCATGGTTTCGTTTGGCTGGGTTTGTACAATACCAAGTGAAATCTTCATCACTACATTCTCGCCTTCCACCATAAATGGGGTGGAAAAGAGTTGCTGTAATCGACGCTCGGTTTGTTTAATTTTGGTTTCAGTGTCGACATTTGAGAGAAACACCGCGAACTCATCACCACCAATCCGAGCCAATAATGCGTTGTCACGAAACTGCTGTTTTAACCTTTCAGCGATGCTGACCAACAGCTGGTCGCCGTTGTGATGACCCACACTGTCGTTGATATCTCTAAATTTGTTGATACCAAGTAAAAATAAACTGCCGTGACAAAGATCAGACTGATTTTCACAGATTTCGACCAAACCCTGACGACTATATAAGCGTGTCAGAGAGTCATAAACCAACTGTTCACGCAATGCTTTGAATGAAGCTCTTAGATTGTTCGCCATTTCATTAAAAGCATGAACCAGTACGGTTGTCTCATACACATAACCAGGCTTTGGCATGCCGCTATCCCAATCCCCATTTGCCAGGTGCTGAGCGGCGGCGGCCGTCGCGTTAATTGGTCTGGTAACTCGGTTGAAAATGATCCAACTGATGGCGATACCAAATAGGCTTACAATAATGCCAACGAGCCAGCTCTCTTGCTGGCTTTTTGGTAACAGGCCGAGAAGCTCAGACTCCGAAATGGAGGTGCCGATAAACCATGTTAAGCCGTCTTGGTCTCGATACGGGGTTAGCCGACTGAAAATACGTTGGCCATCATGTTCAAATGAAAAAGTATAAGGTTGCTTGGTGTTGTTGAGATCGAAAGACCGGACTCGGCTCGCACTGATTTTGATGATCGGGTCTGCGTTTTCAGCGGCAAGCAAACGCTGCCCTTTATCCGAAAATTTTGTGCCCCATGAGATGACGCTTCCCGGGCCTGAGTGAGCGATTAAACGATGATCTGGGTCCATGATGTAGACCGACGCTTTAGTGTTGTATTTTAACTCGCGCAGGAATTCGTTGAATGTATTGATACGAATGTCTGTCACCAAAACACCAGCAAATTGGTCGTGTTTGTACACCGGCGTCATGGCTGATAGCGTAATATCCTGGCGTTCATCAGCGTTGGTATAAATTTCAGACCAAGTGGCGTTTTGGCTCTCTGCAACGGGCTTATACCATGGGCGAGTGCGAGGATCGTATTGGGAGATAACCGTTCGAATGTTGTTACTCACATGGTTGGTTCCATAAATAACCAGATCACCATCGGTGTAGCGATCTTGCACCATTAAGGTGTAATCGTCGGAAAGCTCGCGGCGAAAGCCTGCAAAGTCGCCGTTTTCTGAACCAAATGCGATTACATCCAACTGCGGTATCGATTGGTAAAGATTTTTGAATGCACTCAGCAGGTAGTTTTGAATGTCTGAGGTATCGTGAGGGCGATAAAGGTTGTGATAGCTGACGTTGTGCGCGAGAGCCATAACCGCAGTAAAAGGCTTACGTAGATAGCTATTGAGGTGGTCGTGGACACTTTCGGTTAACACGGAAAGTTGCTTGTCACTGATATCCGTGACCACTTCTTCGTAACTTTGTTTTTGGACGTAGACAACGACACCGATCGCCAGTAAGAAGATCATGACAAATGGAATCAGAACAGCAGTACGCAGTGTAATTTGAGTCGTAGCAGTAGACATCGCCTAATCACATAGATGGTGGTGCGCCACAATTGTACTGATGTTTTTATTAATATCGAGTGACAAACGACGCTCGTTGTTAACGCACCACGTAAGTGATTGTCAGTACAATTCTTTTAATTTTCTGGTGAGTGTATTTCGCCCCCAGCCTAATACTTTAGCGGCATCTTGCTTATGACCTTTAGTGTGCTCTAAGGCTGCTTCTAATAAAATGCGTTCAAATTCTGGTAAAGCGTAAGAAAGTAGTTCTTTATCTCCTGCTGCGAGTGAATGCCGTGCCCAATCCGCCAATTGTTCTTGCCAACTACCATGTGCAGAGTCTGAAATGGATTTTTTCTCTTCGAGTAGTTCGCTTGGCAAGTCATTTGGTAACACCTCGCTACCACTGGCCATAACGGTTAACCAACGGCAAATATTCTCTAATTGACGCACGTTGCCAGGCCAATCAAGGCGGTTAAGAATCTCTACAGTCGACGGGTGGAGAGTTTTTGTTTCCACACCAAGCTCATCAGCCGCACGGATAAGAAAATGCTGTGTAAGCTTTTCAATGTCTTGCTTACGCTCACGCAGTGCCGGGATCTGAACGCGAATCACGTTTAAGCGATGAAAGAGGTCCTCACGGAAGTCACCTTCGTGCACCAGCTTTTCTAAGTTCTGGTGTGTTGCCGCGACAATTCGTACATCGACACTAATCGGAGAGTGACCGCCCACTCGATAAAACTGCCCGTCAGCTAGAACGCGTAGTAAACGAGTTTGAATGTCCAATGGCATGTCGCCGATTTCGTCTAAAAATAGAGTGCCGCCATTGGCTTGTTCGAATCGTCCTTGACGAACATTGTTTGCCCCCGTAAACGCGCCTTTTTCGTGGCCAAATAGTTCTGATTCAATCAAGTCTTTGGGAATCGCCGCCATATTGAGCGCAATGAAAGGTTTGTTAGCACGTGGACTGTGACGGTGCAGTGCATGAGCAACGAGTTCTTTACCCGTGCCCGATTCACCGTTAATCAAGACTGAAATAGAGGAGCGAGAAAGACGACCAATGGCGCGAAACACCTCTTGCATCGCTGGTGCTTCACCGATAATTTCAGGCGTTTCTGCTGGAATGTCTTCTGGAGAGAGCTGCTCGCGTTTGTTTTCGTGGCTGTGTGCAATGGCTCGCTCAACCAGAGTTAAGGTTTCATCAATATCAAAAGGTTTTGGTAAATATTCAAAAGCACCTTTTTGGTACGCATTCACTGCCGCATCTAAATCTGAGTGTGCGGTCATGATAATCACGGGAAGGTCTGGGTAATCGCGCTGTACTTGTTTTAGTAGCTCCAACCCATCAATACCTGGCATGCGAATGTCTGATACTAGAACATCCGGCACTTCGCGTTCGAGCGCCATTAACACGCTTTCTCCATCGGCATAGGTTTCACATTTGATGTTGGCAGAGGAGAGCGTTTTCTCCATTACCCAGCGAATTGAACTGTCGTCATCAACGACCCAAACATATCCTTTACTCATGTAGTAATCCTTGCAGCAAACCGAAAAACTGACGCGACTTGAAGTCCATTAGCGCAATCAGATCGGCAGATAAATAGTAAATGTTGTGTGACCAGGCCAGCTTTCTACGTCTATTTTTCCATTGTGCTGGTCGATCAAATTTTGCGAAATAGATAGCCCTAATCCAGTTCCTCCCTCGCGGCCACTGACCATGGGATAGAACAGCGTGTCTTGTAGTTCCGGTGGAATACCTGGGCCGTTGTCTGTGATTTCGACACGAGCAGCGAGTTTACAGCGTTTGCCGTGAATATTGGCTTGGTGCACCGTTCTGGTGCGAATGGTTATTTTCCCGTGTTCTTGATGGCTAAGAATTTGTGCGGCGTTGCTGACGATATTAAGCATTGCCTGTTCGATTTGGTCTGTATCCATCAAAATCTCTGGCAAGCTTGGGTCATAATCTCGTTCAATGATGATTGAGCGTTGTGACTCTAATTCAACCAGTTGGCGAACCTTTTCAAGAATTTGGTGCAGATTCTCTTGTGTCTTCTTACCTGGCTTTTGCGGTCCTAGTAATCGATCCACGAGCGCCCTTAAACGGTCTGCTTGCTCAATGATGATGTGTGTATATTCGGTGAGAGAGGGCTCTGGCAGCATTTTTTCTAACAATTGCGCCGCACCGCGTAAGCCGCCAAGCGGATTTTTGATCTCATGTGCAAGCCCTCGGACTAACAGCTTCGCCGCTTGTTGTTGGGCGTGTTGGTTCAGTTCTTGAGAGAGTCGGCGCTGCTGATCAATTTTGCGCATCTCGACCAGAAGCATCAACTGTTTTTGCCAAGTGATAGGGCTAACCGTCACCTCTAGCATTAAAGGGCGGCCATCAACAACGAAAGTGACGTCACTGTCGGTGATGCTTTGGCCACTTTGCAACGGTTGAGTGAGCAGCGCGAGATCCAGCGACGCATGCTGAATCAATTGAGAAAGTGATTGTTCAATAATTCGTTTGGCGCTTTGAGAAAACAGCAATTCGGCAGCCGGATTGGCATAACGGATGGCCAATCCATCATCAAGAATCAGCGTTGCTGTCACCATATTGTTGAGAATGGCACTAGGAAGACTGGTATCCACATTACGTCCTTGTTTTGCTTTAAGATTGTGCGATGCACAATAATGGTGCAATTGAACGTTAAGTATGGCGAATAAATCTTAGAAGAAAAAGTGAAAAGCACCGCTGTGATGTGATTTTTTTCACCAGATATTCTATTTTGCCCCTTTTACGGTCGGCTTAACACTTGCTCTATGTAAATGCACCGTTATAGGGCTAGTAGATGCAATAAGCTTGCCGCTTCTTTTCGCGTGCACAGCAAGTGTGTGAGTGCCTCGGTCAATATTGTTTAACTGCCACACTATATGGTTTTGTGGTGCACCATAAGGTTTTCCATCGAGTAACAATTGCAATTGCTCACCGATACCAAGCTTGCGATTGGTTTCTAATTGAATATTGATGATGCCTCGATTACTGCGGATGGTCTCGTTGTGCTTGGGAGTCAGCATCGAGAGTTGTAATGGAAGAGGCTTCTCGGTTGTTTTCTCTGGCTTGTTTTGTGATGCAGTAGATGGCGTAGTCTGAGGTGCGAGCGATTCAGTACTTTCTACCTCAGGAGCTGGTGCGCTGGCTTCAAGGTTTGGCAGTGCGATCGCTTTTGCTCCTTTGTTTGGTGTATCACTAAAGTGAACCACGCCATTTTCATCTACCCACGTATACGCGACCTGCGCGAAGGCGATAGAGGCGATTAACAATCCGCTGAGTGCACACAGTGATGGAATAAGCTGAACTTTCATTGCTCACCTTCTCTTGTTCGATGATTTCACGTTTCAATGGCTTAGCTCTTTGACCTGTAAGGAAAAATTCTAAGTGTATTTTTATTATCCTCTCATGTTAAACGTCGAAGCTTGACTGGCGAATACAAAAAAGGCCCGCCTGCGAGGCGAGCCTAATATTTTATTGCTGTGTTTACATTTTACACAGTGTCGACCTTACACAGAGTAGTAAAGTTCGAACTCAACAGGGTGAGTTGTCATGTTCACACGCTCTACGTCCTGAGACTTAAGGTCGATGTATGAATCGATGAAGTCGTCAGAGAATACGCCGCCCGCTGTTAAGAACTCACGATCAGCATCTAGCTCTGCTAGCGCGTCTTTTAGTGAGTATGCAACAGTTGGGATTTCTGCTGCTTCTTCAGCTGGAAGATCGTAAAGGTCTTTATCCATCGCTTCGCCTGGGTGGATCTTATTCTTGATACCGTCAAGACCAGCCATAAGCATTGCTGCGAAACATAGGTATGGGTTCGCCGCTGGGTCACCGAAACGAACTTCGATACGACGTGCTTTCGGGCTTGGTACCACTGGGATACGGATTGAAGCAGAGCGGTTACGCGCTGAGTAAGCTAGCATTACTGGTGCTTCGAAGCCTGGTACAAGACGTTTGTACGAGTTTGTTGATGGGTTAGCGAATGCGTTGATTGCACGAGCGTGTTTGATGATACCACCGATGTAGTAAAGCGCCATTTCAGATAGACCGCCGTACTTGTCACCAGCAAATAGGTTTACGCCATCTTTTGCTAGAGACTGGTGAACGTGCATACCGCTGCCGTTGTCGCCAACAAGTGGTTTAGGCATAAACGTCGCTGTTTTACCAAACGCGTGAGCAACGTTGTGTACAACATACTTGTAGATTTGGATTTCGTCAGCTTTGGTTGTTAGCGTGTTGAAACGAGTTGCGATTTCGTTTTGACCCGCCGTTGCCACTTCGTGGTGGTGCGCTTCAACAACAAGACCCATTTCTTCCATTACTAGACACATAGCAGAACGGATGTCTTGAGATGAATCTACTGGAGCTACTGGGAAGTAACCACCTTTAACGCCTGGACGGTGACCTTTGTTACCTTCTTCGTAGTCAGAACCTGTGTTCCATGCCGCTTCTACGTCGTCGATTTTGAAGAAAGAGCCTGACATGTCTGTCGAGAACTTCACGTCATCAAATAGGAAGAATTCTGGCTCAGGACCGATAAGTACAGTATCTGCAACACCTGTAGAACGCATGAAGTCTTCAGCGCGTTTTGCGATAGAGCGTGGGTCACGGTCATAGCCTTGCATTGTTGCAGGCTCTAAGATGTCACAACGGATATTTAGTGTTGCGTCTTCCGTGAATGGGTCAAGCACAGCAGAAGATGCGTCAGGCATCATTACCATGTCTGATTCGTTGATACCTTTCCAGCCAGCAACTGATGAACCATCGAACATTTTACCTTCTTCGAAGAAGTCTGCGTCGATTTGGTGAGCAGGGATCGAAATGTGCTGCTCTTTACCTTTTGTATCAGTGAAGCGTAGGTCAACAAACTTAACTTCGTTTTCTTGGATCAGCGATAGAACGTTTTCTACTGACATCTTGGATAACCTCCAGTGTTAATAAGCGGTAAAAGCTCGATTTATGAATTATTCATGAAACCTGGCATTGATTAATCAATTTGACTTTTCATTAATCGATGCTGTTTTAACTAAAGCCAAAACCGTGCCAAAAAAAATATTCCATTAATTTCAAGCAATTGTGTTTTTGAATGCTAGTTTGGTGCAGTTGCTTGCACCAAAATGATCTTTGATTGCACTATTATGGTGCTAAAAATCATTGTTGCACCATAATGTGACAGATACATTGCGTATTCAGCCCAGTTTTTGAGCAAGAGTCAATTTGAATTATGCATCGATTAGAATAAAGTTGCGTTTAATCAATTCGTTCTGAGGAAGAAAATGGGCATTAAGCGTAAAAATCGCAGAAATGCTCGGGAGTAGATCACATATTTCTAGGCTTTTTGCTAAAATCTGGTACATTATGGCCGTTTTTTTAATCAGCAAATGTCGCCAGAGAGCACCCGTTCTCAGCGTGGGGGCATTTCATCTATCTAAGTGAATCAATATCCATGGCTACTCCACAGATTGATAAATTAAGAAATATCGCGATCATCGCGCACGTTGACCACGGTAAAACCACGTTGGTTGACAAGCTGCTACAACAATCAGGCACGCTTGAGTCTCGCGGTGAAGCTGAAGAGCGAGTCATGGACTCGAACGACATCGAGAAAGAGCGCGGTATTACCATTCTTGCTAAAAACACAGCAATCGACTGGAACGATTACCGTATCAACATCGTAGATACTCCGGGACACGCGGACTTCGGTGGTGAAGTTGAGCGTATCATGTCGATGGTAGACTCTGTACTACTTATCGTTGACGCAGTTGATGGTCCAATGCCTCAAACGCGTTTCGTAACACAAAAAGCGTTTGCTCACGGTCTAAAACCAATCGTTGTAATCAACAAGATTGACCGCCCTGGCGCACGTCCTGATTGGGTTATGGACCAAGTGTTCGACCTGTTCGACAACCTAGGTGCAACTGATGACCAGCTAGACTTTAAAGTAGTTTACGCATCAGCACTTAACGGTTGGGCTTCTCTAGAAGAAGGCGAAACTGGCGAGAACATGGAACCACTATTCCAAACTATCGTTGATGTTGTTGACGCGCCAAATGTTGACCTTGATGGTCCACTACAGATGCAAGTTTCTCAGCTAGACTACAGCTCTTACGTTGGTGTTATCGGCGTGGCTCGCGTAACTCGTGGTAGCGTTAAGCCAAACCAGCAGGTAACCATTATTGGTGCTGACGGTAAAACTCGCAACGGTAAAGTGGGTACAGTAATGGGCTACCTTGGCCTAGAGCGTCACGAAGTGGAACAAGCTAACGCGGGTGATATCATCGCAATCACTGGTCTTGGCGAGCTGAAAATTTCTGACACTATCTGTGCACAAAACGCAGTAGAAGCATTACCACCATTGTCTGTTGATGAACCAACAGTAACAATGACGTTCCAAGTAAACACGTCTCCATTCGCGGGTAAAGAAGGTAAGTTCGTAACGTCACGTAACATCCTTGAGCGTCTTGAGAAGGAATTGGTACACAACGTTGCACTACGCGTTGAGCAAACAGACGATCCAGATAAATTCCGCGTATCAGGTCGTGGTGAACTTCACCTTTCTATCCTGATCGAAAACATGCGTCGTGAAGGCTTTGAGCTTGCGGTATCTCGTCCAGAAGTAATCATCAAAGAAGAAGATGGTCAGTTGATGGAACCGTTCGAAACGGTAACTATCGACGTAATGGAAGAGCACCAAGGCGGCATCATGGAGAACATCGGCCTACGTAAAGGTGAGCTGAAAGACATGTCTCCAGACGGTAAAGGTCGTGTGCGTATGGACTTCGTTATGCCATCACGTGGTCTGATCGGTTTCCAAACGGAATTCATGACACTGACTTCAGGTTCAGGTCTTCTTTACCATACGTTTGATCACTACGGCCCTCACAAAGGCGGTAACATCGGTCAACGTGTAAACGGTGTACTAATCGCGAACGCGATGGGTAAAGCGCTAACTAACGCACTGTTCAACCTTCAAGAGCGTGGTCGTCTATTTATCGGTCACGGTGTTGAAGTTTACGAAGGTATGGTTATCGGTATTCACAGCCGTGACAACGACCTAACGGTAAACGCACTGAAAGGTAAGCAGCTAACCAACGTTCGTGCATCAGGTACAGATGACGCACAGGTTCTTACTCCGCCAATCAAGATGACTCTTGAGCAAGCACTAGAATTCATCGATGACGACGAGCTAGTAGAAGTAACGCCTGAAAGCATCCGTATCCGTAAGAAGTTCCTAACGGAAAGCGACCGTAAGCGTGCTTCTCGTGGCGCGAAATAATTTTCGTTAAGCGATTCAATTAAGAAGAAGCCTCGAGTTATGCTCGGGGCTTTTTGTTTTCTGGAGTTGAATATGAACCCGATTATTATCACCGGTGGGCCTGGTGCGGGAAAAACAACACTGCTGAATGCGCTAGACGCGTGTGGTTACGCCACGTTTCCTGAAGGGTCTCGCGACTTGATTGAGCAGCAAAGCCAGTTAGAAAATGGTATTTTGCCGTGGACGAATTTACCTGAGTTTGCCAAGTTATGCCTTGGGTTGATGGACAAACAAAAGAGTGATGCGCGTTGTCATGATGTTGCGTTTGTTGATCGCGCCATCCCCGACATCATTGCATACCTACAAGTGGGCGGCTGTAAGGTTGACCAAGCTTTCTTAACCGAAAGCGCTGGGTACCATAGTCAGGTGTTTACTTGTCGACCTGAAGCATCCATTTACGTACAAGATGAAGTGCGTCCGCACAGCTTTGAAGAAGCATTGGAGATTCATCAGTCGTTAGTGAGTGTCTATACTGAGTTGGGTTATGAAGTGATAGAAGTACCATGGGGAACTGTGCCAGAGAGAGTAGGCTTTGTTCGAAGAGTCATCGGTTTACTCGGTAAGGTCGCCGACTAAAACCTCCTCACTAGGAGGAGGTCTAAATCATTTACTTTTGATTGAGCTTTTGTAGGAATTTATCGGACTCTGCAATCGCTTCGTTCATTTGTTTGATCGCAAACTGAATGTCTTTCTCTAAGCTAGAGAACTCACCTTGCAAAGAACCAATCGCACTGGCGTTAAGGTTGTGTTTTAAGTACAACGTGTTGTCACGTAGCGTATCCAGTACCGGTGTCATCTTTTTCTCTGCACGCTTCATAGCGCTAAGCATGGTTTTGTACGAGGCTTTGGTTTCACGTAGTTTTTGCTCGCTTGAACGACGCAGTTTCGCACTCGAGTACAGCTCTAGCTCATCTTGCCACTCATCAAACAGTGCGCCGGATACGTCTTCAATCGCAGCAATACGGTCACGTACGTCTTGAGCCGCTTTTTCGCTATCTTCGTATTTGTCATTGATGTTGTTGTAGACATTTTCTAGCTCACCACCATCAAAGTTGGTGATCGCAGACAAGGCTTCAAGTGCACTGGTGAATTCTTCTTGTGCATCTTGTTGAGATTCTTTGGCATCTTCGACGCGGTCGACCATAATATCTCGTTTATGATACCCAACCTGCTCCATTGCTGAGTAATAAGCAGATTGACACCCTGTTAAAGTGAAAATTGATAGTACAATTGCTAATAAATAAGGCATTCTTATGTCCTCGGCGCTAATTATGGGATGAACTATGAACCAGTTATCAGAGAGTTACAAGGCGAGATTAATCAATCTACTGCCAAGTTGCGTCGCGTTTTTTAAGTATCTTCTTAAGCGATTAACGCATGATCGTGTGAATGTGAACGCGGGCTATCTTGCCTACATTACCTTGTTATCCATCGTGCCAATGCTGACGGTATTGTTATCAATATTGTCGAAATTTCCCGTTTTTGCGAACGTTGGTGAGGTGCTGCAAGGCTACATTATTGAGAATTTTGTGCCAGCTTCTGGAGAAGCTGTACATACGGCATTACAGGAATTTGTGGCGAATACGGGCAAAATGAGCGCGGTTGGCGGTGGGTTTTTATTCATCGCAGCGGTCATGCTGATTTCCAACATTGATAAGAACTTAAACTACATTTGGCGAGTTAAAGACAAGCGCCGTTTAGTCTTTTCATTCTCTATGTATTGGATGGTACTCACGTTAGGGCCGATCATGGTCGGTGCGAGTATTGCGGCGACGTCGTACGTGACTTCGCTGCAAATTTTAGAGAACGAGACATTATCTGGTGCGTTTAATTTATTTCTGCGTTGGCTACCGTTGTTGCTGTCCTTTTTTGCTTTTCTTGGCTTGTATATTCTAGTGCCGAATAAAAAAGTACACCTCGCTCATGGTGCCATGGGGGCAGCAGTCGCCGCGATACTGTTCGAGTTGAGTAAAAAAGGCTTTGCGCTTTACATCACTCAGTTTCCGTCTTATCAGCTCATCTACGGCGCGTTAGCGGCGATTCCTATCTTATTTGTTTGGGTGTATTTATGCTGGATGATCGTGTTATTGGGGGCGGAAGTTACGGCTGCGCTTGGTGAGCGAGAGCACTGGAGTGAAGATTTAGACATGATACACTCGACCGCTGAATCTCAGTTAACAGATGAAGGAAGCGAGAGTAGTGATAGCGCTAATTCAACGAGTCAGTGAAGCAGCCGTCCGCGTGGATGGTGAAGTCGTAGGAGAAATTGATCGTGGTCTGCTGGTCTTATTGGGCGTAGAGAAGGACGACGATGAAGCTAAAGCAAAGCGTTTAATGGAGCGTGTTACAACCTACCGTGTGTTCGAAGATGACGAAGGCAAGATGAACCTGAACGTTAAACAGGTGGAAGGTAAAGTGCTGGTGGTTTCTCAATTTACGCTGCCTGCGGATACAAAAAAAGGCACGCGAGCTGGCTTTTCTCGCGGTGCGCATCCTGTTGATGCAGAGCGCTTGTATGATTACTTTTCTGACTTGTGTGAAGAAGTCTTACCCACACAGCGTGGCCGCTTCGCTGCCGATATGAAAGTGTCCTTGGTGAATGACGGTCCTGTGACGTTTTGGTTGCAGGTCTAATCTGGTAACACAGGCGCCATAGTCTAAGCTTTAACTCCAAGCTCATGGAATTGGCTTGGAGTAATTTTTCCGACACTGATTAGTGTTGTGCTTTCAAAGGATTGATATGTTCAAACTCATTACTCCCAAAACCGATAATCAGATAAACAAGTATTATCAGTTTCGCTGGCAACTGCTTCGTGAGCCATGGCGTATGCCGATCGGCTCAGAGCGCGATGAATACGACGAAATGAGTCATCACCGCATGATTGTTGATGGTCGAGGTCGTCCTATGGCGATTGGCCGTTTATACATTACGCCGGACAATGATGGCCAGATCCGCTATATGGCGGTTAAAAATAATCGCCGTAGCAAAGGGATGGGTTCGCTGGTTTTGGTTGCACTAGAGTCGTTAGCACGCCAGGAAGGAGCGAAACGCTTGGTGTGTAATGCCCGTGAAGATGCCATCGCCTTTTATGAAAAAAATGGCTTTGAGCGTCGAGGTGAGCTGACCGATGAGCGTGGCCCTGTGCGCCATCAGCAAATGGTGAAGCAACTGGATCCGATGGCCAATGTGTTACGTCGCCCTGAATGGTGTACTGAGCTTCAACAGCGCTGGGAGCAACAAATCCCAATTAGCGACAAAATGGGGATCAAGATTAACCAGTACACGGGTTACCAGTTTGAATGCTGTGCGCAGCTTAATCCTAACCTTAATCCGCATAACACCATGTTCGCTGGGTCAGCTTTTACCTTAGCAACCCTGACAGGGTGGGGGATGACGTGGCTGCTGCTTAAAGAGCGTGGGCTGCACGGTGATATTGTGTTGGCCGACAGCTCGATTCGCTATCGTCAACCAGTCGAACAAAACCCCGTGGCGAGTACTTCGTTGGATGGGATCAGTGGTGACCTAGACCGATTGGAGTCGGGACGCAAAGCACGCATCGTTATTCACGTAGTGATTTATAGTGGTGACACGCCAGCTGTTGATTTTGTCGGTACCTATATGCTGATACCGAACTACTCGCAGTTACTCAGTTGCTGATGGGGTAAGCGCCGACTGATCTGCTGGGCGCTTATCTGTTTCACCTTCTTGCTCTGTCGGTGAGAGGGTTTGTTCTGCTGCGGAATTCGTGTCGGGTACTTCATCTTCTTCGATAACTTCTTCGTAAAGCTCTTCCTCTTGAGTCTCCAAATTGATGTTATCAATTACGATTGGCTGCTCGATGGAAGGTTCATTTTTCTGTGGAGTCTCAATATCAGTAGGCTCGGCCAGTTTTGATGCGTTCACGCACTCATTACGGTGGGTTTCGCCACTTAGTAGATCGCCTTCAATGTTTCCGCACGACTCTTCCAATTGATAAGTAATGCCACTTAGCGGGTTGTTGGCCATATCAAATGTTCCCCAAACCTTACCACTTATGGCTTTTCCTGAGATGGTGACCGGCTTTATGGCAACTTCCCCTCGTTGCGCGCTTAAACGCAGTGGACTTAAGGTAATGGCTTTGAGCGAATGATCCGCTTGGGACTTCAAGCGGGTATCTCGGAGATTGGCTTCCACTTCACCCGATAAGCTGTAGGCCAGCATGTTGCGATCACCTGATAACCCTTGTAGATCGAGGCTGAGATCGGAAAAACCATCAATAGCCAGTGTGTCGGGTAAAAAATAATCGTGGAAGAGCGATAAGGGAATACCATCAGCATTGACGTTGAGCGCCCAAGGTTGGCTCGGGGTACTCAAATCTATTTGTCCGATGCCTTCTACGTAGCCTTGCTCGAGTGGCGCAAAAAGGCGAGTCAATTGCCAAAAGCCATCTTTGCTTTGCATGGCAAGTGCTGCGTGAGACGTGAGTATTTGGTCATAGCTGGCGTTGACAACGCTGACTTCCAATTCGCCTTGCCAAAGGCCCCAACGTTGAGCCGACTGTTTAATATCAAGCTGTTGCCCTTCGATATTTAAACCGGAAAGTTGCCAATAAGGTTCGTGAGATAGCTGGATAATTTGGCTGCGCTCAATGTCGAGTCGTTCGATTGCAACATGCTCTAACTCGCTGGTGGCGGCGTGCCACCAATTTAGGTTGTCTTCTGGCTGTGTTGCCCACTTGAGGCCTTGAATAGAGGCTTCTTTGAGCTTCCATTGTGTTGGCGTGAACAATCCAGAAACTTGCACTCGACCTTGCTGCCAATCTAAGCTGAGCTCGTTGAGCTGGATTACTCCTGGCTCGATAGCGGCACTCAAACGTGGCTCTATTGCGGTTTGCTGCTGGAATCGAACGCTATCCGCCTGCAATGACACTTGAGCTTTTGTCTTCCAGAGAGACAGTGGCAGTGTGGCGTTTTCCACAGAAAGATCCAAGTTCTGCCAGTGCCAGTCGCCCCATTCAATATCGGCGTTAAGCAAATCTAAGCTATTAATATGATTAATGCTAAATGGTAGATCGTGCCAAGGTTTTGCAAGCAGTGATTGGCGCTGCGTATTACTCAGTTTCAGCTTGTTGATGGTCACATTTACTAAAGACCAGCCTTGAGGATACTGCTCCCCTTGCCCAGATATTTGACTGTTACGCCAGTTAAAAGAGGTGCCATAAAGCGTACTGTCTTGCGGTTTGTAGTCTATATCGACTAAGACTTGATTAAAGGCTTCGCCATTCCAATAGAGTTGGTCGGCCGCAAGTTGAACTTCGCCATATGGTATTAATTGACCATTCCATTGTGGTGATTGAATTTGAAGGTCAATGCCATTGGCAGAGTACTGCTCGTCGGCGTAATCAATATTTTTGAGCGCGATTTGATGGAATAAAACGTTGTCTAAAGGTGGGAGCTTTGGTGCGCCATACTGCAAGCTCATACCATCAATCAATAAACTATCAACGATCCATTTACCATCGCGATAAACATCGGGATTCATCCATAAATCGACTTGCTCGATGTAAGACGCATCGTCTCCGCTGGTGTTCACGCGTTGTAAAGTTAGGTGATAGGGAAAGCCATAACGCACGCTTTCGGCCCGGAAGGGAAGAGAAAAGGTGTTTGACAGCAAGCGCCAGGTTGCGTCCGCGTAAGATGTTGTTAGCAGCGCAATCGTAGCGGCCGGAATGGTAACTAAGATAACCAGTAACAGAAGTAGAACTCGACGCGCTGTTTTCATCTTTGCTAGAACCTACGTGTGTTATTAAATAAAACTAGATAAGCTTTAGCTTGTATCAATATTCTGTGGTATTCAATAAAAAGCCCCTCAAAAGAGGGGCTTGAAGCAATTTTTGTAACTTGGCCTACGTAAAGGTGATAAGTTAATGCCAACTTTTCACTGAGTTTACGCGACGTCGCTGTTACTCGATTTAATCAATCTGAGGACCAGCCGCAACCAGAGATTTACCTTCAGCGTTGTCTGTGTACTTATCAAAGTTATTGATAAAGCGCGCTGCTAAATCTTTCGCTTTGCTTTCCCACTGAAGTGGGTCAACGTACGTGTCGCGAGGGTCTAGAATGCTTGGATCCACACCTGGTAGTGACGTTGGTACTTCAAGATTGAAGATAGGAATGTGCTTAGTTGGTGCATCTTCAATCGAACCATCAAGAATTGCATCAATAATTCCGCGTGTATCTTGAATAGAGATACGTTTGCCAGTGCCGTTCCAACCAGTATTCACTAGGTAAGCCTCAGCGCCCGCTGCTTCCATGCGTTTAACCAGTACTTCTGCGTATTTAGTTGGGTGAAGCGTTAGGAACGCCGCGCCGAAACAAGCAGAGAAAGTTGGTGTTGGCTCAGTAATACCGCGCTCTGTTCCCGCTAGTTTGGCGGTAAAGCCTGATAGGAAGTGGTACTTAGTTTGCTCGGGTGTCAATTTAGATACTGGAGGCAGTACGCCAAATGCATCGGCTGATAGGAAGATCACTTTATTCGCGTGACCGCCTTTTGATACTGGCTTAACGATATTATCGATATGGTAGATAGGGTAAGAAACACGTGTGTTTTCTGTTTTCGAACCATCATCAAAGTCGATAGAGCCATCGCCACGTACTGTTACGTTTTCTAGCAGTGCATCACGACGAATTGCGTTGTAGATGTCCGGCTCCGCTTCTTTCGAAAGTTTGATGGTTTTTGCGTAACAACCACCTTCGAAGTTGAAGACACCGTCATCATCCCAGCCGTGCTCATCATCACCAATTAGCGCACGTTTAGGATCAGTCGACAGGGTCGTTTTACCCGTACCAGATAGACCGAAGAATACCGCTACATCGCCATCTTTGCCCATGTTAGCGCTACAGTGCATTGATGCGATGTCTTTTAGTGGAAGGAAGTAGTTCATCATGGCGAACATACCTTTCTTCATTTCACCGCCGTACCAAGTACCACCGATAAGTTGCATGCGCTCAGTTAGGTTAAATACGGTGAAGTTTTCTGAGTTCAGGCCTTGCTCTTCCCATTTTGGATTAGTGCATTTTGCGCCATTCATTACTACGAAGTCTGGTTCAAATGTCGCTAACTCTTCTTCTGTCGGGCGAATAAACATGTTTTTAACGAAGTGCGCTTGCCATGCGACTTCTGTGATAACACGAATGCTCAAACGTGTATCTGGGTTTGCACCACAGTAACCGTCAACAACAAACAAGCGTTTGTTAGAAAGCTGGTTTGTGACCAGTTCTTTTAGCTCGTCCCACACTTCAGGAGTGATTGGCTTGTTATCATTTTTCACTTGATCAGACGTCCACCACATATGTTCTTCTGTCGTAGCGTCTTTGACGATGTATTTATCTTTTGGTGAGCGACCAGTAAAGATGCCAGTGTCAACGGCAACCGCACCTAGTTCAGTAACCACGCCGCGCTCATAACCGGTTAGGTCTTCACGCGTTTCTTCCTCAAACAACATTTCGTAGCTTGGGTTGCGAATAACCTCTTTTACGTTATGCAGTCCGTGCTTGGTTAGATCAAGTGTTGCAGCCTTAGTATGTTCCATAACGGTCATAGGTGCTCCTTATAAGGATTTTGTAGGGATTTTGTAAGAATGTTTTAATTTTAATCTGCTCACCATGCTAGCAACGGGGCGGGGAGAAAACAGGGAGATAGCTCAAAATTTGCCCATGATTTCAATAAGGTTTTAGGTAACCCGTCACATATTGGTGGGAATAGTCTATCGTGCACGCAATCCTTTGCGCTAGGGCAAAATCATTATTAATTGTTTAAAATTAAGCAGTTGTTTTATTACGCTTGAGGCTAGTTATTACGAGGGGTTGATCACAAAAAGGCCAGCATTAAGCTGGCCTTTTGTAGGGTAAATTACGTGCTTGATAAGCTATGTAAATTAATGCAGGGTTTTCTTGTCCGTAGAAGCTTGTGCATACAGTTCAGTGACTTCAGATTCGTCGAACGTATAAGTTGTGCCACAGTAATCACAATGTAAAGAAACTGATCCAACTTCTGCCAAAATGTCATAAATTTCAGCTTTCTCAACGGTGATGATTGCTGCACCGCTACGCTCACGAGAACAGCCACAATGGAACTCGACAGGTTGCGGCTCGTACAGACGTACTTTGTCTTGGTTATATAGTCGATACAATAACTCGTTCGCTTCTAAACCAAACAATTCTTCATCTTTTACTGTATCAGTGAGCTGCTCTAGATGTTCGAAATCATCTGGAGAGCCAGTGCCGTCAGGGATCACTTGAATCAACATACCTGCTGCGTGTGCTTTGCCCTCATGCTCACCAGTGCGGATCCATAGGCGCGTTTTTAACTGCTCTGAGTTTGCAAAGTAGCCTTCTAGCACTTCTGCTAAAGTGTCACCTTCTAGTCCAACGACGCCTTGGTAACGCTCGCCGTTTTTCGGTTCGATGGTGATCACAAGGTAGCCCTTACCCATTAGATCGTGAATATTTGCGTCATCGGCAACATCGCCTTCCCAGCGAGCTACGCCACGAACACGTTGGTTATGGTCACCGTTGATAACGGCAAGAGACACAGGACCGTCGCCTTGTAGCTGGATGGTGATCGAACCTTCGAACTTAAGAGTGGCAGTTAAAAGAGTAGTTGAAACGAGTAGCTCACCCAGCAGTTTCTCTATTGCTGCCGGATATTCCTTGCTGGAGATAACACGTTGGTACGCTTCATCCAATTGTACCAACTCGCCACGTACTGAAAGATCTTCGAATAGGTAGCGGTTTAAAACATTATTTGCCATGGAGTGTTTTCCTCGTTGGTAATTCCGGCTTTTATTGGTGTTTGAACTTAATGATGTCTCGGCGCTGCTTTTTATCTGGGCGGCGTTCCGGACTTGGGTTGTGGGCATTAAGCTTACGTTGAGTCGCGTGTTCCTCACGTTTCGCGATACTCTCATTGGTTTCGCGATATAAGGTTTGTGCGATGGGAGCGCCTCGGCGTTGATCTGAGATTTGTTCGATTATCACGATTTTTTCTTCGTTGCCTTGACGAAGTCTGACTTCAGCGCCCACTTCAACGATTTTACTCGGCTTGCTTCGTTGGCCATTATAGTGGACTTTACCGCCATCGACCATGTTACGCGCGATGGAGCGGGTTTTGTAAAATCTTGCGGCCCATAGCCATTTATCTAGCCTAACGGCTTCATTTAGGGAACTCATAGAACACTACGCTATCTAATCACTGCCCGAATACAGCAATGAGTGATGGATTATTCACCTACAGATGGAGTCAAGGCGTATTTTTTTCAAGGGAGTTGGCAAAAACTGCATAAGAAAAAGGTATGAAAGACAACTTGTGATATAGTTCACTGCTCTTTGTTGAGTAATAATTTTATTGCAAATTTAGCAATTTAAAGTCGATAGCTATCGTTATAGCTTAAATGACGGACGTTAGAATAAAGGAATCCATTCAGTGAAACGTTTAGAGCTAAGTGCAGGATTATCAAGCAGACCGCTACTGGCTCAGATCAAGTCCAATCATTATACCATTCAAGCCAAACTTAGCTTGTTGCTTACCTGTCTGTTTATTGCGATAACCGGATGGATACTTGGCAAAATTGTGTGGTTAGCCATACCTCAATCGTCGGAAGTGCCGCAATGGCGTCCATCGGCGAGTAGCGTTGCTGCGAGCAATAAAGGCGACGCGATAGATTTTAATGCCCTTCAGAATGCCAACCTATTCGGTAAATACACTGAGCAAAAAGCGGCGGTTGTAGAACAGCCTATTGTTAAAGACGCCCCTAAGACGCGCCTTAACCTTACGCTGGTCGGTGCGGTTGCAAGTAGTGATGCCAACACCAGCCTTGCTGTTATTGCTAACCGAGGTAAGCAAGCTACGTACGGTTTGGGTGAAGAAATCGAAGGGACACGTGCGACACTAAAAGCGGTATTGGTGGATCGCGTCATCATTGATAACCAAGGTCGAGACGAGACCTTAATGATGGAAGGTATAGAATATAAGAAGCTATCTGAATCGCCGCAGGTAGCTAGGGCGCAAGCTCAGCGAGCAGAAGCAGCGACGTCTGACGTTGGAGAGAAATTAGAGCAAATCCGCGAGGAAATTGCGAAAGATCCACAAAGCGTTTTTAAATACATCACCATTTCACCCGTCAAAAAAGACGGAGACATTGTTGGTTATCGAGTATCACCTGGTCGTGATGCCGCATTATTTAATGATGTAGGACTACAACCTGGCGATATTGCGGTTCAACTGAACGGGATCGATTTAAGTGATCCGTCTTCTTCAGTACAACTGATGCAAGTGATGAGCGATCCGCAAGAATTAAATTTAACTGTTGAGCGAGACGGCCAACAGTACGATATCTATATCCAATTGTAAGACTTAGGCAACCGGCGTAAGTTCAGGGAGACATACGTGAAACATTGGTTCAGCAAAAGTGCTTGGCTACTAGCAGGAAGTTTACTCTGCGTACCAGGTGCAATGGCAAACGAATTTAGTGCGAGCTTTAAAGGCACTGATATTCAAGAATTCATCAACATAGTGGGTCGTAACCTCGAAAAGACCATCATTGTTGATCCTTCAGTACGCGGTAAGATCGATGTCCGCAGCTATGACGTACTTAACGAAGAGCAATATTACAGCTTTTTCCTTAATGTCCTTGAAGTATACGGTTACGCAGTCGTAGAGATGGACAATGGGGTACTTAAGGTTATCAAAGCAAAAGACTCAAAAACCTCAGCAATCCCTGTGTTAGGTGATGGCAGCGCGCAAGGCGATAGTGTTATCACTCGAGTTGTCGCGGTGCGTAATGTGTCGGTCCGTGAGTTGTCTCCTCTACTTCGTCAACTGATTGATAATGCCGGTGCCGGTAACGTGGTTCATTATGATCCAGCGAATATTATCTTGATTACTGGTCGTGCGGCAGTAGTGAATCGCTTAGCAGAGATCATCAAGCGTGTTGACCAAGCCGGCGATAAAGAAATTGAATTGGTGGAGCTGCGTAATGCATCTGCTGCTGAAATGGTACGCATTGTCGAAGCACTGAATAAAAGTGCGAATCAGAAAAGCACGCCAGAGTTCCTTGAACCTAAAATTGTGGCCGATGAACGTACTAACGCGATTTTAATTTCTGGTGATCCAAAAGTAAGAGCCCGCTTGAAACGTTTGATTCGTCAACTTGATGTTGAAATGGCGACAAAAGGTAACAACCGAGTTGTGTACCTGAAAAATGCGAAAGCTGAAGACTTGGTGGATGTATTGAAAGGTGTTTCCGATAACCTGCAAGCTGAAAAGCAAGCTGGTCAGAAAACATCAGGTGCATCGCGTGGTGAGGTCGTCATTGCTGCTCACGCTGCAACTAACTCGTTAGTTTTAACAGCGCCACCAGATATTATGATGGCATTACAAGACGTCATTTCTCAACTCGATATTCGTCGTGCTCAGGTTCTTATTGAAGCGTTAATTGTCGAAATGTCTGAAGGTGATGGTATTAACCTAGGTGTTCAGTGGGGTTCATTAGAAACGGGTGCTGTAATTCAGTACGGTAACTCAGGAGCCCCGATTGGTCAGGTGATGGTTGGTCTAGAAGAAGCAAAAGATCAAACCCGCACTGAATACTATACCAACTCTAATGGCGAACGAACGCCATATGATGTTACTGAATCAGGTGACTACTCTACGCTAGCGTCAGCGCTTAGCGGAGTAAATGGTGCGGCAATGAGTATTGTTATGGGTGACTGGACAGCGCTAATTAGTGCTGTTGCTTCTGACTCCAACTCAAACATTCTATCTTCTCCGAGTATTACCGTAATGGATAATGGCGAAGCATCATTTATTGTGGGTGAAGAGGTTCCGGTTATTACGGGCTCTACGGCTGGCTCAAACAACGACAACCCATTCCAAACGGTTGACCGTAAAGAAGTCGGTATCAAACTCAAAGTAGTGCCACAAATTAACGAAGGTGACTCTGTACAGTTAAATATTGAACAAGAAGTTTCCAACGTATTAGGCGCAAACGGTGCGGTTGACGTTCGCTTTGCTAAACGACAGTTAAACACCTCTGTCATGATCCAAGATGGTCAGATGTTGGTTCTTGGTGGTTTGGTCGATGAACGCGCACTTGAAAGTGAGTCTAAAGTGCCGCTATTGGGTGACATTCCGGTACTTGGCCATCTGTTCAAGTCAACTAGCACGCAAACAGAAAAACGTAACTTGATGGTGTTCATCAAGCCGACGATTATTCGCGATGGTGTGACGGCTGACGGTATTACGCAGCGTAAATACAACTTTATTCGCGCAGAACAGCTTTATAAAGCGGATCAAGGGTTGAAGTTGATGGCAGACGAGAAGATCCCGGTTATGCCAGCCTTTGGCCAGGAGCGTCAGCACCCAACAGAGATTCAAGCGTTTATTGATCAAATGGAAAACAACTAATGGTTGATATGTTAGACACAGCGCCAAGTATGCGTCGTCTGCCATTCAGTTTTGCCAACCGCTTTAAACTGGTGCTGGAGACAGAGCATCCTGAGCGTCCACCTATTCTTTACTATGTCGAGCCGCTTAACCCTGCGGCTCTGGTTGAAGTCCGTCGTGTATTAAAGAAAAGCTTCGTACCGCAACCTATCGATAAAGAAGCCTTTGATAAAAAGCTGACCGAAGCATATCAACGCGACTCGTCTGAAGCGCGTCAGTTGATGGAAGATATTGGTGCTGATAGCGATGATTTCTTCTCTTTGGCTGAAGAACTGCCGCACGATGAAGACTTATTAGAATCGGAAGACGATGCGCCAATCATCAAATTGATCAACGCCATGTTGGGCGAAGCGATCAAAGAAGGTGCGTCGGATATTCATATTGAGACGTTCGAGAAAACCCTTTCGATTCGTTTCCGTGTCGATGGCGTATTGCGTGAAGTCCTGACTCCAAGCCGTAAGCTAGCGCCCTTGCTAGTTTCTCGTGTGAAGGTTATGGCTAAACTAGATATCGCAGAAAAGCGTGTGCCTCAAGATGGCCGTATTTCGTTGCGTATCGGTGGTCGTGCGGTGGACGTGCGTGTATCTACGATGCCGTCCTCACATGGTGAGCGCGTGGTAATGCGTTTGTTGGATAAAAACGCGACTCGTCTTGATTTACATAGTTTGGGCATGACACCTTCAGTGCATGACAACTTCCGTCACTTGATTGGCCGCCCTCACGGTATCATCTTGGTGACGGGCCCGACAGGTTCTGGTAAATCAACCACCTTGTACGCTGGCTTGCAAGAGATCAATAGCAACGAACGCAACATTTTAACGGTTGAAGACCCGATCGAATTTGATATTGATGGCATCGGTCAAACTCAGGTGAACCCAAAGGTCGACATGACTTTTGCGCGTGGTTTGCGTGCCATTCTGCGTCAGGACCCGGATGTGGTGATGGTCGGTGAGATCCGTGACTTAGAAACCGCACAAATTGCAGTGCAAGCGTCCTTAACGGGTCACTTGGTAATGTCTACTCTCCACACCAACACCGCAGTGGGTGCGATTACGCGTCTACGTGATATGGGTATTGAGCCATTCCTTATTTCTTCTTCGTTATTAGGGGTGCTAGCGCAGCGCTTAGTTCGAACGCTTTGTCCAAGCTGTAAAGAGCCGTATGAAGCCGATGCTGAACAGAAAAAACTGTTTGGTATGGAAGCGCATGAACCACTAGAGCTACACCGTGCTAAAGGCTGCGAAGCGTGTAACCAAAAAGGTTACCGAGGTCGAACAGGTATCCACGAGCTCATTATGGTTGATGAGCAAGTGCAAGAGTTGATTCACCGAGAGTCTGGTGAGCAAGAAATTGAGAGAGCCGTTCGCGCCCATACGCCAAGTATTCGCAGCGATGGTTTAAGCAAAGTGCGTCGTGGCATTACGTCACTTGAAGAAGTGATGCGAGTGACGAAGGAAACCTAATGGCGGCATTTGAGTACAAAGCGCTAGATGCAAAAGGCAAGCATAAAAAAGGCACGATAGAAGGGGACAACGCCCGACAAGTGCGCCAGCGACTCAAAGAGCAAGGGATGATCCCGATTGAAGTGGTCGAGACGAAAGCTAAATCGGCTAAGTCTTCAGGTTCAGTCAGCTTTAAGCGCGGCATCTCGACATCTGAGCTGGCACTCATCACACGGCAATTGTCTACGCTAGTCCAATCAGGAATGCCTTTGGAAGAGTGTTTGCGTGCGGTCTCTGAGCAGGCTGAAAAGCCGAGGATTCGTTCTATGTTGGCTGCGGTTCGCTCGAAAGTAACAGAGGGTTATCCGCTTGCCGACAGTTTTGCCGATTACCCACATGTGTTTGATGAACTGTACCGCTCCATGGTTGCGGCGGGCGAAAAATCAGGTCACCTCGATACCGTATTAGAGCGTTTGGCAGACTACGTCGAAAACCGCCAAAAGATGCGATCTAAATTGCTTCAAGCCATGATTTATCCTGTAGTTTTGGTGGTATTCGCGGTTGTCATCGTTTCGTTCTTATTGGCGACAGTTGTTCCTAAAATCATTGAACCCATCATTCAGATGGGCCAAGAGTTACCTCAATCGACGCAATTTTTACTGGCAGCCAGTGAGTTTGTGCAAGATTGGGGGCTGATTATTTTCGTTGTGCTGGTGGCGCTTTTCTATGGCCTCAAACTGGCGTTGCAAAAGCCAGACTTTCGCTTAGCTTGGGACAGAAAAATCTTGAGCTTACCGCTAATAGGTAAGATCTCTCGAGGTTTGAATACCGCACGATTCGCACGAACGCTTTCGATCTGTACTTCCAGTGCGATTCCAATTCTAGAGGGTATGCGCGTTGCGGTAGATGTTATGTCTAACCGTTATGTGAAGCAGCAAGTCTTGCTTGCAGCGGATAACGTTCGAGAGGGGGCTAGTCTGCGTAAGGCGTTGGATCAAACTCGCTTGTTTCCACCAATGATGCTACACATGATCGCCAGTGGTGAGCAAAGTGGTGAATTAGAGAGCATGTTGACGCGGGCTGCCGATAACCAAGATCAAAACTTTGAATCAACAGTCAATATTGCTCTGGGTGTGTTTACTCCTGCGCTGATTGCATTAATGGCTGGATTAGTGTTGTTCATTGTGATGGCGACCTTGATGCCAATGCTAGAAATGAATAACTTGATGAGTGGATAATTTCGAATTAAGACGTGTCTACTAACGGCATGGCTTTAATCTAACTTTCGGAGAAAAAAATGAAGTTTAAGCGTAGTAAACAACAGGGTTTTACACTTTTAGAAGTGATGGTTGTTGTGGTTATCCTAGGTATTTTGGCAAGTTTTGTTGTTCCAAACCTATTGGGTAACAAAGAGAAGGCTGACCAACAAAAAGCGATTACGGACATTGTCGCGTTGGAAAATGCCCTAGATATGTACAAGTTGGATAACAGCGTTTACCCAACAACGGACCAAGGTCTAGAAGCATTGGTTAGTAAGCCATCTAACCCAGAGCCACGCAACTACCGTGATGGTGGTTACATCAAACGTCTTCCTAATGACCCTTGGGGCAACCAGTACCAATACTTAAGCCCAGGTGATAACGGTACAATCGATATCTTCACTCTCGGCGCAGATGGCCAAGAGGGTGGAGAAGGTCCAGCTGCAGATATTGGCAACTGGAACATGCAAGACTTCCAATAATTGAGCCTAAGCCAGCACTAATGAAACAAATGCGAAAACATAACGGTTTTACATTGATAGAAATTCTATTGGTGCTGGTTTTGCTATCTCTTACGGCTGTGGCCGTGATCTCGACGTTACCGACTAGCCAAAAAGATCTTTCCAAACAGTATGCTCAAAGCTTTTTTCAGCGTTTACAGCTGCTCAATGAAGAAGCGGTGCTGAGCGGTAAAGATTTTGGCGTTCGAGTGGATGATACCAAATCGACCTACGCTCTACTGAGTTTAACCTCAGAAGGTTGGCAGCCTCTGAAATTAAAGCAGATTCCGAGCAAAACCAAGCTAGAAGAAGATATTACGCTACAACTCGAGCTCGGAGGTGGTGCTTGGGATAATGATGAGCGCTTATTCAAACCAGGTTCTCTTTTTGATGAAGACATGTTCGCAGAAGAAGAGGACGAAAAGAAAATTCAGCCACCGCAAGTGTTTATCTTTTCCAGCGCCGAAGTCACGCCATTTACCCTGTCTTTTTTTCCGCAAAATGGTGATGCCTTTAATGACGGTTGGCGAGTCATTGGCAAAGAAAGTGGACAAATTTTGTTATTAGCTCCGGGCGAAGAAGTGAAAGAGGATGAGAATGCGCAATTTTAAGCAAGCTCGCCCAAATTTGAGTCATCGCCGGACGAGAGGCATGACCTTACTGGAAGTATTGGTCGCACTGGCAATTTTCGCTACCGCTGCCATCAGTGTCATTCGCTCTGTGAGCCAGCATATTAATACAATCAGTTATCTAGAAGAAAAAATGTTTGCAGCCATGGTTGTGGATAATCAGATGGCAAATGTGATGTTGAATACCGGAGAACTCAAAGCGAAAAACGGCACAGAAGAGCTGGCAGGACGCACTTGGTTCTGGAAAGTCACGCCAGTCGCCACGACGCAGCCATTGCTGAAAGCATTTGATGTGAGCGTCTCGGTAGAGAAAAGCGCGAGCCCTGTAGTAACGGTACGAAGCTATGTGGCGCAATAATCATCTCCGCGCAAACACGCGCCAAAGGGTAAAAGGTTTTACACTTATTGAAGTGTTGGTATCGATTGCCATCTTTGCCAGTTTAAGTGTCGCAGCGTACCAAGTGGTATCGCAAGTACAGCGTAGCAATGCGCTATCACAAGAACGAACCCAACGCTTAAACGAAATTCAGCGTGCCATGGTTATGATGGATAACGATTTTCGTCAAATGGCGATGCGTCAAACACGTACTAATGGTGAAGAGCCTGCTAGCCGGCTAATTTTTTGGTCCGATTACCTGTTGGACTCCGATACTAAAGGGCTGATGTTTGCCCGTTTAGGTTGGCACAATCCTCAGCAGCAGTTCCCTCGTGGAGAAGTAACCAAGGTTGGCTATCGCTTAAAAGAAGAAACACTGCAGCGAGTATGGTGGCGCTATCCTGATACGCCGGTTGGGCAACAAGGTACTGTTACTCCATTGCTAACGCAGGTCGAGTCATTTGATATGCGTTTCTATGATGGTAAGCAATGGAAAAAAGAGTGGGCTGAAGAAAAAGCGCTGCCGAAAGCGGTTTCTGTTGTTCTCACTCTCAAAGACTATGGAGAAATTGCCCGCACTTATCTCACTCCTGATGGCACATTGAGTCAGAAAGAGGAAAGTTCAGGAGACAGCAATAATGGTTAACCGTCAGCGCGGTGTTGCTTTGATTATAGTGTTGATGTTGCTGGCGATTATGGCGACGGTTGCCGCCAGCATGTCGGAACGTTTGTTCTTACAGTTTCAGCGAGGCGCTAATCAAATCAATTACCAGCAAGCGTACTGGTACAGCCTTGGCGTCGAGGCGCTAGCAAAAGTGGGTATCGAACAAAGTTATAAAGACACCGACACGATTAATATGAGTCAACCGTGGGCGATAAAAGAGCAAGTCTATCCGTTAGATTATGGTCAAGCGGCGGGACGAATTAGAGACAAGCAAGCGTGCTTTAATCTAAATGTATTGAGTCGTGTGCAACCAACGGGTCAGCAAATTACAAGACCATATTTAGTGAATGTATTGCAGCGCCTATTAGAAGAGTTGGATGTCGAGCCATATCAAGCAGAAATCATTGCAGACTCTACTTGGGAATACATTGATGCTGATGACTCTGTCCGTTCGACTACTGGGGTTGAAGACAGCACATATGAAGCGATGAAACCTTCCTATTTGGCATCAAATGGTTGGATGGCAGATGCTTCCGAGTTACGGGCTGTCTATCAGGTGAGTGGTGAAATTTTCCAAAAATTGGAGCCGTTGGTCTGTGCATTGCCAAGTGATGACTGGCGTTTAAACGTGAATACGATTGATGTTGAGCAAACTCCGATTTTGGTGGCAATGTTCTCACCAAACTTAAGCAGTAGTGATGCGATTCAGCTAATTGAAAAACGCCCATTTGATGGGTGGGATAGCATTGATGAATTTTTAGCAGAGTCAGAAATGGCTGGCTTAAGTGAAGATGTAAAGAAAAACGCCAAAGGCTATTTGGGTGTGGATAGCGCCTTTTTTGAATTGGATGCACAAGTGTTGGTGGATGAATCACGTGTACGTATCCGAAGCCTTTTGCAAAGTACAAATAGAGAAACGGTGACCGTAGTTCGCCGTCGTTTTGGAGGGATCAGTGAGCGAGTTTCTGACCGTTCGGCTGAGTAGCGAACAACAAAGTACCATTCCTTGGGTGGTGTGGTCGACAGATCAACAGGAAGTGATTGCTAGCGGTGAAATCGCCGGGTGGGAACACTTAGATGAATTGGTCTCATATGCTGGTCAGCGCCAAGTTGTGGCGCTGTTGGCGAGTAATGATGTGGTCCTGACGCAAGTGGATATACCGCCTGGTGCAACACGCCAATTCGAGGCGATGTTACCGTACTTAGTGGAAGACGAAGTTGCTCAGGACGTTGATGGCCTGCACTTTAGCGTGTTGGGTAAACAAGCGGATAAAGCGCAGATTTGCGCAGTTGAACGTGCTTGGATTCAGACTGTACTGCAACGTTTCTCAAGCCAAGGTATCGCCATTAAACGCATTTTACCCGATGTGCTTGCGTTACCGGTTCGTGGAGATCACAGCAGTGCTGCAATGATTGGCGAGCAATGGCTAATTCGTCACTCTGTGACAGAGGGCGCGGTTGTCGACGCTTCTTGGTTAGACCTTTACCTCTCTTCTTATCTACAAAATCATGAAGGTTGGAAGCTCGATTGCTATAGCTCGGTCCCGGAATCTGCGTTACCTGAAATATGGGAGCCGCAACCAGAGGAAATGACGATGGCTTTACTGGCGAAGGGGGTGACAGAAAGCAAAGTCAATTTGCTGACTGGGATCTTCAAGCCGAAATCTTCTTGGGGTAAATACTGGAAGCTCTGGCAAAAAGCCACCATTGCTGCGGGGGTGCTTATCGTTGTCATGGTTGCGCAGCAGTTGCTCGTGGTCCACAAGTACGAAGCACAAGCTCAAGCGTATCGTGAGGAGAGTGAGCGTATTTTCCGCCAAGTGTTCCCAAATAAAAGACGCATTCCTACCGTTAGTTACCTCAAACGACAAATGGATGATGAAGAGCGCCGCTTATCTGGTGGAGGTGGTCAGCAGGCAATGTTGTCATGGTTGGCGGCATTACCCGCGACGCTTGGTCAGGTCAGCGACTTGGAGATCACTAGCTTTAAATACGACGGACAACGTGGCGAAGTACGTATTCAGGCTCGTAGTTCAGACTTCCAACCTTTTGAGCAGGCTCGTGTGAAATTGGCAGAGAAGTTTAATGTTGAGCAAGGTCAGTTGAACCGTAGCGATAACGTTGTGGTTGGCAGCTTTGTTTTGAAGCGTTTGTGAGGTGATGATGAAAAATTTAATTTCTCAAGCTCAGGTTTGGTGGAGCAGCATCTCGCAGCGTGAGCAGCGTTTGGTCATGGGATGTGGCGCTATTGCCGTTATCGGTATTATTTATTGGGGTTTATTACAACCAATGAGTCAACGTGCGGAGCTAGCTCAGTCACGTATTCAAAGTGAAAAGCAGTTGCTAGCTTGGGTACAAGATAAAGCGGATGGCATCACTGCACTGCGAAAAAGCAGCGGTGTGAGCTACTCTAGTCAACCGTTGAATCAGTTAGTTTCTTCTTCAGCTCGTCGTTATAAAGTTGAGTTGATTCGAGTACAACCTCGTAATGAGAGCGTTCAAGTGTGGATCAAACCACTCGCGTTTAATCAACTAGTGGATTGGTTACGTTACTTGAAAGAGCAACAGGGTATTGAAGTCGAATTTTTAGATATCGACCGAACAGAGCAAGCGGGCATGATCGATGTAAACCGCCTTCAGTTTAAGCGAGGTTAAGGTGAAGCGAGCAGTACTTTACGTTGTTATCTTTATCGTCTTTTTTTCAGTCAGTCTTTTAATGGGATTACCAGTCTCTTGGGTGTTACAACAAGCACCAACAGTGAGAGGCCTGGACATTCAAGGAGCCAACGGTTCGGTATGGCAAGGTCAAGCTGCTAGTATTCGTTGGCAGCGCCAGAACCTTGGAGAAGTTAATTGGGATTTCCAATGGTCGAGTCTACTGACAGGTAAAGCTGAGTTTGCTGTGCGCTTTGGTCGTGGTAGTGAAATGGACGTTCGTGGGCGCGGTTTTGTCGGCTATAGCTTAAGTGATGGCCCTTATGCCAAAAACTTAGTTGCCTCGATTCCGGCGGTAAAAGTTGTTGAGCAAGCGCGCCTCCCTGTGCCTGTTGGTGTTGATGGGCAGCTTGAGCTGAATATTCGTCATGCGACTTATGCTGCGCCTTGGTGTAAGAACGGTGAAGGCACTTTAGTATGGAATGCCAGTGGTATTCAAAGCCCCGTTGGCAGCTTAGATCTCGGTCCTGTGATTGCCGATATAAACTGTCAGGATAGTGTATTGACGGCAACTGGTGAGCAGAGCAGCAAACAAGTCTCTGCGGCGTTTTCCGCTGAACTGATGCCTAATCAACGGTACTCAACCAAAGCGTGGTTCAAACCTGGTGCAGAGTTCCCATCCAGCATGGGGGAGCAACTGAAATGGTTGGGTAAGCCGAATGCTCAAGGTCAATATGAGTTTAATTACCAAGGGCGCTTCTAACCTATCGTGACAAAATCCAATATCTTAAAAGAGCTGCTATTGTGCAGCTCTTTTTGCTTTTGGATCATCGTAAGCTAAAACCTCTATTCGCTGTACATTGGGAATGAATGGAAATTTAAAACCATGATTTTTAATTGATTTGTTTTCTTTCGTTCAGCTTTACAGGCAATTGGAACATAGTAGGCCAAATACTCCAAGTGCTGTACAGAAGGTCAAAAAGAAAAGGCCACGAAGATATTCGTGGCCTTTCTATTGCTAGAATTTTGTGCTCTAAATTTTACCGATAGGGCGCTTAATCTTTGCGTTGTAAAATCTCATTCCAAGGTAAATCCGCATCACCAAGAACAATAAAGTTCGGGTTTTCTAGTGTTTCCCGCTCGTTATATGACAGCGGTTCTAATTGCGTGCTGAGAATACGTCCGCCAGCTTCTTCAACAATGCATTGTGTCGCAGCGGTGTCCCACTCACCTGTTGGACCTAGTCGGAGATAGCAATCTACCGCCCCTTCCGCGACGAGGCATGCTTTCAATGCTGCAGAACCGAGCGGTATTAAGTCGTAATTCCAGGCGCTGCTCATACGGTTAGTAATACGATTGATGTCTTGGCGACGACTAATAGCAATTGCGATGCTTTGCTCTGGCTGTTCGTGTTTGTGTGTATGGATTTTGACGCTGTCCGACATGTCGGGAATTTTCCAGGCGCCTTTGCCATTATAAGCGTAGTAAGTCACGCCAGATACAGGGCCGTAAACGACGCCCATGGTTGGTCGATTGTTGTCGACCAACGCAATAATAGTGGCAAAGTCACCACTGCGAGCGATGAATTCTTGAGTACCATCAAGAGGGTCGACTAACCAATAACGTTCCCACTGAGCGCGTTGCTCTAAGCTTATGTCTGCGTCTTCTTCTGACAACACGGGAATGTCAGGCGTCAGATCACTCAAGCGTTCAGTGATGAACTTGTGAGCTGCAATATCCGCACTTGTTACGGGAGTTTCGTCACTTTTGGTGTAGGCCTCGTATTGCTTCTTTTCATATATTTCGAGGATCATTTGCCCAGCACTGCGGGCAATCTCGATGACTTGAGGAAGTAGGTGAGATAGATCTTTTGTCATTGGCATAAGTGATAGTCCTTACTCACAGTGTTATTCGGTTCTAATGACCGTTATTGGTTATGCTTGTGAGTGGTGTTTGGTAAGTGTTTCAGTGCCAACATTAGCGCTGTGATGCTTCGTGCTTCACAGAAATCCATGTGAGTTAATAACTCTTCGGCTTGCGCAAGTGGCCAACGCACAATTTCCAGTGGTTCAGGCTCATCGCCTTCTTGCTTCTCTGGATAAAGCGCCTGTCCTAAAAATAGAGTCATTTTGCTCGAAAAGTAAGATGGCGCGAGGATAACTTGTTTCAACGGGGTTAACTGATTACAGCCAAAGCCGATTTCTTCTTTTAACTCACGATCCGCAGCTTGGTGTGGTGTTTCTCCTGGGTCAATCAGCCCTTTTGGGAAACCTAGCTCGTAACGTTCAGTTCCAGCGGCGTATTCACGCACCAGTAATAAATCGCCTTGTTCTGTTACAGGGACTACCATTACAGCATCTCGTCCACTTGGCTTCATACGCTCATAAGTACGATGCTCACCATTGGAAAAACGAAGGTCGAGCGCTTCCACAGCAAACAGTTTGGATTTTGCAACCGTCTGGCATGAGAGTATCTCTGGTGGGGTTCGTTTCGGCATGACGCTGGCTCCTTGGTGTCGTTGGCGTTTACGAGATGCGTAAGATTCTTAATATATGAGAACTCCGCCTGAGTTTCTAGCGGATTTTACGAGTCGAGCTAAGCATCTCAGCATCACCTCAGTATCGATACAAAAATGGGAGACCGAAGCCTCCCATTTTCTGACAGTGTTTACTCTTAGTAGTAAGAGTGATCACCACGGTCATGTTCTGTAGCATCACGAACTGCGGTTAGTTCACCAATGAACTGGTTTAGCAGCTCTTTCTCGATGCCTTCTTTTAGTGTTACGTCAACCATAGAACAGCCATTACAACCGCCACCAAATGCAACAATCGCAACACCGTCTTCAGTGATCTCAACCAAGTTTACGTGACCACCGTGGCCAGCAAGTTGTGGGTTCACTTGAGTTTGGATAACGTACTCAACGCGCTCAACCAGTGGTGCGTCGTCCGCAACTTTACGCATTTTAGCGTTAGGTGCTTTTAGCGTTAACTGAGAGCCCATTTTATCGGTAACAAAATCGATTTCAGCGTCTTCAAGGAATGGCAGGCTTAGCTCATCAACGTAAGCTGAAAAACCGCTGTAAGAGAGTTCAGTGTCGGTCGATTCTACTGCTTCTGGTGGACAGTAAGACACGCCACACTCAGCGTTTTGTGTACCTGGGTTCACAACGAAAATACGAATGTTAGTGCCTTCAGGTTGTTGACCTAAAAGGTTAGCGAAATGCGTTTGCGCAGTTTCTGTAATAGTAATATTTGACACGACGAATACCCGAGTAAATTTGTAGGTTACTGCTGCTATTCTACTCTTGTTGACGTATGGGTCTAGTCTTTTTGATGCTAAGGCATGGCGAAGCGATCTAGAGAGAACGAGGAGCAGGTGTTCTGCAGATGCAGTAAATATCGATGCTTTCTACGCCAACTTCAAGTAGTAAATGACATAATTGTCGGACGGTACTGCCTGTGGTGACTACATCATCGACGATGGCAACATGGGAAGAGTGAGGGCGCTTATTGAGAATAAACGCGCCTTTTAAGTTTTGTTCACGGCTTGTTTTGGTATTACCACGCTGTGATTGGGCGAGCCTTACTCGACGAAAGACCTTCGCATCAAAATTAGTCTGCAATTGCTTGGCGAGGTGTCGGGCTAAAACATCACTTTGATTAAAACCCCGGCGCAGGTAACGCTGCCAGTGCAATGGCACACTGGTAATGATTGGAGCTGGCGTGGTGATGCACTGTGCCAGTTGCTCGGTTAATGCTTTTACATGCCAAGACTCTCCGTGATCTTTAAAGCGTTGTACTTCCCGTGAAAGGGGAAAGTCGTAATCGCCTAACGTGTATAGCCTTTGCCATGGCGGTGGCTTTGAAAGACATTCACCACAAATACTATCCGTACTCATTTCTTCTTTCTGTAATGATAAACCGCAGCGTTGACATCGTTTTACCGGAGTTAGGTATTTTAAACAGTGCTCGCACCAGCGCAGAGTATTTGTGTGGCTTGGTGTTTGAATAGGGAACCGACACAGGCCGCATTGACTGCTCAATACGCGATGCATGATGTTTTGCCAGTGATGAGATAACATAGCGTTTATTCATGGTGATATTTTACTCAGCCTAACGCTTGGCTGAAGCCGTAGGGAATAAAATAAGTGGGAGAGATTGAGAGCATGAGCACGAAATTACACTGGCAGTCATTTGGTCAGGGACCAGATTTGGTGTTACTTCATGGTTGGGGCATGAATGGTGCGGTATGGCAGCAGACAGTCGAGTCTCTTCAACCTTATTTCCGAGTTCATGTGGTTGACCTTCCGGGGTACGGACATAGCGCCGAATCTCATGCTGAAGATTTAGACCATATTGCTAACTTGGTGGTGCAAGGTGCGCCAGAGAAAGCGATTTGGCTTGGTTGGTCCCTCGGAGGTTTAGTGGCGACGCATGTGGCATTAAATATGCCCGAGCGCGTGGCTAAGTTGATTACGGTTGCCAGCTCACCTAAATTTGCCGCAGAAAAACCGTGGCGTGGCATTCAACCGAATGTACTGAGTGCGTTCACCTCTCAGTTGCTAGAAGATTTCTCACTGACCATTGAGCGCTTTATGGCGTTGCAAGCGATGGGCAGCCCATCAGCGCGTAAAGACGTTAAACAGCTCAAGCAAGCGGTACTATCGCGCCCTCAGCCAAACCCTGAATCGCTGTTGGTTGGGCTAAACATCCTTGCTGATGTGGATCTGCGCGATGCGTTGACGTCTCTTTCTGTTCCAATGTTGCGTCTTTATGGCCGTTTAGATGGGTTGGTGCCAATTAAAGTAGCTAACGATTTAAGTGAACAGTTGCCTCATACCCAGCAGTTTGTTTTTAATCAGTCCTCTCATGCGCCTTTTATCACCGAACATGACGAATTTTGTGTTCAAATCCGAGAGTTTGCTCACGATTGAGCAAGTGCGAGCGGAAACACCTCAAGTTGTTTAAAAAGTGGTCGATATAAAGGCTGGTGAGGTTTTATTAGCCAATAAAGCTAAGCCATATTGACGAGTTGGGCGACTCTGAGGAGGGTTCGCAATGATTGTGTCACCGACCAACGTAAGTGTGCCACTGATCGCCCCATCCGTGAATGTGCAGACGGAACAAGCAGCTCGCGACAATAAAGTCCGAGAGCCTGTAACGCCAACGGTCGCATTGGCCAAAACCAATGCAGAGCGAAAAGTAAAAGGTGACGACAAGCGCCGACGTCAGTCTTCTTGGGATCCTTCAGAGCATCCTGATTATGATATGGAAACGGAAGTCGACACGCGTTATCAAGAAGAGCCGGAAGATACACTAGAACGGCTTTTTAGTTTGCTTGCGCTCAAATCGTATAGTGAAGACCAGGGGAAAGGCTACGCGATCCGCTTTCGCTTACCAAAGCGCATTTTGGATGCTGCGATCAATGAAGGATTAATGGAAAAGCGCAGGAAGGTGATCAAGTTTCATTATGGTCATGCAGTCGCTCCCCATACCCCGTCAGAAGTGATAGCAGTATTATGACGACTCAATATCCTACTCAAACAAAAACGCTCCAAGCAGGTTGACTGATTGGAGCGTTTTCTTTTTAGTTATGAAAGCTCGTTAGCGGTGAAGCCTAGGTAAGGTTACTTTTTCGCTTTAGCAAACGCTGCAGCAAACGCACCGCCCATCGCGCTGTTCGATGACGAATCATCACGGCGAGGCTGACGACGCTGCGGTTGGTCATTACGACGCGGCGCTGCTGATGAGCGTTGGCTGCGGTTGTCTTGACCCGGTTCGTCGTTCATACGCATCGATAGACCAATACGCTTACGCTGCACGTCAACTTCCATCACTTTCACTTTGACGATGTCGCCAGCTTTCACCACTTCACGTGGGTCAGACGCATAACGATCTGTCAGTGCAGAAATATGCACAAGACCATCTTGGTGAACGCCGATATCAACGAAGGCACCGAAGTTGGCTACGTTAGACACCACGCCTTCTAGAATCATGCCCGGTTCCAAGTCAGATACCGAGTTTACACCTTCTGCAAAGGTCGCCGTTTTGAATTCTGGACGTGGGTCACGACCCGGCTTATCCAGCTCTTTGATGATGTCTGTAATGGTTGGAACGCCGAAGTTATCGTCGGTGTAATCGACCGCATGCAGACCTTTTAGGAAGCTAGAATCACCAATTAGCGCTTTGATATCTTTGTTGTTCTTTTCAGAAATCGCTTTGACCACTGGGTACGCTTCTGGGTGAACCGCAGACGCATCAAGTGGGTTCTTACCATCCATAATACGCAGGAAGCCCGCACACTGCTCGAACGCCTTAGGACCTAAACGAGGTACTTTCTTCAAGGTTGTACGTGCTTCGAAGCGACCGTTTTCATCGCGGAAGTCGACAATGTTCTGCGCGATGGTGCTTGATAAGCCTGCTACGCGCGTCAGTAGCGCCGCAGAAGCAGTGTTCACATCAACACCAACCGCGTTTACACAGTCTTCCACAATCGCATCTAGGCGTTTTGCCAACATAGATTGGCTTACATCGTGCTGGTATTGACCCACACCAATAGATTTCGGATCAATTTTCACGAGTTCAGCCAATGGATCTTGCAAACGACGTGCAATCGACACTGCACCACGCAGTGATACGTCCATATTCGGGAACTCTTTTGCTGCAAGCTCAGACGCTGAGTAAACCGAAGCCCCCGCTTCACTTACGATGATCTTCTGAACTTTCAGGTTGCCACGTTTGATGACGTCTGCGACAAAGCTGTCGGTTTCACGTGAAGCCGTACCGTTACCAATCGCAATCAAATCCACGTTGTACTTACGCACCAACTGCTCAACGATTTGTGCTGACTTGTCGTATTGTTTTTGTGGTGGGTGAGGGTAGATGGTTTCGGTTGCAAGCACTTTACCTGTTGAGTCGACAACCGCGATTTTTGAACCTGTACGCAGACCCGGATCGAGACCAAGTGTTGCACGAGGGCCAGCCGGTGCTGCCATCAACAAGTCTTTTAGGTTAGTGGCGAATACTTCAATCGCTTCGATTTCAGCGCGCTCTTTCATTGCGCCCATTAGCTCGGTTTCCATGTGCATCGATACTTTGATGCGCCATGCCCAGCTGATCACTTGCTTACGCCAGGTATCCGCCGGTGCGCTGCTTAGCGTCACGCCATAATGGTCGGCGATAATCGTTTCGCAGTAAGACTGACGAGCGCCTTCTTCCTGTTCTGGATCAGCATTCATTGCCAATGTCAGGAAGCCTTCGTTACGGCCACGCAACATCGCCAGTGCGCGGTGCGATGGCACTTTGCTTAGGGGCTCGTTGTGGTTGAAGTAATCTTTAAACTTCTCGCCTTCTTGCTCTTTACCTTCAACGACTCGTGAGACCAGTTCCGCATTGCGATTTAAGTGGTTGCGAATTTTTTCCAGTAAGTTTGCGTCTTCTGCGATGCGCTCCATGATGATCGCGCGAGCGCCATCCAATGCAGCTTTGGTGTCTGCGATGCCTTTGTCTGCATCAAGGTATTTGCTTGCTTCGCGTTCTGGCTCGGTTTGTGGATGATTCCAAAGTTGATCTGCGAGTGGCTCAAGACCAGCCTCAATCGCGATCTGACCTTTCGTACGACGCTTGGGTTTGTAAGGTAGGTATAAGTCTTCAAGACGAGTTTTGCTGTCTGCCTGCGCGATCTCTTGTTCTAGCTCTGGCGTCAGTTTGCCTTGCTCTTGGATTGATCTGAGGATGGTTTGACGGCGATCATCCATTTCACGAAGGTAAGACAGACGGCTGTCCAAAGTACGCAGCTGGGTATCATCAAGGCCCCCCGTCACCTCTTTGCGGTAACGTGCAATAAAAGGGACAGTGTTGCCATCATCAATTAGGGTGACAGCGGCGTTGACTTGCTCTGGGCGAATATTCAGTTCTTGAGCAATCATGCGACAGATAGCTTGGCTCATCCGTGTTTTCTCTTTTAATTCGGTTTTGGTTGTATAGAACATTGGGGTCATTCGAAGAATTTGCAATGTTTTAAATTAACGAGGCAAAAATTTACCGGGCGCTGGTGGACATCAGTCAGATTTATGTCAAAACTGTAATTAAATTGAGAACTTATATCCGCAGTTATCGACTAACCTAATTCCACGGTTGTTGATATCACTAAATGTACCTCGGCTTATACGGATAATCATGATGAAAAAAATGTCTTTGGCGTTAGCGCTTACGAGTGCCTTACTTGCCGCCCCGCTTAGTTGGGCGCAGTCTATCTCAGGAACCACACAAGCTCCCGTTTATCAGCTCGATAACAAATTGGTACTAGGGCGTGTGGAGAGCGTCTACTACAGTGACATTCCGGAACTAAAAGCGGTGCCATTTATTGGCAAGATTGATACTGGTGCAGATACGACATCGATGCATGCGGAGAATATCCATGTCAGTAGCTCACACCCAGATTACCAAGATTTGAAAGATAACGAGTTACTTTGGGCGATTGTCGATGACTTAGGTGGTACGAAGGCAAAGTGGGACGCCGACAGCTTTAAGCCATATCAAGTAAAGGTTAGCTTTACGGTTCCTCACCCTTATACAGGGAAGGAAATACAGATTACCGATGATCTGGAAAGAGTGAGCGCGATTCGCAGTCGAACAAGCAAAAAGCCCATCCTACGCCCGACAATAAAAATGCCGATGACAATCGCTGGTCACACCGTTGATACGGAAGTGAACCTGACCAAGCGTACGCAATTCTCTTCTCCTATCTTGATTGGTAAAACTTATCTCGATGATAACGCATGGGTCTTCGCTGGTTACGATTATCTTCAAGAACAGCCAAGCGCAAAAATGATTGGCAAAAAAGAGACGGTTGAAGTCGAAGGTGTGCCATATAAGATCAGCATCTCAACTTCTAGCCGTTATACCAACGTCCATGCACTGGACATCAAGGTAGACAAAAAGCATAACGAAGTCTCTTTTATGTTAGAGGGCGAGAATGGCAAGCGTCATCCAATGACATTACCCTTGGTACGAATGTTGAAAACGACCAAAAGCGAGCGTCCTTTAGTCTATTTACCCGTCAAAGTCGGCGAAAATGAAACTCAACGTTGGTTGGTGTATCTGCGTGATCGCAGTAAGTTCAGTTCGCAAATTCGCTTAGGTCGGGACGTTGCGAGTCAGCACTTTGTTATTGATACGGACAGAGAAAATCTATTGGGTGGCGTAGAAAAAACGTTCAAAAGCGCACTCAAATCAAAACCTCTTGTCGTTTCACCAGAAGAACAGGTCACCATTGATGGTTATACCGTCCCTGCTTACCCCACTTTTACTGTGAAAACGCCATTACTGCGTGTAAATGGGTTTGAAGTAACAGAAAAAGGTAAGGATGAGTCCGTCACGTTTTATTTAATGAACGATGAGGGGAAAGAAGAAAAAATCACCAAACCAGTGTTGAAAAAGCTCAAGGTTGGCAGCGCGGTTCGCCCTGTTGTTGAAGGAGACTTTCTTCTCGGTAGGAGAGACACATCAATGAAGTTTGCGCTCGATGTGCTTGATGAGGGTGACACTCAACCCTTTTTCGTCTTTGGTCATGACATAGCCAAGGGTGGTGTGTTGCTGAACACTCGCGCAGACCATCTACTAGATGTAAGGCCACTTTTCAAAGCTGGCCATATCGAAGTGGCGGAAGTTGAGGGGATGTCTTTCCCTGTGAAGTTAGACACGGGTGCAGATGTAAGCTCAATCAATGCTAAGAACATCAAGCAGTTTAAGAAAGACGGCAAAGACATGGTGAGCTTTACCTATGAGAACGATCTTGGCATGAAACAGGCGTTTACCAAGCCTGTTGTTGATGTCATGCGTATTAAAGCTAAGAAAGGCGAGAAAGCGAACGTACGCCCTGTGGTTGAAATGCATGTTAAGCTTGGCGAATTAGAGAAGAAGATCCGAGTCAACTTACAGGACCGAGGTCGCTTCCATTACAGCATGATTTTAGGTAAAAACTTCCTAAAACATGGCGCGGTTGTTTCGAGTGATACGAATTACATCGTGACGCAAAAACCGGATTACGAAAAGTAACACTCTGGCCGCCTTATCACCTTGATACCCAAAGCCTGAACAACATTGGATCTTTGGGTATATCATCTCCTTAATGCTGCCAAAGAGCAGCATTTTTTAGTTGAGATAGGAGTTAATTTGAAAACTAAGCTGATTACACGAGAAGGTTACAACAAACTCAAACAAGAGCATGATTACCTTTGGAATGAAAAGCGCCCGGAAATCACCAAGATCGTCACTTGGGCGGCGAGCCTGGGCGATCGCTCAGAAAATGCGGATTACACCTTCAATAAACGTTTACTCCGTCAGATCGACCGTCGTGTCCGCTTCCTTCGTAAATTCCTGCCAGAAGTCACGATCGTTGACTATTCTCCGCAACAAGAAGGCAAAGTCTTTTTTGGTGCATGGGTGGAAATAGAAAATGAGGCAGGAGAAGTGAAAAAGTTTCGTATTGTCGGGCCTGAAGAGATTTACGGCGATGCGAAAGACTACATCTCGATCGATTCACCTATGGCGCGAGCGATGTTGAAAAAACAAGTGGATGAAGAGTTCACGGTACGCACCCCAGAAGGTGAAAAAGAGTGGTTCATCAACTCAATTGAATATACTCAACCGGCCTCGGAAGACTGAGGCTTTATCACCGATTCAAGTCTCATGAAGTTCACTAGAAGTGACTTGGGTCTCAACGTCAGAATATTTGGTATAAAGGCATGGTGCCTTTCTCGGAGAAGTAAAATGAACAAAGCAGTCATGTGTAGTGCTGCACTAACAATAGGATTCTCACTTTCAGTTTTTGCTCAAGATGAAGTGAAAGGCTGTGACGCTAAAGAGTTAGCGGTAGAGCAGCAGCTTGAGTATGCAAAAGCGCAAGGTAATGAGCATCGCATTAAAGGCTTGGAGCAAGCACTTTCCGCTATCCAGAATGAATGCTCGGAAGGTGAGCTGCGCCAAGAGCTGCAAGCAGAAGTGGAAGAAAAGACTAAAGAAGTTGAGGAGCGAGAGGAAGAATTAGTCGAAGCTCAGCATTCAGGGAAAGCAGACAAAATTGAGAAAAAACGTCACAAGCTGGCAGAGGCACAGCAAGAGCTGCTTGAGGCCAAACGTGAACTGGAATGGAATTATGGTCAATAGTAGGTGCTGAAAATACCTGCTAGAGAGAGAATAAAGCGCTTAAGATAAAAAGAGTAACAATTTGCTTGAGCACGTTAGGAAAAACAGTGATACATTTTCGACAATAGACGCTTCTGAAAGGATGTTTCAATGCAAGAAAATCATAAAATTTTAGTGGTTGATGACGATGCTCGTTTACGTGCTCTATTGGAGCGTTACCTTTCTGAGCAAGGTTTTCAGGTACGAAGTGTCGCCAATGGCGAACAGATGGATCGCCTACTAACGCGCGAAAACTTTCACTTAATGGTGCTGGACCTAATGTTGCCAGGTGAAGACGGTTTGTCAATTTGTCGTCGTCTACGCCACGCGAACAATATGTTGCCAATCTTAATGCTCACCGCGAAAGGTGATGAAGTGGACCGCATCGTAGGTCTTGAGGTAGGGGCGGATGATTATTTGCCAAAACCGTTTAACCCACGCGAATTGTTGGCTCGCATCAAGGCAGTATTACGCCGCCAAACTGTAGAGTTGCCGGGTGCACCAAGCACGGAAGAAAAAGTGGTGGAGTTCGGGGAGTTCCGACTCAATCTAGGCACTCGCGAGATGTTCCGCGGTGACGAGGCAATGCCACTCACCTCTGGAGAGTTTGCTGTCCTAAAGGCGCTCGTGATGAATGCGCGTGAGCCAATGTCACGAGATAAATTGATGAACATGGCGCGTGGCCGTGAATATTCTGCAATGGAACGCTCTATTGACGTACAAATCTCACGCTTACGTCGCATGTTAGAAGACGATCCGAGCAAGCCGCGCTACATTCAAACCGTGTGGGGCCTAGGTTATGTTTTCGTCCCAGACGGCAAAGAGGTGTAATCTCTTCACTCCATAGCCAGCACTTGGCTATAGCAACTTCAGCCTTCATTACCTTCCCTTTGAAGGCTGAAATTTCGCGATTAGGACCACTAGGAACGTTCCATGCGCATCCGAAGTTCACTGACACAATCTATTCTGCTGTTCATCTCTTTGCTTCTCGCGAGCCAAGTTTTCTCTTACTACGCCGTTTTTAACTACGCGTTGATGCCGAGTTTGCAGCAGTTCAATAAAATTCTCGCCCATGAGCTCAATTTGGTGCTTGATGATGAAGGACCTTTAAAGTCTGATGCACCGTTAAGGCGTCAATTGTTAGAAAGATTAGGGGTGACGGTTCATAGTCTCGATAGCGATAAGGCGATTGAATTTCATCACGCAATGTCGATTGATTTGATGTCTGAAGAAATGAGCCAAGAGCTGGGTTCGCCCACAGAAGTGCGCTTATTGCTTGGCGATGAAAGTTACATTTTGTGGATGCACATCGAAAAGTTGCCGAACTCCATCATTCGTATTCCGTTATCTGAGCTGCAAGAAGAAGATTTTGCCCCGCTGTTTCGTAACAGCTTGATTATGGCGCTGCTGATCATTGCAGGTGGTTGGTTGTTTATTCGTTTGCAAAACCGTCCACTTTTGGCTTTAGAGAGAGCCGCGAAAGACGTCGGTCGAGGTGAGATCCCGCCCCCCTTAGCAGAGAAAGGCGCATCGGAGATTCGCTCTGTAACTCGAGCCTTTAATCAAATGTCGAAAGGTATTCAAGAGCTAGAAGAAGACCGAGCCTTATTAATGGCAGGGATTAGCCATGACTTACGAACACCTCTGACGCGTATTCGCCTAGCGACAGAAATGATGTCTCCTGAGGACAGCTATCTTGCGGAGGGGATCATTAGCGATACGGAAGAATGTAATGAGATCATCAGTCAGTTTATGGATTACCTCAAACCGGTGAACCAAGAATCGTTTGAAGCGGTTGATATCAGTACGATTGCCAGTGATGTCGCCAGTTCTGAAGGTGGTTATGAGGTTGAAATTGAAACAGATCTTAATCTTAACTTGCCGCCAGCCAAAGGAAGTGCGATTGCGATTAAGCGGGCGATCAGTAACTTAGTTGTGAATGCGCTACGTTATGGCAATGGCTGGGTCAAAATCAGCACTGGTGTGACAGCAGATAAGCAGCTAGTGTGGATTTCAGTAGAGGACAACGGACCGGGTATCGAGCATTCTCAAATCGCGAGGTTATTTGAACCCTTTACGCGTGGTGACACCGCTCGCGGTAGTGAAGGCACTGGGCTAGGGTTGGCGATTGTGAAGCGCATAATCAGCCAGCATTCAGGCTCTGTGGTGATGCGTAATCGCAGTGAAGGCGGTTTAATCGCTCAAATCAGCTTTCCTACCAAGTAAGTCGATGGCCTGCACCCTTTAAACAAAAAGCCCAACCTAAATAGGTTGGGCTTTTCTTATTCTCAATAATCTTAAGACTCTTTCACTTCCTGAGGAAGTTCATCTTCGTCTTCCAGTTTCTCTGGCAGAAGTAGATTTAAAATGATCGCTGTGATGCCACCTGCTGCAACACCAGTTGAGAAAATACTCTTAATAAATTCTGGCATAAATTGCAGGATCTCTGGTTTTTGTGCGATACCAAGTCCCATTGAGAAGGATAAGGCCATGATCAGAATTGCGCGGCGATCGAGCTCAACACGAGAGATAATACGCACACCAGCGGCAGCAATTGTACCAAACATGACAATCGTTGCGCCGCCAAGTACTGGCTCAGGAATCAGCTGAACAAAGCTAGCGACGCTAGGAAACAAGCCAAGAATCACTAACATGCCAGAAATAAAGTAACCCACGTAGCGGCTCGCGACTCCTGTTAGCATGATGATGCCGTTATTCTGGCTAAACGTTGAGTTCGGGAAGCTGTTGAAAACGGCTGCGATTGCAGAGTTTAAGCCGTCTGCTAACACACCGCCCTTAATGCGTTTCATGTACACTGGGCCTTTTACTGGCTCACCAGACACTTCAGATGTTGCGGTAATATCACCGATGGCTTCTAGTGCGGTAATAAAGAAAATCAGTACCAGCGGAATGAACAGAGACCAGTCAAACGATAAGCCATATTGCATTGGTACGGGCAGTGCTACGATCTCGGTTGCGCCTAGCTGAGAAGTATCTACCATCCCCATAAAATACGCCATGATGTAGCCCACTAGCATCGCAATCACGATTGAAGCCACACGGATGTATGGGTTTTTCGAGCGGTTTAAAATCACAATTAATCCAAGTACCGTCCCAGCCAGAGCAAGTTTGTCTAAGCTGCCGAAGGTTCCTTCATTTAATGCTGCGTAGCCACCGCCCATTGATACTAAGCCGACTTGAATCAGTGTGAGACCGATAAGAGTGACGACGATGCCTGAAACGAGCGGAGTGATGATTCGGCGGGCATGCTCCAATACGCGAGATAGGAAAATTTCTGCAAATGATGCGACTAAAATCGTACCAAAAATGGCAGCCATCATGGTGCTGATGTCTGCTCCACCGGCTTTCAGCGATAGGCCTGCACCAATAATAGGACCTAAAAAGTTAAAGCTGGTGCCTTGAACAGAGAGCAAACCAGAGCCAATTGGGCCAACGGTGCGAATTTGAATAAACGAAGACACGCCTGACGCAAATAAAGACATGCTGATGATGGTGTTCGTTTGGTCTGCAGGTACACCCAAAGACTGACAGATGATCAGTGACGGAGTGATAACCGCGACGAACATCGCCAATAAGTGCTGAAGTGCGGCAAAAATGGTTTGAGGCAAAGGTGGTCGATCGTTGAGTTGATAGACCAGTTCCGAAGATCGGTTTGAAGTTGTCATTGTTTGTCTCGCTAGTCGCAATATTTCCCTAGTTCTCGCTGAATGGGAGAGCAGGGTGGAGTTGACGTCGTTACCTGTGATTGCTGTTAATCAGAGTCAACTCAGGTTGGTGGAGTGTGATCTAACACACTTAAAAATTTGTGCGCGATTATAGAGAGATTTACTCAAAAAGCAAACGTTTGCTTTGTTTTTGGCGCATTAAAAAACGAGCCATTTGGCTCGCTTTCAATCATTATGCTTTGGAGTAAATATCCCGCTCACCCAACCAGCGATCGATAATCGCTGTTGCGTTAGACGGGTAATTGTCATGAATATGACGCGCAATGCGCTGAACTTCGGGAATCAGGCGTTGATCTCGAACTAAGTCTGCGATTTTGAAATCAGCAAGACCTGTCTGCTTTGTACCCAATAGTTCTCCAGGGCCACGAATTTCTAGGTCTTTCTGCGCAATGACGAAGCCATCGTTACTTTCACGTAGTACTCCGAGACGTTTTTGCGCGGTTTTTGACAGCGGAGAGTGGTACAGCAGCACACAATGGCTAGCAACGGAACCTCGGCCCACGCGACCTCTTAACTGGTGTAATTGTGCCAAACCAAGACGTTCAGGGTTTTCTATGATCATCAAGCTAGAGTTTGGTACATCCACACCAACTTCAATCACTGTCGTTGCGACCAGCAAATGCAGTTTATTGTCTTTGAAATCTTGCATCACCGCTTGTTTCTCTGCCGGCTTCATTCGTCCGTGTACTAGACCAATTTTTACGTCCGGCAGTTTACGTTGAAGCTCTTCTGCGGTATCTGCCGCGGCTTGCGCTTCTAGTACTTCCGATTCATCAATCAGGGTACACACCCAATATGCCTGCTTGCCTTCGTTTAAGCAGGCATTTCGGACACGCTCGACGATGTCGTCACGTTTTGTATCAGGAATGGCAACGGTTTGAATCGGCGTTCGACCCGGTGGTAGCTCGTCAATCACGGAAGTTTCCAGATCGGCGTAAGCGGTCATCGCTAAGGTTCGAGGAATAGGCGTCGCCGTCATGATCAACTGATGAGGATAAGCGCCTTGTTTTGCGCCTTTTTCACGCAATTCTAATCGCTGATGGACACCGAAGCGGTGTTGTTCATCAATGATGACCAAAGCAAGGTGATGAAATTCAACGTGCTCTTGGAATAGCGCGTGAGTACCCACTACCATTTGCGCTTCACCACTGGCAATACGAGCCAGCTCGGCTTCCTTTGCCTTACCTTTGAGTTTGCCCGCTAACCAACCGACTTGAATGCCCATTCTCTCAAACCAGTTTGCGAAGTTGATAGCGTGTTGCTCGGCCAATAGTTCGGTTGGCGCCATGAGTGCCACCTGATGGCCATGCTCAATGGCTCTAACTGCGGCCAAAGCGGCAACCAACGTTTTCCCTGAACCAACATCGCCTTGCACTAATCGCATCATTGGGTGCGGTTTTTCTAGATCGGCTTCAATCTCTTGTACGACTCGGGTTTGAGCGTTTGTAGGAGAGAAAGGCAGTTGGGCTAAAAGCTGCGTTTTTAGTTTATTACAAGGACCGAGAGGTAGCGCTGAATCCTTCTGACCTTTGCTACGCACCGCCAGCATCGATAAGTTTTGTGCGAGCAATTCTTCCATGATCAAGCGGATTTGGGCAGGGTGTTTGCCTTCGTCAAACTCATCTAAATTAATGGTTGGTGGTGGGCGATGAATGGTGTGCAGCGCTTGCGACATCGTGATTTGATGGTCATACAACCCCGCTGGAAGTAATTCCTGCACTGCGGTTTTATCAAGCAGGGCTAAAGCTTGTTCGGTAAGGTTGCGTAATGTGATTTGACGCAATCCATCGGTGGTGGGATAAACAGGGGTTAAGCTCTGTTCTACATCGGGCTTTTGCTCGCTGACGTAAAACTTGTAGTCAGGATGAACAATTTCCAAACCCATGCCACCGCGCTTAATTTCACCGTAAGCATGCACTAACTTACCTTGCGTGAAATTGTTCTTCATGGCTGCGGTAAAGTTGAAAAAGCGCAGCGTGATAGTGCCATTACCGTCGCTGATTTTTACCGTTAGCATTTTGCGCTTACCGAAGATAGTGTCGACTGCCATGACCTTACCTTGCACGGCCGCCCAAAGGCCAGCATGCAGTTTGGCAATAGGGTAAATACGAGTACGATCTTCGTAGCGTAACGGAAGGTGAAACAGCAAATCTTGAACGCTATGTAAGCCAACTTTGGCGAGTTTTTCTGCGACTTTCGCGCCAACTCCAGAAAGGGAGGTTAATGGGACGGCAGATAACATTTGGGCGGACATAGAGGGCTCAAGAAAATGGTTAACATAGCAGTATGTTAACCATGGAGCTGTGTTTTTGTACAGGAAAAAATAGTCATGCTTTAGTTAGTGTCATGATTTGACTGATAACCTATCATTCCGAGGAGCTTTAGCGACATCAGGATTCTATTTTCAACAAGTATGTCGCTGAAGTTAACACTATCAGCATCTGTATATTTGAGAATTAGATCCTGAACCACGCTCCTTTGCCGCCGTTCAGGATGACGAAAGTCTGTTACTTGCTTTGCATCTCTTGCCACCACGCGTCATCGGCGATGATTTGACCTTCTTCATCGAGTGGTGGGTAAACGAGCCCTTTTCGTTTCGCGACCTTTGCCAGCACTGGGTGACCACGTTCAAAGAGAATACGGTTGATTGTCTCTTTAGGCAGAGCGCTTTCTTCTCGGTCGTACATGCCTGCGGCTTCACGTTGACGTTGCGCTTCATACAAAATTACGGCACTGGCAACCGATACGTTTAGTGACTGCACCATGCCCACCATCGGGATAATAATGTCTTGATCTGCAAGCTGTTTGGCTTGCTCCGAAGCGCCAACTTTTTCACTGCCTAAAATGATTGCCGTTGGTCTGGTGTAGTCGATCTCGCGAAAATCGACGGCGGTGTCCGAAAGATTGGTCACCAAAACCTGCATACCTTGCGCTTTGAGTTCGGTAATCGCAGTTTCAATCGAATCGTGAGTATCCACTTCAACCCAGTTACGCGCGCCAGCTGAGGTATGGCTCAGCGTACGCATTTTGTCAGGCCAAATTGCGTGAACTTTGTGTAAGCCTGTCGCGTCAGCGGTGCGGATCACGGCAGAGACGTTGTTTGGCTTATGTACTTCTTCGAGACAAAGTGTCAGATCAGTTTGGCGAGTTTTTAGGACTTGGTGAATACGGTTGTAACGTTCTAGGTTCATATTTATTGAGGTATAAAAAATCGCCACCTAACAGAGTAGGTGGCGATAGAGGTTAGTTCTTTCTGCGTCTGACTCGGGTTGCTTGAGGCATTGCCTTAATCTTACGCATGATACCAGCAAGGTGGACACGATCTTTCGTCGTCAACAGCACAGTCACAGTGTATAGACGACCATCACGTTCTTCCGTTGAAAGGCCATGAATGTTTGATCCTGTTTTCGAGATCACGTTGGTCAGTTCTGCAAGAGCACCTTGGTTGTTAAGCATGTCGACTTTAAGTTCAGCAATGAACTCTTTATCGTAGTCTTCAGACCAAGCGACAGCCATATAACGGTCTGGCTCTTTCTGATAACCACGAACGTTCGGACATGTTTCTCGGTGAACAACCAAACCACGACCAGGCGATACGTGAGCAATAATGTGATCATCTGGGATAGGATGACAACAATTTGCAAACGTCAGCAATAAGCCTTCTGCGCCACGAATCGGAAGCTTCTTCTTCGAGTCCGTTGGGATTGAACTTGTTGTCGTGAGCTCTTCGGTGTCACCAAGGAGACGACGTGCGATCACAATGCTCATCAACTCACCCAATCCAATAGCAGCCAATAAATCATCGATGCTTTCTAGGCGAAGATCATTCAAGACTTCTTGGATATTTTCTGGATAAATTGAATCAATCGAGTGACGGCCAAGTGCGTGATTAAGTAGGCGACGACCTAAAGTAATCGACTCTTCACGACGCATCGTTTTCAGTACTTGTCGAATCTTAGTGCGGGCACGAGAAGTCACGACATAGTTCAGCCATGCCGCATTCGGACGCGCACCAGGGGCACTGATAATTTCCACTGTCTGACCGTTTTTCAATGCCTTACTCAATGGGTAAGGGTTACGGTCAACACGAGCACCAACACAAGAGTTGCCTACATCGGTATGTACGGCATAGGCAAAGTCGACAGCCGTTGCGCCTAAAGGCAATTCAACGATACGACCTTTTGGTGTGAAGACGTAAATCTCATCTGGGAAAAGATCGGATTTTACGTTTTCAATGAATTCGAATGAGTTACCCGCGCTTTGTTGTAGCTCTAACAGGCTTTGCATCCAACGCTGAGCTTTCACTTGCGCAGTGGTACCAGACTTGTCGCCTTTGTCTTTGTAAGACCAGTGTGCCGCGACACCTTTGTCCGCCATTTGATCCATATCTTCAGTACGGATCTGAACTTCAACAGGTACGCCGTGTGGTCCAACCATGGAAGTGTGTAGCGATTGATAGCCGTTCGCCTTTGGTACCGCGATGTAATCTTTCATGCGACCAGGACGTGGCTTATACAAGCTGTGTACTTGGCCTAAAACGCGATAACAAGTATCAGCGGTATCAACAACGACTCGGAACGCATAGATATCCATGATGGTGTGAAAGCGCTGTTCTTTGGTTTTCATCTTGTTGTAGATAGAGAACAGGTTTTTCTCACGACCAACGACGCGAGCATTCAAGCCAAAATCTTGCAGATGGCCTTCTATTTCGCTGTGAATGCGTTGGATCATCTCTTTACGATTACCACGTGCGGCTTTAACCACTTCTTTCAGTACGCGGTAGCGGTTGGGATATAGCGCCTCAAAGCCCAACTCTTCGAGTTCGGTTTTGATATTGTGAATACCAAGACGATGAGCGAGGGGCGCGTAAATTTCTAACGTTTCACGAGCAATACGACGCTTTTTATCTGGTCGAAGCGCGCCAAGCGTACGCATGTTATGCGTGCGGTCAGCCAGTTTGATCAGAATGACGCGGATATCTTGCACCATGGCCAGAACCATCTTACGAAAGTTCTCAGCCTGAGCCTCTTTCCTATCGCGGAATTTGAGTTTGTCCAGTTTAGATACACCATCAACCAATTCTGCGACAGTGTTGCCGAATTTCTCTTCGAGATCTTCTTTAGTTACATCACAGTCTTCAATGACGTCATGCAGCAAAGCAGCTTGGAGGGTTTCGATATCAAGGCGCATTTCGGCCAAGATACGAGCCACAGCGACAGGGTGGATGATGTATGGTTCACCGCTAGAGCGGGTTTGCCCTTCATGGGCATCTCTCGCTACCACATAAGATTGACGCAGAGCCTCAATCTGAGGCTCTGTTAGGTATTCTTGGGCAACGTCTTTGAGGCTATCGAATAGATACAAATTATAGGCCCGGGAGGTTGTTGAATTCTAAAGTCAGAATTAACGGTTGTGAGCGATGCTGCTTACTGCCGCTAGCTCTGCCGCTTCTTGCTCTTGCTGTTCTTGACGTTCACGAGCGTCTAGAACTTCTTTAGTAATTAAACCTTCTTCGATTTCGCGTAGAGCGATAACCGTTGGCTTATCGTTCTCTTCTGGCACTAGTGCATCTTTACCGCCAGTTTGCATTTGACGAGCGCGGCGAGCCGCAATCAGTACTAGGTCGAAACGGTTGCCAACTTTTTCAACAGCGTCTTGAACAGTTACGCGTGCCATGAGGACTCCAAATAGTTAACTAAAATTTTAGAATGACGAGAAAGTATACAACCTAACTACTTTATTTACTAGCAATTAGACAAGCCACCGTTTGTGGACTTTCTCAGGTAGTTTATTGTGTTTTTCGCACTGGGCAAAAAACGGGAAATTCTTTATGTTTTACAGCGTGACTTTTTTGAAGTTACTCTGCTAACAACGCGTCAAGCATACCTTTATATTTAGCAGCTTGCTTTTCTTCCTTCAATCTTTCAGCACGCAAGATAGCTTTAAAATCCATCAAAGCGGTATCAAAATCGTCGTTTACGATCACGTAGTCGTACTCGTTGTAATGAGAGATTTCCGACTTGGCTTCAGCCATACGCTTTGCGATCACTTCATCGCTATCTTGACCACGAGTGTTCAAGCGACGCTCTAACTCACCGTTTGATGGTGGCAGGATGAAGATGCTTTTGGCTTCTGGCATTTGTTCACGGATTTGGCGTGCGCCTTGCCAGTCGATATCTAGAAAAACGTCGATACCTTTATTTAGTGTTTCTTCAATCCATACACGAGATGTGCCGTAATAATTACCAAACACTTCTGCGTATTCTAGGAAGTCACCTTTAGCGATCAGGGCTTCAAACTCATCTTTCGCTACAAAATGGTAGTGGACACCATTTTCTTCACCAGGTCGCATGTTGCGCGTGGTGTGAGACACAGACACTTTCATTGCGTAGGTTGGGTTGCGTTCCAACATCGCTGAGATCAAGCTAGATTTACCTGCGCCGCTAGGTGCAGATACGATATAGAGAGTACCTTTGCCCATTGTACTGTTCCACTTTTGATTGGATTGATTGAGTGCCGAAGGAAAGTTCGACATTCTTATAACGATAGCACTGGCATTGAGAAATCAACCACCAAAGGGGTGGATATTGGTTATAATCCCGCCAGAAAAATGGAGGCGAAGAGTATCATGATCTCTATTTTGTTACCAGTTGATCTTTCTGTCTGTGATCGTCCCAGATGAAATAGTTACTTACGCCAGAGTGTTCCTAAACAGCGAAGAAGGAGCGTGGTACAGGACTTACCATCCGCGCACTCTGTTATTAAAACCATTTCTACAACCGTTTAGTGTGCTGATTTTAGGTTTAGAGTCCCGATTTGGCTTGCGTGAGTGACTCTGGTTAAAAATAGGGGTTAATAAAGATAAAACGGAAAAAAGGGGAAGCTTTCACTTCCCCAGGCGTGCGACTGACTCACACTTAATCTTCGAATTATCCTTGAGACTCTAGGAAATTTATCCAAGGGCTAACGGTTGACCTGAATTTTGGCGATTGAGCAGCGCCTTTCATCGCCTGCAAGGCCTTTTGTGGTTGCTTAAGCTCGAAATAGGCCATCCCGCGAATGTATTCAAGTTCTGCCTTTTGCTCTTTAGAGGCACTGGATGCCGCGCTTTCTACAAAACGAGTTGCTTCAGAATACTGCTTGTCTTGTATCATTAAGCGAGCAATCTGAATTTGCGTTTTAGCAGAAGGAGCGAGGTTATATGACTTTTTATAAGCGAGAATTGATTTATCTAGCTCTTTAGCTTGCTGCCAGAAACTGGCTAGGCGGTCATAGTTTTCCTTCGTCTTTTCAATGTTTCCAGCTGCCATTTCCTTTTCAAGAGTTTTGGCTGCTTTATATGGAATACCTTGATAAGCCAAGAAGTTTACAAAGCGTAAATATTCCTTCTCTCCTTCTAGTTTCCCCATTTTGTAAACCATTTCTAGGGTGGCTAGAGAGTTGCGCTCTTGACCTAGCTCCATGTAGACACCAGAAAGTTGCATCCAGTAACGCTTTTTCTGAGGGTACTTTGAAGTCAGAGTTTTGAGTACACTGGCAACGCTTTTCAGCTGGCCTAACTCGTAGTGAGATGCAACGAGAATTAAGTACCAAGACTCACTTGGGCTCTTGCTCATCGCGATGGCTTTTTTGGTTGGCGGGATTGCATTTCTGTAATCTTCCAACTGAACATAAGCGCTCGCTAACGTGATATAAGCATGAGCTTGAGGCTTCTCTTTGGTTGTTTCTGCAACCTTGAACCATTCCTTCATCGTTTTTACAGACAACGTATACTTTTCTTCAGCTAGGTAAAGCTGAGCCAAGCTGTAGCGAACTTGTTGAGCAACAGGAACGGGAAGTGCGTCGAGCTGTAATGCTTCGGCAAAGTATTTTGCTGCTTGCACATAATTGTCTTGTAGCGAATACAAAAAGCCAGTCTGCTGAAGTAAAACTGCTCGGTCGTATTTTTTCGAACTTGTGCTTTCTAAAGCGCTTGCTAGTTTTTCTTTTGCTGCTGAATATTTTTCAGTTGCGATCAACTCTTGCACTTTGTTAACGGTTCGAAATGTCCGATCTGATAACTGAGGAGCTTCTTTTGCCATCGTAGGAGCGGCCATTGTCACTCCTGCGAAGAGAATTAAAGAAGCCACTTTGCTTTTCCATAAACTTTTCATCGTGACTCCTTAATTGGTTGAGAACTCTATTTCTTGCGATAGGCGCGAGCTAACAGGTTTCCCGTCAACCAATTTTGGTTTAAATGTCCATTTAGAGACTGTTTTTCTTGCCGCTCGACCGAGGCCTAAGCGTCGTGGTTGCTCTTTAAGAACTTTGATGTCCTCTACGGCACCACGTGCGTTTACAGTAAACTCTAATAAGACGACCCCTTTTTCTATTCCTGCTTTCGCAGCCTTCCTAGGCATTTGAGGTTGGAATGTCGCTAGAGGTGTTGGACCTCCGCTACCCGCGAGTTGCGCACCTCCACCCTGGCTATAATGCCCAAGCACCGAACCACCTGTAACATTTACGGGTAGGTCAAGCTTTGGCATATCCATTGGGGTCTGCTCCATCACCGGTTTTACTGTCGCTGTCACTTTCATTTCTGGCGGCGGCGGCGGACGCTTAGGCGGTGGTGGCTTTGGAAGTTCGCGTTTTTTCTCCTGTATTTTTTCGTCTGGTTTAATGCGAATAAACTCGACCATACGCAGGTCATCATTCGACACTAACTCGTGGCGCTCTTTGTTTACTAGCTTGTCCATCCCCCAGAACAACCCGAGGGAGACAATGAGCGCCAGTGCAATTGAGGCCAGATACCGCATAAGCTTAATCCTTATTGGTTGCGGCAATGGAGATGCTTTCTACACCTGCCATTTTGATCTGGTCCATAACCTTCACGACTACGCCAGCATTTGCTTCTGTGTCGGCTTGGATAACAACTGCGCCATCAGGGCTTTCTGCACGAAGACGTTCAATATTCGCGCGAACCGCGTCCACTTCGATGCGGCGTTTATCAACCCAAACATCACCCGCCGCACCAACTGCGACCATGATGTTACCTTTTTTCACGGTTTGCGCAGAGCTTGCCGTCGGGCGGTTTACTTCTAGACCAGCTTCTTTTACGAACGATGTTGTTACGATAAAGAAGATCAACATGATGAATACGATGTCGAGCATCGGTGTCATATCGATAGCGGTTTCATCACTGCTATCACTGCTATAGCGTCTTTTCATGACCTATACCTCTAATTCCATTTACTCAGGCAATATGCTTTAGCTTATCTTCCAGCTTTTGCGTTGTGACTTTGGCTAAATGATCAAGACGTGAACTAAAGAACAGTCCTGATAGAGAAGCCACCATCCCGGCTAAAGTTGGGATTGTTGCCTTTGAGATCCCCGAGGCCATTGCTCGAGGGCTTCCTGTTCCTGTTACCGCTAAGATGTCGAATACTTGGATCATGCCAACAACGGTGCCGAGCAAACCCAGTAAGGGACAAAGCGCAATCAATACTTTCACGATTGGCAGGCCCTTTTTATTCTCAATGTCCTGACGAGAAACAATTTCTTGTCGGATCATCTTAGCGTTCCAGCTCTGGTGCTCTGAGCGCCCCTGCCATGAGCCAACGGCTTTTTTCATGGCTTTTGGAGCGACGGCAGCAAAATAGAACCAACGTTCTAACAATACTGCCCACAGCATAAAGCTGAGGATGAAGATGGCGACGAGTACATCGCCACCCATTCCCAAGAAGCGCCTAATTGATTCAAGTTCTCCAACTAACCACCACATAACGCCTCCTTAGCTTTCGGCTTTATGTAGTTTTTCCTGATAGCGAGCGATGAAGCCTGCACTCTGTTCTTCAAGAGTTTGAACCAAACGACGACCTTTACTGTGTACGATGGTGTAAAGGAACAGCAATGGAATTGCGACAACCAGACCTAGCATGGTTGTAACAAGAGCTTCAGAAATACCGCCAGCCATCAGTTTAGGATCGCCAGTACCGAACAGAGTAATGGCTTGGAATGTGCCGATCATACCCATTACCGTACCCAGTAGACCAAGTAGAGGTGCTACAGAAGCAAATAGCTTGATTGAACTGATGAAGCGTTCAATGCTTGGAGCGTTACGTAGAATGATTTCGTCCAGCTTCGCTTCCAGATCTTCAAGGTTGTCACCTTTGTGCTCTTGGTAAGCCTGGATAACTTCACCCAATGGGTTACCAGGAATCACAGTTTCTGATTTCGCTTGCTTACGCATTTTACCGCCAATCACTTGAAGGCGTAGGAAGCAAACTAGAGCAATGATAGCGCCAACTGCACCCATACCAAGGATGACGTAACCTACAATGCCACCTTGATCAATACGTTCTTGAACGGTAGGGCTTTGTACAAGTAGAGACAGAATTACACCACGGGATGGGTCAATAAACAGTGGCTCATAGCTGTTTGACGCTGACTCAAAGCCCGCAACATGACGTGTAATATTGGTGCGAGGCTGTCGAGAGAGTTCTTCGAACTTACCTGTTTGAGGTACATAAGTAACGTACTTACCATCGGCAATCGCGTTAAATTCACCGACAAGAGTAACATCGCGAACCGCTTCTTTACCTTCGCCATAAACAACCGTTGCTTGGGTTGTTGCTGTCTCGCCTGAGGCAACCACTTGTTGAAGAATGGTATGCCAGAATGCTTCTAGCTCTTGTGTTGATGGCAGTTCTTTACTTTCAGCCAGTTTCGTTAGTAGAGCGTCACGCTCTGGGAACTGAACTGCGTTTTGAGAGGCTGCAAATAAGCCTTTAAACTCGCCCGCATATTGGCGGACCACACCAAACATTTCGCCCAAAGTACCAGATCGAACACGTAAGGTTTCTGTTAGTTCAGTCAGCTGCTTATCGTTTTCATCAAATGTCGCTTTAAGTTGATCGCCCAGTGCTTGCTGTGAAGCTAGCTCTTCACGAGCCTGTTGCAATAATGCTGCTTGCTTATCTCGGTTGTTCTTGAACTCAGCTTCACGGGCTTTGTTCTCTTTTGACTCAACGATGCTTTCTGATTTTACGTTTTTGAGTAGTTCAGATAGGTTTTTAGGCGTTTCTGCTTGTACGCCTGAAGCCATAAATAAGCTCGCTAGTAGACCAGCGGCTAGAGTTTTGAATCCTTTCATCTCTTATTCCTCCCCAGCATATACAGGCAATTTGATTAGCGCTGGTGGCGCTTGCTTCTTCGCGATTCGAAGGCCTTGCTGTACCGCTATGCGGTAGCTTTCCGGTAATGTTTCCCATTGACGTGTTTGTTGGTTCCACATACCTGTCTCACCACCGTCTGGAGATTGGAATAAAAGCGCCGTGCGACCAATACGTAGGAAATCGTAAGTCACGGTTTCCCCATTTCTATCTAGGCTAGCTTTGTAAGATTCAATTGAGCGAGAGAAGCCTTCTTCAATTTGGTAGGCTTCCATCACTTTACGGAATTTCTCAGAAGTCGTTACGTCGGCGCGATCCATGAGACGACGCAGTTCTCGGACACGTTTATTACGTTCTTTTTTCTGGAAAGGCAGATCGAGAGTCACAAACTCATCGAGTGCATCGATCATTTTAAGTGTTAGTGGCACTACTTCTGTTGCCGTTTGATCGATCTGAGCAATTTGGTTATTTAATGAGTCCAATTCACCTTGCTGTGATTGAACCATACGATTAATTTGCTCGTTGTAGACTTTCATGCTGTCGATTTGACGTAGTAAGCCTTTGTATTCTGCCAACATGCCTTCAGTACTTTCGGCATAATTGTCGATTTTTTGTTGCGAAGCTTCTGAAGATTGATTTGCTTTTGCTTGTGTGGAAACGACAGCACCAGAGTTGGCCGCTATAGAGCTACTACTGGCTATAGAGCTACTACTGATAGTAAGCAATGCTGCAGCTATGGCACTGAGACCAAATTCCTTGAATTTCATGGTTGCATCCTTGTCAGTGTTTTAGTCAGTCGAAAAGGGCGCGGAAAACCCGCGCCAAATATTTTTTAGAAGTCGTATGATGCCTCGACGTATAGCTGACGTCCGATTGGATCGTCATACCCAGTTGCATAGAATGGAGAGGTATCGCTTAGAGGATCTGCAGGCGGTACTTTGTCAAACATGTTGATAGCACCAAGAGTTACACGACCACTCTCGTTGAATTGGTAAGAAGCCGTTAGGTTCCACGTTGTCATACTAGCGATTTCTGCTTTGTAACCCGCTTTTTTAGCAGAATCACAGTCATCAAAGTAGTAACGGTTTGCGTAGCTTGAACACATACGGTCGCGGTATTTACCAAATAGGTTGATAGCGACATCTTCATATGCCCAGCCAAGATTTAACGTTGCGGTGTATTCAGGCATGAAATCTCTTTCATCCGTTACAGGCTCGCTGTCGTTTTCTTGATATTCAGCAATCAAGATCTTCGTTACAGCAACACGCGTGTTAAATGAACCGAACTCATTAGTGTCGTATGCGTATTTGATCGCTAGGTCAATACCAGAACGCTCTTCATACGACTGGTTCACTGGACCATAGGATACCGACTTGATGGTGCCATCTGGGTTACGAACGACTTCAGTACCCGGGTATTTACCTGGATCGTTAATTACGTCTTGGTAAGTTGGTGCTGTTACGACGTCTTCCATCTTGATGTGGTACCAGTCAACAGTTACACCAAGATCATCCACAGGCTCCCACGCTAGGCCCAAGTTAATGTTTGTACTTGTTTCTTCTTTCAGCTCAGAGTTAGGGCCATTAAGCGTATCGAAGTACTGAGTATCACACTCTGGGTACTTGTCTTTATCTTGTGGGCCGCTACCACCAGCGTTGGCACAAAGCACAGGGTCAAAACCAGAACCAAAGCCTCGAGTTTGATCACCAAATAGTCGCTTCAAGTCTGGAGCTCGGAAGCCTAGACCGTAGCTACCACGTAGCAATAGGGTGTCAGTAGGACGGTATGCTAGGGCTACTTTAGGAGTGAATGCGCCGCCAGTTGCCGAGTCGTCGAAGTAGTGGTCGTAACGACCAGCGACAGTCATTTCTAAATCTTCAATGATAGGAATAAGAGCTTCAACACCAAGACCAATCTGATCACGGTCACCGCCGCCTGATGTTCCACCTAGACCAGAGAAACCACCAGCTGCTGTTGTCGCATCAATCGTCTCATTGTAGTCAGTACGGTTCCATTCACCATAAACAGCAAAGCCAGACATACCTGCAGGAAGTTCAACCAAATCACCAGCCAGTGAGCCGTTAACAGAGTAAAGCTTTGAGTAAGCTTCTTTGCTTGAAGTGCCGCTGTATTTGTCTACAACGTCTTGAGAGATAGGCCCTAGAAGATCGACATCACCATTTTGTACAGCTTGGTCGAGAGTTAGGAAGATTGCTGGGTTGCTTGTTTCAACGCTTTGCTCAGAGTAACCAGCGGATAGGTCCCAATCATACGTATCAGCAAGCAGGCCGTTCAAGCCTAAGGTTAAGCCAAAAGAATCGGCTTCAGTGTTACTTTCGCGTGGTCCAAATTCGACCATACGGCGAGTGTATTCGCCTTCGCCGCGGAAGTGAGTGGCATCAACTTCAACGCTGTAAGGGTTAGGTTCGAATTCAGATTCTGTAGACTTGTAGCCAAAACGGGCTTCTGCCATGGCAGTGACATTGTCGTTAATGTCCATTTCACCACGTAAAAGTAGGTCTACTTGTTTGTTTTCTGGTTTTAATGTTCGGTATGCAGAGCGGTTAACACCACACTTTCCATCCGCTCGTTCAATCGCGGCATCACCAACGACTTCTTTACAGGAAGAACCAGCATCAGCTGGTGTTAGAAGTGTTCCGTTGGCGCCTTCAAAGTTTGCACCGTAGCTAGAGTAGCCACTTAGCTGAGAACGGCTAGAACCGTCATCGCCAGCCCAATCATCTCGGTCAGATTGCTTTAGCATTTCGTTGCCCGCAAATTGGCCAACGAAGAGAATACGTTTGTCGTCAAAGTTTTTGCCAGCTACAACGTCTAAACGACCATTTTGGTAACCACCATCCGTCGCGTCACCCGCGCGTACTTTTACAGAAACGCCATCAAAGTCTTTCTTTAAAATGAAGTTTACGACACCACCGATTGCGTCGGAGCCGTAGATAGCAGAACCTGAGTCGGTCATTACTTCAACACGCTCAATAGCGGCGACAGGGATTTGGCCGATATCTTGGAAGTTAGATGTACCATCTTGTGCTAGCGGGTATTGAGGAAGACGACGGCCATCAATAAGAATCAATGTGCGTGACGCGCCAAGGCCACGTAAGTTGACTGACTGCGCTGCTGGTGTAAACGAGAAAGAGTCTGTTTGAGCCATTACACCACCTGTGTTTTGGGTCAAACTGTTCAATACGTCTTGCGCGCTGTTAAAGCCTTTAGACTCAATGTCTTTACTATTAATAACAGTAACTGGTGAAGGACCTTCCATATCCGTCGTGGAGATACGCGAACCAGTAACTTTCATCTTTTGAAGTTTTTCAACTTGCTGCTCTTCTGCCAGTGCTGTTGCTGGGGCTGCAACTGCTGCTGTCCCCAAAGCAAGGCTTATCGCAACAGATAAAGCGGTTGTGTTTTTATACATCCTTGTTGCTCCGATTATTATTATTTCCTATGTCTGGCCGCATAGCGGCCAAATGTGACGTTAATATTTCGTTAACGTTCGGCCAATGTATAACCGAGATGAAAAAAGGAAGTCAAACCAGTGGTAAACGGGGATGCTTAAATGTAAAAAAGATGTAAATAACCAGGCTTTGTTTAAAAGGCGGAATAAAAAACCGAATAAGGTTTATGCATCGAGATTAAATTTCAATAAAACACCGTATTTTGTGTTTCTTATAAACTTTAATGACTTATCTTGCCTATGGTTTTTTAGTGGGTAATTGAATCTGGAAAAAGATATTTTTCCAGTGAATTGTTCTGAGATGAGTTTTATATCGAATCCATACTTTGTTAGCTCGAACTTATTAGGTGGTATCAAAATATGATACCCATTGCTGTTAAAGGGCTCACTCGTATTTTTAGGTCAAATATAACCTTGGATTATGTGTCTATTTATGTGTGTAGGGTGCATTTTTATGTAGGGTTTTGGCTCTAAACAGCCTAGATTGATATTCTGTATGAATTATTTTTGTGGTTTTTTATAATTTTTTACAAAAACATTTCTGTTTTTCGACATCGAAGGAAGTTTGTCATGTTTTGGTTTCAAACACTTGAAGCTGATGTGGATTCAAGATAAATATGACGCTGAAATTATTGCAGTAGTAGAAAAGTCTAGCTCTTGAGGCGCAGGGAGTGTGCTTCAACAGTTTTAGTTACTACGAGATAAATATGCACCATTTTGGGCGGAAAATATCCTCTTTCACTCCGTTTGAACTGGACAGTAGACAAGGAGCAAGTTGTATATGCTGTCGTACTTTTTACGCCGTTTGGCGTTGGTTATCCCAACGTTTCTCGGGATAACTATTCTCATCTTTGCTATCACTCGTTTCGTGCCTGGCGGACCTGTTGAACGCATGTTGTCACAAATGCAGTCTCAGGGAGATGGCGCCGCATCAATGACGTCTGCGGGTGGTAATACGGCTCTTTCTGACGATCAAATCGCGGAGCTGAATGCGTTTTATGGCCTGGATAAACCTGTAACGGAAGCGTACGTCGAGTGGTTAAGTCGTTTGGTAATGCTAGATCTTGGCGAGTCGACGCGTTACTACGAGCCTGTCTCGGATATGATCGCAGAGCGTTTGCCAGTGTCGTTGTTTTATGGCGGCATGACCTTCTTTATTAGTTATTTTATCTCGATTCCTCTTGGTTACTATAAGGCGCTCAAGCACGGTTCTGTGTTTGATTCCGCCTCTTCAGTACTCATTTTCGTAGGCTACGCGCTACCAGGTTATGTGGTGGGTGTATTGCTGATCACGTTATTTAGTTATCACTTGGAATGGTTTCCGATGGGAGGCTTTGTCGGCGATGACTTCGACGATTACGAAACCTTCTTTGAACGCGCTAAAGACATTATGTGGCATGCGGTGTTGCCTTTGATCTGTTACCTCATTGGTGATTTTGCCACGCTGACGATGACAATGAAAAATAACCTGATGGAAAACCTTTCCTCAGATTACATCCGCACCGCAATTGCGAAAGGATTACCTTTCAAAAAAGCAGTTCGTAAGCACGCGTTGCGTAACAGCTTAATTCCGATCGCGAGTCACTTTGGTAACTCTTTGTTGTTCTTCATGACCGGTGCCTTCCTGATTGAAGTTATCTTCAATATTGATGGCATTGGCTTATTGGGTTACGAATCAATCATGGAGCGTGATTACCCTGTTGTTATGGGTATTGTCGCCATTAATGCGTTGTTACTGCTCATTGGTAACATCATTTCAGATATTTGTGTTGCTTTAGTCGACCCACGTGTGAAGTTTGGAGCGTAACATGATTAAAGTTAGTCCATTAACTCAAAAGAAAATTCGTCACTTTAAAGAGATCAAACGAGGCTATTGGTCGTTTGTTGCTCTTTCTATCATGTTGATCCTTTCTCTATTCGCCGAACTTTTGATCAACAGTAAAGCGCTAGTCGTCAAGTACGATGGTAGCTACTATTTTCCTGTTGTCAGTGACGTACGTTTAGGTAGCGAATTCGGCCAAGAGTCATCCAGTGAAGCCGATTATCGTGTACTGCAAAAAGCGTTTGAGGCTGAAGGGGGCGACAACTTTGTTATTTTGCCGCTTGTGCCGTGGAACCCATACGAACAAGATTTTAGTGGTGATTTCCCGCCAACAACGCCTAGTGCCGAAAATAAGCATTATTTAGGTACAGATGTGATAGGTCGCGATATTTTGGCGCGACTCGTCTACGGATTCAGAACGGCGATGGGATTTGCGTTGCTTACGATGGCCATTTCCTACGCGATCGGTACTGCAGTCGGTTGTGCTATGGGTTTTTGGGGCGGTAAATTTGACTTGTTTGTACAGCGACTTATCGAAATCTGGTCAATGGTCCCGTTTTTGTACGTCATTATGATTCTTGTCTCAATCGTTCAACCGACGTTTGCTCTCTTTGTCGCTATTAACGTGCTTTTCACTTGGATGGGTATGACATGGTACATGCGGACCATGACTTATAAAGAAGCGGCACGAGAATATGTAATGGCGGCTCGTGCTTTAGGGGCATCGACCGGACGTATCTTGTTTAATCACATCTTGCCAAATACGATGGTGATGATTGTAACCCTAGCGCCTTTCACTATTGCAGCTAACATCACAGCACTGACTGCTCTCGATTACCTAGGCTTAGGCTTGATGCCACCAACGCCAAGTTGGGGTGAACTACTGCAACAAGGTAAGTCAAACTTAGATTCGCCATGGATTGTTGCGTCAGTAGTGACTTCTATTGTTCTGGTTCTGGTAATGGTGACCTTTATTGGTGAAGCCATTCGAGCGGCTTTCGACCCGAAAAAATTCACACGCTATGTTTAAGCGAGCATTGTGAGCAAAACATAAAAAAGGGAAGTTTTATGAAGAAATTATTTTTAGCGTCCACGCTGAGCGCCCTGAGTTTTGGTGCAATGTCAGCAACGCTTCCGACTGACTTAAACTGGCAAACAAACTGGGATGAGCCTCAATATGGTTCGCCAGAAGCGAAACGTGGAGGGACTTATCGCACCTTTATGTCAAGTTTCCCGCAGACGTTACGTAGTGTTGGCCCAGACGCTAATGCAGGGCTACGTTCTTTTATCTTAGATGAAACACCAGGCTTGGTGGTCCGCCACCCAGATACTTTAGAGTTCATCCCTGAGCTTGCTAACGAGTGGGCGTTAGCAGGTGACAACAAAACGGTCTATTTCAAACTCAACCCTGAAGCCAAATGGTCGGACGGCAAACCTGTGACTGCCGACGATTTCGTGTTCATGCTGAAGTTTTATCGTTCCAAGGACATCTTGGAGCCTTGGTACAACGATTACTACAACAAAACGATTGCGGATGTTATCAAGTACGACACTCACACGTTTGCTGTTAAGGCGGCGAAAGAGTTTAATCCGGAAGAGTTGCTGTTACGAATGGGGGCCCTGCGCCCACGTCCCGCACATTTTTATGCTAACCCTTCAAAAGATGAAAATGGTGACGGTATACATGACAACTTTGTCCGCTACTACAATTTTAAAAGTGAACCAACGACCAGTGCATACTACCTAGATGACATTAAAAAAGGTAAAAGTGTGACCTTCAAACATGTCGGTGAAGACTGGTGGGGTTACAGCAATAAGTATTATCAACATCGTTATAATGTCGACAAAATCCGCATCACAGTGATTCGCGACAGTGATATCGCGATGAAGCACTTTGAGAAAGGGAAGCTGGACGCATTTGGTCTTGTTTTACCAAGCCTATGGCATGATAAATCGAATACGGAACCTTACCAAAAGGGATACATTCAAAAGTTCTGGGGTTACAACCAATTCCCAGTTGGGGCTGGTGGTGTATGGATGAACACCGCGATGCCTTTGCTGGATGATTTAAACATTCGCAAGGGCATTACTTACGCGATTGACTTTGATGGCATGATAGAGAATGTCATGCGTGGCGACTACTCCCGTAAACCAAACCCGACCGGTTATGGTCATGGTAAATACACCCTACCAGATGCTAAGGCACCGAAGTTTGATCCCGCAAAAGCGGCCGAGGCATTCGAAGCCGCAGGCTTTAACAAAATTGGTTCTGATGGTATTCGTGTTAATGATAAAGGTGAGCGCTTAAGCTTCGAGCTGACCTACGGAACACCTGTTCATACTCCTCGTATTGCATTTTTGCGTGAGCAAGCCAAGCTAGCAGGGCTGGATATTGAGCTCAAGTTAGTTGATGGCTCATCCATGTTCAAATACGTACGTGAGAAAAAGCACGATTTGGCTTTCTTAGATATGGGTACGTCTGAGATCCCAACGTATTGGGAGTACTTCCATTCAGTCAATGCGAACAAGCCGCAAACTAACTCTTTCACAAACTACAGCACGCCTGAACTGGATGAAAAGATCATCGAGTATCGTTTTGGCATGGATATGGATAAAAAGATCCAGCTAGGTCATGAGATTCAGCGTGACATCATTGATGCTCACGTTATCGTCCCAGGCTACATGGTTCCTTATGTCCGCTATGGTCACTGGCGCTGGTTAAAGTTTCCAGATAAGCCAATGAATCGCATGACAGAGGCGCTGTTCAGTGGTGCAATCATAGGCGATGGCACTTACTGGATTGATAGTGATATCAAAAAAGAAACGAAACAAGCGATGAAGTCAGGCAAAGCTTTTGAACCTGTTGTTGTCGTAGATGACACTTATAAGCTGTAAGGATTGGTTATGGAAAACGATGTAATCCTAAGTGTTAAAGATCTCGAAGTTGAATTTACCACCGATGATGGGCCAGTGAAGGTTCTGCATGGTGTGAACTTTGATGTGAGAGCTGGACGTACACTCGGTCTGGTAGGAGAGTCAGGTAGTGGTAAGAGCGTAACCTCAATGTCGATCATGGGGCTATTACCTAAGCCATATGGCAACATTATCAAAGGTGAAGTGAATTATCGCGGCACCAACCTAGTTGATTTGCCTGCGGAAGAGATGTACGCCATGCGTGGCGATCGCATTTCGATCATCTTCCAAGACCCGATGACGGCGCTCAACCCAGTGCACACCATTGGTCGTCAAATATGTGAAGTGCTTGAGCTCCATCGACCTGAGCTCGACAAAAAGGAGCGGGAGGCGTACTCGATTGAAATGCTGGCAAAAGTAAAAATTCCAATGCCAGAGAAGCGATTGAATGAGTATCCCCATAACCTATCTGGTGGTATGCGCCAGCGTGTCATGATCGCGATGGCATTGGCCTGTAAGCCGGATATTCTGATTTGTGATGAACCGACTACAGCGTTGGATGTTACGGTTCAGGCGTCTATCCTTGAACTGATGAACGAGCTTCAGGAAGAAACGGGCATGGCGATGATCTTCATCACTCACGATCTCGGGGTTGTGGCAGAAGTGTGTGATGATGTTGCCGTGATGTATGGCGGACGTATTGTCGAAAAAGCAGAAATTTTTGAGTTGTTTGATAACCCGCAGCACCCATACACAGAGCGTTTAATGGGATTGATGCCGAGCTTAGATAATGAGCCGAAGCAGATGATCGATATCAAGCCTATTGATGCCAGTATGTTTGCCAGTTAACTGGGCAAAGTGAACCAGTCATAAAAGAGGATGTTATGGCAAAAGAAGTATTAAGAATTGAAAATCTTAAGCAGCACTTTGTTTCTGGTAAAGGGCTGTTCAAGAAAGGCTACACCATCAAAGCGGTAGACGGGGTTTCACTGTCTGTTTCTGAAGGTGAAACACTGGGGCTAGTTGGTGAGTCAGGTTGTGGTAAAAGCACCCTTGGTCGCACGATCTTAAAGTTATACGAGCCAACAGAAGGTAAGATTTTCTTTGAAGGTAAAGACATCACTAAATTGTCTGTGAAAGAGATGCGATCGCTGCGTAAAGACATGCAAATCGTCTTTCAAGACCCAATGGAGTCACTCAATCAGCGTCATACCATCGGTATGATTCTGGAAGAACCGTTTGTTATTCATAAAATTGGCACGCCAACAGAGCGTAAACAATGGGTAAAAGAGCTTTTAATCAAAGTGGGATTACCAGAAACGGCAGTAAACCGTTATCCACATGAATTTTCAGGCGGGCAACGGCAGCGTATCGGTATCGCTCGCGCGATTGCATTGAAGCCTAAACTGCTGATTTGTGATGAATCGGTATCTGCGTTAGATGTGTCGGTACAGGCGCAAATCTTGAACCTATTGCTACAACTGCAACAAGAAATGAACTTGGCGATCATATTTATCTCTCACGATCTCTCGGTGGTGAAACATGTTTCTGACAAAGTTGCCGTGATGTATTTTGGTAAAGTGGTAGAAGCAGGCAGTGCTAAAGAAATTTATGCAAACCCGCAAAACGAATACACCAAAAAACTCCTATCTGCGATTCCGATCACTCACCCTAAATATCGGAAGAAAAAGCGCGTAGCTGAAAAAAAGCAGCAAGTGGCGTAAGTGATGCCACAGGTCCTATAACACAAAAGCGCTCCGCCAAATAAGCGGAGCGTTTTTATAAGCAAATGCCAGGACTTGGAGTCGATTTGCACTGATGTTTATTCTGATTGATTGAAGATCGTTGCATGCTAAACTCAAGGCCTATTTTCTTTGTTTGGATAATGGACCATGCCGTCGAATTTACCGAAATCCTTTAGTCGACCTTTCCTGAAAATCTTCCATATTTTGGAGGCGGTGTTATTAGTCTCTATTACCTTGGCGACGTTGTACGCCATGATGCAAGAGTTTGTGCACGTATTTGTAGAGAAGCGTGTCTTACTCACGGATATTCTGTTGATGTTTATCTATCTGGAAGTGCTCGCTATGGTGCAGCAGTTCGTGATGAACGGTAAAATTCCGGTACGCTATCCTATCTACATCGCGATGATGGCCATCGCCCGCTACATCACACTCGGAATGAAAGAGCTGGATGCAGTTTTGGTTGTGTGGTTATCTCTGGCTGCGTTTATTTTGGCTGCGGCTACTTTGCTGATCAGAATTGGGCACCATTATTGGCCCTACGTTGATAACAGTACCTTGGAAAAAGACGAATAAAAGAAAACCCCGTATTAGCGGGGCTTTTTTGTTTCAATACTCGATGACTTTTAGATCATTCAATGTTTTGGATCTGCTCATGGAGTAGCGGCCTAGACCTTAATAAACTCAATAGCTTATCGAAAAGAAACTGTTCAAAAATGCCTGTTTGCCCACCAAACTGCCCACCACTTGCCTCTGGCTTTTACCAAATCTTAGTGGTTAGCAATGGAAAAACAGTACCGTTTTTATTCTGCTGTTAGTACTTAAAAATAGCAGTTTTGAAAGGCTTTATCGAGCACGATTTCTGTCAACATAGATTTGCCATTTTTTTACTGGCTCTATGCGATAGTGGTGAGTCAGTAGGAAACTCACCTAACCAAAAATGGATATTATGGTGTCCATTTTAATATAAATAAGCTCAATATGGATACTATGATATCCAATAGTGATAAATCAGAGTGTCGAATGGTAGGCATTCAGGTATACAAATTGTTACCTATGAAGTCACTTTGTGTAGACCTCGGGGTCTAAGCAACGCGCTTTTACCATCTTTGTGGTAAATACTGCGTGAAATACAAAGGCATCACGATATTGGTTTGCTCTAATGCGGATGAGCCTTGTGTACCCGTTAACTTAAAGGTTTTACTTGGAGTACATTTTTCAACGTAGGATGCCAACGATTTTGCTCTTGTACGTTTACCACTTTTGACCTCCACAGGGACAATATCGCCTTCATCGGTCGCCAAAATAAATTCGATTTCGGCGCGGGCGTCATTCCATGAATAGCTTGGGTCAACGCCAATGGCAGTGAGCTCTTGTTGCACAAAGTTTTCAGCCACATAACCTTTGTATTCATAGTTTTGTTGCTTAATTTCTTTATAACTGCTGCCCAGCATATGATTAAGCAGGCCCACATCAAACAGAAACAGTTTCACCATATTTTCTTTTTTATAGGCCGCTAACGGAGATTTCGGCAATCCTTCAATAGGGTAGTTTGGCAAAGCTAAGCGGCAGCAGTTAAGCCAATGGATCGCGGTTTCAAAATCGCTATAACGAGATTTACGCTCATGCACATGCTTAAATTTAAAGCGTTTAACCGACTCATCGCTGACAAGTGATAGCTGGGCTGGAATGCTATTAAATACCGATTCAATCAGTGTGGCGTCGACCTTGCCCGCGTACTTACCAAAATCGCGGCGATAACCTTCCACTAAATCGGCATGAATTTTTGTGACTCTTTCAACACGCTCTAGAATGCTTGAATCCTTATACTGATACCAAGCAGAAACGGCTTCCGGCATACCACCAGTAAAAAAGTAGTCAGTGAGTTTGTCCATCAATTTGGTGTGTACTGCCGGTGTGCTTGCTTGACTATCAAATGCTTTGATCAGCGCTTGCTCGTTGGATGCGTAAATAAATTCTTGGAAGGTCAGTGGTCGTAAATTGTATTGTTCTACCTTGCCCACAGGGAAGGTGTTGAGCAAACCAATATTCGAGCCGCTGGCAGCGACAAAATAGGACGGTGCTTTTTCAGCAAAGTACTTTAGTGAGGTAACGGCACGTTCACATTCGCCAATTTCATCTAATATCAGTAAGTCGGTTTCTGGGTTGAACGCTTGGTTGGTTAACAACTCAATGTTCATTACTAGCTCGTCAGGTGACAGAGAGCCATCGAACGCTTCTTTGTAAGCTGGGTTTTCAAGGAAGTCGATACGAAGGATGTTGGCAAAGGTATTTCCAAACAACTCTTGCAGTAGATAGGTTTTACCTGTTTGTCTTGCACCATCGATCAATAATGGCTTGCGCACCGGTTGATTTTTCCATGCTATTAGGGGGTTTACTAAGTTGCGCTGCATTGTCATTTCCCGCCAATAAAGACTGTTAACTGCCTGTAGTATAACTCAAATTACACTTTTACGCGCAGAAAAGTGCGGAATTTTACATTTTTATGCGCATAAAAGTGTAATTTGGTTCTTGTTGAGTATAAAACAGCCCTTTAATAGCTATCTTTCTTCTCTGAAGCTGCCCTTGTTGGCCAAGTTTTAGTCATGTAGATATGGGCTACTGCTGTACGAATATGACGCACTTATTTTTTATTCAGCAATTGGATGTCTTGCAGCTTTCTTCCCAGCTCGTCATCACGTGCAACCTTGGTTAGATCGTCTAACAAGCCTAGGACTGCCAAAACCTTAACGTAGTGACCAAGTGAAACGGAAGGATCACCTTTTGATATTTTACGCAGTGTTGGCTTAGAAATCCCTGTTCTACTGTGCATTATTTCTTGAGTAATGCCGCGTCTCTTCATCGCCAATGTTAAGTTTTCGCCCAAGATGCTTAACATCTTCCTTTGTCTAGGGAATATGACCGCAGTGCGTTTTGATTTTGGCTCGATAGTATCCATAATGAAACTATGTTTTCTTAAATCTTTATTTAGTGAAATTATAGTTTCACTTTTATCTTCAAGTTGTAAAGCAATAAACTGCCATCTCTCGGAGTAAAGTGAGCTAAGATCTGAATAGTTCATGTCGATTTTTTACTGTTTTTCCGACATAAGTTTTTTATATGTCGATACACTCGACACATCAACAATCAATGAATACGGCTCACCGAAACCGAGCTTTGAGTAGGAAATTTCAAAGTAATACGCCATCCACTGGGCTTTTGGGGCAGTATGGGCAAAGCCTTAATTCACGCCGCTTAGCCGCTCACTAACCCTGCCCATAGAGCATTAATTACTTGGGGCACTATCTACAAACTGGGGCAAGTAGCTACTTGTACCCTCAGAAAGCTGCACGATCTGGGCATTTATCTACCTACTGCGTCCGTTTAGTACTGGCAAACTCCTAACTGAACTTAACAGATCAGTGAGGAAGCAAACGATGAACCCAGCTACACAATCATCCACCACATCAACACACCCAGCGCGTCAGCAGCGGATTTTGCGCTTGCCCGAGGTAAAGGCCAAAACAGGCTTTGGTCGCAGTACCATTTATGCCTTGATGGCCAACGGTGAATTTCCGCGATCCATTCGCATTGGTGCGCGTGCCGTGGGCTGGTTAGAAAGCGATATCGACCAGTGGATTGAAACCCGCCGTATCGGTGCTGCTTATGGCCGTGGATAAACCATCAACATCAAACCCGTTACCTGCCAATGAGATGAATAACAACGCGCCAACATTACCGGCTGGTTTTGCCTATAACGCGCAAAACTGGCTGGTGATGCACCCGGCGGGGCAAGATAGTCCAGTTAAAATCTGCTCTTGGCTGCAAGTGGCCGCCCGTACCCGCGATCTGCAAGGGGATAACTACGGTTATTTATTGCACTGGTTAGACGATGACAATCGCCATCGCTACTGGGCCATGCCCGCAGAACTATTGGCCGGAGACGGCAGCGAGTACCGTCGAATCCTACTCAGCCGAGGCATGCGGCTAAGCAACAGTGTCAAAGCGCGGCAGTTGCTCTCGCTGTTTATTCAACAAATGGGTGAACTGGCCACGCAAAAGGCCATTAGCGTGAACTGCATTGGCTGGCATCACCACGCTTATGTGCATCCGCGCCTCACCTTTTATCCAAGCGAACACAGCAACAACCCGCGCATGGTGTTGCAAACCATGCACCCGATAGAAGGCTTTATTCAACAAGGCAGTAGCGACAGTTGGCGGCAGCACGTTGGCCGTTATTGTCTGGATAACCCGCTATTAATTGTTGGTGTCTGCGCTGCATTGGCCGCTCCATTGTTGCATTTGTGCGGAGTGGATGGTTTTGGTTTACACCTCTACGGTGCCAGTAGTACTGGTAAAACCGCGGCGCTGTATCCGGCGCTATCGGTGTGGGGCGAGCCTAATCAACTGCGCCACAGTTGGCGGGCCACGGCCAACGGTTTAGAAGGCACAGCATTAGCCCATAACGATGCCTTGCTGGCGCTCGATGAAATGGGTGAAGTGGACCCCAAAGAGGCAGGCGACGTCGCTTATATGCTTGCCAATGGCCAAGGTAAAACCCGTGCAGGCAAATACGGTGAAATGCGCTTACCTGCCCGTTGGCGTTTGGTGTTTTTATCCACTGGCGAAGTGACGCTCGAAAGCCACCTTGCTAGTATCGGCAAACGCGTGAAAGCGGGGCAGCAAGTGCGCGTGATTGATCTCAGTGCCGATGCCGGAGCGCAAATGGGCGTGTTTAACCATAGTCATGGTATGAACGCCGCCGATTTAGCCGATCACCTAAAACAGCAAAGTCGCCAACATTACGGCTGCTTGGTCTTGGACTGGTTACGGTATTTAACGCAGCACAGCGCGCAGGTGCGACCCGTTTTCCAAAATGTACGCCAACGTTTTTTAACCAGCTTGCCTCTCGAGGCTGACGGCCAAGTGCGCCGGGTCGCCGAAAAGTTTGCCTTACTGGCCAGCGCTGGCCTTTTAGCCATTCAAGCCAAAGCACTTGATTGGCCAGCTCAAAGTGTCGAAGCCGCCTGTTTAAGCCAGCTTAACCAATGGATACTTGCCCGCGGTGGTGTGGCTGCCAATGAAGACCAACAAGCCATCCGCCAAGTACGCAGCTTTATTGAGCAACATGGCGAAAGCCGCTTTACGCTTAAACAATCCGGTTACAGCAGCCAAGTACGCCAACGAGCAGGTTGGATAGACAACAGCGGCCCACAAACCCTCTACCTGTTTTACCCAACCGGTTGGCGTGAAGCCACCGAAGGACTCAGCCCAGATCGCGCCGCCAAAGCACTGATGGCCGCAGGCTACCTAATCCCTGATGGTAATCGGCCACAGCGCAAAGTCAGTCTGCCCGACAACACCCGCCCACGCATGTACTGTGTTAAAGGCAGCATCTTGGATGACTAAAAAGGCGATGAATCCTGTGTAGGCTTGTCGCCTTTCAGTGTACCGCCAGTCAACCTAAAGGCTGGGCGAGGATTAAAGGCTAAGGCAGACAATACCGCTAGTGTACTGATTGTGTACTTGCAGTGATTGGTGATCGCCATTGCACTGAATGATGGAAAATAATCTTGCGATATTATCAGTAGTTGATAAGATGCTAGGGCTATGTATAAGCGTACAGTCTTTTGATTGTTTAAATGCTGTTTTACGCTTTTGCTGGCAGTGGCCTTTTGTGAGTGAAGAAGGCAAGTAGAGAGTGCAGGCAAACAATCTGAGTAAAGTAATGAAAAACGCAAAACAATCACGTTGCGTAATTGGGATCAAAGGGCAAACGCCTGACCCCGATTTCCCCGTTGATATCTGGTTCGACTCCCTGAAATCGGTGGCCAATGTGCTGTCGAAAGAAAATCAGCAGTTGTTAAAAGTAATCGCCGAACAACAGCCACAATCGGTCACTGAGCTGGCCATGCTCTCAGGTCGAGCGGTCAGCAATGTGTCGAGAACACTGAAAACATTGGATGGTTTAGGTATTGTAAGGCTGGTATCTTCAGAATATGCAAATACAAAGAAAATCGAACTGGAATACCATAAATTCTTGGTCTTGGTATAAAGGATACGTATGAGTTTAAGACAACTTTTAACAGAAATAGCTGGTGGATGGGTACAAGCTAAAAATGAGAACTTTACAGGTCACCCAATAGCTAATTTACTAAGACGAGATTTGATTCAGGCAATAGAAACCACACTACCTTCTCCAACAGATTATTTATTAAAAGCGAGCGCTGGGGCAGGAAATTGGGCTGACGTACCTTGGTTGTCTATCCTCAATCCGGCAATAACAGAGTCAACACAGTCTGGTATTTATCCAGTTTATTTGTTCCGTTCAGATGGCAGTGGTGTTTATCTCTCGTTGGGCTTTGGAACTACGGAGCTTAAAAGGCAATATGGAACAACCCTAGCAAAGCAGAAGGCGGAGGAATTGCGTAATACCATAAGGGGCTTAGATAATCGACTTGATGATTGGGATCAGAAAGTTGATTTGCGATCTAATACGACATTAGGCCAGTCTTATGAGTGGGCTTCAGCTGGAGCAAAATTTTATCCTTTAGACAATATGCCCGATGATAATACTCTTGCATCGGACCTAATAGAATTATTAGAAATATATGCGGATGTAAATTTAGAGACCAATCAGAATTCAATGCCAGCAATAAGTAACGGGCAGCTTTTATCCAAACCCTTCCTCCTTCTCGCAGGTATCTCAGGAACAGGTAAAACCCGCTTTGTGCGTGAGCAAGCAAAAACCTCGGGGCAGTTTGCTGAGACTTATTGTTTAACCTCGGTGCGCCCTGACTGGCATGAGCCGAGCGATTTGCTGGGGTATATTTCACGCTTAAATGGCACTGCGGAATACATCACCACGGATGTATTGCAATTTATCGCCAAAGCTTGGCGTGCGATTGCTGATAGCGGCTTAACCGTTGAAGTGCAAGAGTGCGAAGACCTAGGTAAACGCTTAGTGGTATCAGGTGAGCGTGCTGTACTTGAGCAGGTATTACCTTACTGGCTGTGCTTAGATGAAATGAACCTTGCCCCTGTAGAGCAGTATTTTGCCGATTATTTGTCGGTGCTGGAAACCCGCGAATGGTGTTGGGCAGGTGATAGCTTTACCTACAGCAGTGACGCGCTTTTAAAACCCGCCACCATTAAAGAAGTTGCGGACAAAAAAAAGCTACGCGAAGCGCTAGGTTTTGATGACGCGCAATACGATGAGCTGTGGGCAGATATTTGCCAGTATGGTTTAGGTATTCCGTTTAACCTGCTTGTTGCGGGCACGGTGAATATGGATGAAACCACCCATGGCTTTTCACGCAAAGTGATTGACCGAGCGCTGAGCTTTGATTTTGGTGCGTTTTTCCCTAACGACTATAACGACTTTTTCACCCCAACCAGCTGCAATAAACGCCTTAGCTATCCTATTTGGTCAAGCGCCAGCAAAGCAGATTTAGCTGATACGTTTGATGTTGATGGCACAAAAACGGTTGCGTTTTTATCGGCCGTTAATGCGGTGCTAAAAAATACACCTTTTGAATTGGCATTTCGTGCGCTCAATGAGCTGCTGCTTGCGGTTGCTAGCAGCCAACCACAAGATGACCTGACTCTAAAAGCTGTATGGGACGACTTTATGATGTGTAAGGTTCTACCGCGTATTGAAGGCGATACCGACAAACTGACTACATCAAATCGCAAGGATTTGCTGGAAGAGCTTGGCGTTGTGCTTTCAGACCAGTTAGCCCCTCTTTGGCAAGCAGAACAAGGTGATAAGGATCAACGCCCTGACTTGTATCGCGAGAAAATAGTGGCTGATGGTGCTACTGAAGGGGAAAAAGTACTTCGTATACCTTGCCGTTCAAAAGCGAAGTTGAAGTGGATGAGCGAGCGATTAGCCAGTGCCACCTTCACCAGTTTCTGGCCTTAATGGGTTGGTGTTGTTTGATGCTTTTTGCAATGAATGCAACCCATAAAAAAACGTACAGCGAAGGCGTAAGGAGTGGTAGGGAATGCCAGAGTTAATACGATTACAAACCCCTGACTTTGAGTTTTCGGTCTGGGCGAATGATATTAGCCAGCGGTTGAGCGTGTACCAGAATACAATGGCGCATAGGGCGAGCGCTAATGATGTACAACCTAGCTACGAATTGCGCTTTGCGCCAGCAGCGCAGCTGAGCAATGCTATTGAACCGCAAGGGCTAGTTGCAGATGATCTGCTACAAAGTGGGTTAGATGAAAGTGACTTAGCCGAAAATGACCTCGTTGCCAACGGTTTAGCGAAACACGCTGAGCTTACATTAAATTCCCCGCTGTTTTTTGAGAATACTCAGTACCAGTTTGAGTGGGTCTTTTATAGTGAAGTCACTAATGCGCGGTTAACCCATCGCAGCCAAAGCGTGAATGAGGCATTTCGTTTTGCCCCCGAAGTAAAAACCGCAAGGGGCGTGGTGCCCGCACGTTTAACCGGCACCATTAATACCGGCAATGATGTGGGCTGGTTACGTTTGCCACTTACCTTTGAGCACAATGGCAAAACACAGACTCAGCACATAGCCTTTGAAGTGCTGCCAACCAAAATGGCACTGCACCAAGACTTGCCCGCCATGTACCAAGCCATAGACAAAGTTTACCCTCTTTGGCGCTTTAGCTTGGTAGAAAAAACAGAACAAGACGCAGCAACTAGCCAACAACGCATGCATTTTCCACTTATGTGGTTGGCTAATTTTGCCGCGTTACGGGAGCGCTTTGAGCAAGGCTTAAAAGTGATTTGTGCCTCACCCCATAGCCGTTTGCAACCTACAGTGGCCAATATTAAAGCGGCCAAATTAAAAGGCCGCCTGCCTCATAAGTTAGCGGAGCAAGTAAAGCAAGACTTTGCGAATGGCCAGTACGATAAACGCTATGCAGTCGAAAAAAAGCAACTGAGTGTCGATACCCCAGAAAATCGCTTTATCAAAATGGCGGTGAGTAAAAGCAAGCGACAATTAGCGGAGTTTGAACAAAAGCTTAGGCAAAGTAACCAAGCACCAGAACGGCAACGGTTGTCGGATTCATTTTTAAATGAGCTGCATAGTTGGCAACAACCGCTGCAAAAAGTGTTAGGTCAGAGTTTTTTAAAAGAGGTTGGCGCATACACAGGGTTAAACCGTGAGTCGTTAGTGCTACAGCAAAAAACTGGTTACAGCGCGGTGTATCGTATTTGGCAGGAGCTGAAATTTTATTTAGATGTGTTTGGCAATCAGTCGAGCATTTCAATGAAATCAGTGGCTGAGATTTACGAAGTGTGGTGCTTTTTGTGTTTGAAACAGATTTTAGAGCAGGATCTCGGCTTTGAATTGGTGGAAAACAGTGCGACTAAGCTAGCCCAAAATGACTTTTTTGAGTACCAACTAAAAGATGGGTTTGCCGGTGCCTTTCGTTTTAAACGCAGCGATGGTGTGACCGCTAGGCTGGCACACGAGCCGAAATTTACCAAAAAGGGTCAATCAATCCGCTCGTATTTAGTGAACCAAGAGCCAGATATTGTATTGGAAGTGACACTGCCTAAAAGCGCCGATTTAACAAAAGTAGAAACATCAGAAGAAAAGCAGTTTATTTGGCTGTTTGATGCCAAGTACCGCATTAAAACCGAGAAAAACTGCTTTGATGACAGCAATGAAGATATCGAAAGTAAGGATTACGTACCAGACGATGCCATCAACCAAATGCACCGTTATCGGGATGCCTTGATTCGCCTATCAGAGCCGTACGATTCTAAATCACCATCAAGTGGAAACGCTGGCCAATCTCCTAAGAAAAGCCGTCCTGTTTTTGGTGCGTTTGCTTTATACCCAGGCTTTTTTGATCAAGCTACAACCCCCAACCCCTACGCAGCCGCGATAGAAGAAGTAGGTATTGGCGCATTTGCCCTCTTACCTAGCCAAAACGAACTGAGTCAAACTGATCCTACCCAGACTAAGAGCCGTTATTCCGGTCACCAGTGGTTGCTAGAGTTCTTGCAAGCCCAAATTGGCACAGCACCGAATGCACAAACAGGGCAAGGCAATGAGACCATGTATCCCGTGGCTGGTATGGCGGAAAGGCTCTACGTACAAGACGCTGCACGCATACCTTATTACGGCATGCGCCAAGTACTGTACCCTGATTTGACGATGACAGTGGCATTGGGTGGGCAACGTGGCCGTGATAATGGCTACTTTGAACAATTTGAGCAAGGCACAGCGCTGTGGTATCACCTACCGCAAAGCACGTTTTTGCAGAAATTTAAGCAGCATATTGCCGAGGAAATTCGCTATTTAGCGTTGGCGTCTACCTCAGATACTCAAAGCTCAACCAAGCAAATTGACAAACTTTGGCCGGTTAAACGAGTCACAGTGTTACCACGCTACGCCATTACCGAAGAACAAGCGGGTAAAAAGTCAGGTTCTGCTGATTTGTATTATTTATTTGAGTTAGGCAAACCACTGTCACTGCAAACGCCAGTGACCAATGTGCCGCATCGTCCAATGAAAAACTCGATGAAACTCACAACCTTAACGCGCCTAGAGAGTGTCACTAAGTTTACCGAGGTTGAAAAAGTGTACGAAGCGGCAATGGTGTGAGCGAGTGTTATTAATTATGCAGAAGATGAATTGGTCGAAAAAGCAGTTGTTCGGTTATTCCGAACAACTGCTAAGTAAAATCGACATCAAAAAATATCGAGCTATTTGGCACTTTTCATATTAAAATCGCGTCAACAACACCCCTCCCGCTACCCGTTAGATCAGCGCCCTGTGAGGGGTTACTCGTTTCTGGGGCTTGTGATTTCGAGTAGTTTGTAAGAGATAGGCCCCAGTCTTAACGGCGACTGAGGCGCAGCCACGAGCCAAAACACTAGGTAAAGGCTCAACCAGCTTTAAATAGCTTGAGTGAAATTGTGGTTTTCATCATAACAAATATCAAGCTATTTAGCCTTGTTGTTGAGTTTCCTTCTTGTCGTTAACAAAGCATTTGTTCGTAATCCACACATCATTCTCCGGCCCACAAAGGTGGTGCAGCAGCGCTAGGTTTAACTGGTGACTGATCACGTTGGCGTTTCGTTTTTGGCTTTCTTTTCTTAAACCGCTCACTAATAACCCCGTGCACGATTTTCCTATTTGCTCTGGCGCACTGGGCAGGCAAAATGCTCGGTTTTGCTGCTTGGGGTGCAAGGCAGTGCGTTTTCCTGTTTTAGATAAAGGCGTGATGCACCAAAAAATACAGGCGTTGGCGGGCGTGTTTGTTTGCAATGTTCTGGTTTGTATTGTGCCGTTCATATATACCGGTAAAAAATGTGCCGGTAACAAAACCAACCCGCCTTGCACGTGGCCATCAACCTCAGGTAAAGGTAGCCAATACAGGTTTGGCCATTGCTCGGGGCTTTGCCATTTTTCTACGATCACTTGTGCGCCAATGCTATTTAGCCATTGATGAATCGGGCAGCCTGGGTGTGCTTGTTTAACGCGTGGTAACTGAAAGGTCAGCCAGCGGGTTAAGCGTTCGGCGGCATTATCGCACTGGCTTAATGCTGGGTAGAGGGTAAACGCGCCATGCCCAACTAGTAAATCGACCACCTGCTTTATCCATTCTCTATCCCAATTGTTACCACTTGCCCATAACACGTCACTTATCACCTTGTTGGTTTTTCATGCCGTCTATTTTCAGTGGTCGGGTACAGACTCGGTGGTGAAATAGATGAAAGAAATGGCTATCAAACTAACCAGTCAAATCGGTTTTTTATGATGACCTGTATGCGGCTAACTGTTTGATATACATAGTCCAATACGGCGCTGTTTGGCGGCATTTGGCTAGTGAAAAAAATCGAGACGCCAAACGATCGTTTGCATTCTGGGTTTAAAAAATCAAACGGTTTGTACTTTGATGCCGAGGTTGGTTTAGGGTGCAAAAAGTGCTAAACCTTGCGTTGCGCCAGTAGCTGCAATGCTTAGCAGTGTTGGATTTCAATCGAGAAGCCAAACAGTAAATGGGCTAATTTCCCTGTTTGGCTTCTCGATCCAAAAGCCAAACGGATAGTGGTTTTGGCGTATGGGTATAAAGGCATGGGGAAGTGTTTAATGAAGTGCTGCTGTTTATTTTGGCTTGGTATTTGATGAATGGACGTTTTCCAACTTCAGTGAAGGTTGCTTGTTACTGTTGTCATCAATGTACTCAAGGGCATACCCCATTGCCTTGTAGCTTTTCTCGCGTTTTTTAAACATGCGTTGCAGCATAGGGAGGGTGCAGTCCACATAGTCGTGAATGGTCACTTGTGTTTTTCCTTCCGATTCACGATGAATACGACCGGCATATTGGGCCAATGTGCCTTTCCATGCGATTGGCATGGCCAAAAACAACGTATCCAGTCTTGGTAGGTCAAATCCTTCGCCTACATATTTTCCTGTTGCGACGACAACTTGAGCCGATTGCAGATGATTGTCAGCGTTCTTGCGTTCCGCAGCTTTCATAGCGCCTTTAAGTACGACAGTGCTTATACCCATTTCGGTAAGTCGTGAGTGTATGGATTCTGCGTGCTCTCTACGCTCTGTAAGGACTAACGGGTGTCCGCCATTTTGAACACACTCGTAGGCGTCTGAGACGATTTTTGACGTGCGCTGTTCGTTATCGACGAGCCAGCGGTAGGCGTCGCTTATTTTTGGGCGCTCATCTGTTTTTATTAGCTCAGCTGGCGGTATATCGTAGAGCTGATAAATCATCACAATTTGAGTAAATTGCTCATCAGGGCTTTGTTTCACTTTGTAGCGAATTGGCCCTGCTGTCATAAAAATGATCTTTTGATGACCATCTTGTCGTTCTGGTGTTGCTGTTAGGCCCAATACATATTTTGCTCTTACCTCGTTGAGTACCATTTCAAACCTAGGCGCAGATAGATGGTGGCATTCGTCAACAATAATGTGGCCGTAGTCTTGGATGAAAGGCGTGATGGAATTGTCTTTTTTATTAACCAAACTTTGGTAGGTGGCAATGTCGATAATGCCACTCGGCTTTCTTTTACCCCCGCCTATACTGCCAATGGTTACTTCGGGTAGGAACGTGCGTAAGCGCTCTTGCCATTGTTCGAGCAGTTGTCGGCTATGAACCAGTATTAGGGTATTTACTTTGCGTTTTACGATCATACCAATGGCAGTAACCGTTTTTCCAAATGCGGTCGGCGCATGCAAAATACCGAAGTCATGTTTAGATATTGCGGCCACTGCGTCACGCTGGTTCTTTCGCAAAGTGAACTCAGGGGTAAGTTTTAATAATGGTTTGCCGGTTTCACGCTTATCGTCAAACAGTGGCGAAATATTGTGCTCTTGTAGCAAAGCAATCGCATCATCGAGACAGCCACGCGGTAGTGCAAGATAACCGTTTTCAATACGAGCACAGGAAATAAACCTTGGAATGCCATGGGTTGAAAAACGCAACGCTTGTGTCTTAAAAAACACAGGATTAGAAAAACTAGCTAATCGCTTTAGTCCTGCCAGTAGTGGCCCAGGTAACTCGCTCATCAAAAAGTAGATATGGTTGGCCAAGGTAATGGTCACGGTTTTCGGCAAAGACTCTAATTTTATTGGTGCGGCTTTGGCTGTGATTTCCCAAGGAGGTCGGTTGTCTATTAGACCTTGTTCGGACAGTAATAGGGTATTGGGTGAAATGGTTGTTATGAGTTGACCAATACTTGATTGCGTGAGCGTTTTAAGCTCAGCAAGGTACTGCCATTGATAGTCAATCGCATTCAGGTCATTGTCAACAAAGCAGCTACGACCTGAAAGGCGAGCCTCCTTTTGAAGTGGTAGCGCAATGAGATTGCCAAACCCGCCTTCAGGAAGGACATCTTGGTTAGGAAAGAGCCTGTCATAGGAGTCAAACGATAGATTTGGAAATATTTCCATGGCCTTATCAAGCAAAGCGAAACCCAGTGCCCGAGCTTGGTTAGCTGGGATGTTGGTTTCAAAAAAGATCCATAAGTGCGCCCCGTTGCCAGAGCGCGAGATTTCTATCGCGTGTGGAATATCAAACTCTTGGCACGCTTTAGACATTGCTTTGACTTCTTCTTGCCAACAGCCTTTGTCAAAATCGGCTGCCAACAAATAGCATGTATTATCTTTCAGTAAGGGATACAGCCCCACCACTTGATGACCGGCAAGGTGCCTGTAAATAATGCGCTCGTTTAGTTCGCTAAACTTTCGGTGTGAACAGTCTTGGCATTTAATGCGGGGTTTGTTGCAAACCCCGTTTACCCATTCATTATCACAGGCTACGGAATAGCCACTGCGGCCCTGTTGATTTTGCCAACGATTGGCAAAGATATCCTCTCGTCCACGAAATCGTTGTCTGAATAGGGCGACCTTTTGTTCTGGCGTGAATGTCTGTACTGAACGCTCGTTTTGAGCGCTACGCAAAGCCTCTCTTAATGCGAGAAGCTGTTGCTTTTCGTTTTCAAGCTCAGCTAGCCTGTTATCAATAGCTGAAATATTTGGGTAGCGAGCGTCATTCATGACAACATAATTTTTATGCGCAGCACTATGAAGCGCGAACTTGCGGCGGTTTGATGAGCGACTCTGCTGGAATACCTAGCCCTTCATGAAGTTTCCAAATCATTTTTAGCGTGAGTGATCGCTTATGGTTTAGGATTTCATAAACACGATTGCTTTTACCTATCATGGGTTCAAGATCTTTAACCGTTAAGCCTTTGCGCTCCATCTCAAACTTTATTGCCTCAACAGGGTCTGGCAAATCCATTGGAAAATGCTTTGCTTCGTAGGCTTCAACTAACGTAACCAAAATGTCCAGCTTTTCGCCTTCGACGGTATCAGGCTCCGCCATCATTAGGTTTTCGATATCGTTTAATGCCGCGCGGTAGTCGGCATCTGTTTTAATAGGTCTGATGTCCATTATATATACCTCTTGTTACTACCTTTTGGCTTCAAATCGTTTGCACATCAATTTTATCGTATTGTGCATGGCTGCCGATAAACCGTATGTAAACCACCTTGTAGGCATAATTGATCCAAACAACTAAGCGGTATTTATTACCGGCAATGTTAAACACGACACGCCCATCTTTGAGGATGCTGGCATTTCTAAAGTCCTGTTTCACATCCGACGGTGATCCCCAATCAGCGTTTAATGCATGCCGATACCACGCTAAAGTTGGCTCTTTAGCGTCAATGTATTCTGGGCTGTCTTCCCAAAATGTTTTTAAGGTTGATAGTGCGATAATTCTCATAAATAGATGGTAGTCCCATATTGGGACTTTTGCAAGTTTGGTATTTTTGATGTGGTTAGGAGTTTTTACCGCATCCCCAATTGCCCCATTCCTTGGGGCAGTTTAACTTCCTCTTATTCACCCTCTAAAGCTCGGCATATCAAGTGTTGCCCCATTGTCCCAACTGCCCACGGTAAGTGAGCAAATGGGGGCTTGTTAGTTTCGCCTGATAGGCCTTTTCGGCATGCGGCTGCGTTTGCCATCGAAGAAGGCCAAGACTCTGAACCAATAGAGTGATTCTCCATACCCCAAGCTGTGCGTTGGACGTGGAGGCGGGATGAGCCCCAGTTTGCGTCCTAAACTGACAATCACGTAGAACATGAGTTTTAGCATTAGCCAAGGAGCGAGTACCACGAATACCATCAGGCAATGCCGAGTAAGTGCGTAGCCTATACCATGAGACTGTTCGAGTAGGGCAATGCCAATACACCAGCCAAGCCCTGCCAGCACGGCTATTGGAAAGGTAATGGGGCGAGTCGCATCATAAATTGCATGTTAATGCCCTCCTGCGTGCTGTTGCGAATGTGGCTCAAAGTTCACTAGCGGTTCAACCACATCAGCCACGGTTTGATGGGCAATACGGCGCTCTTCAAAGTAATCGTGGCGGTCGTAGATACCCTCAACGCCTTTTAGCTTATGGTTAAGACAGCGTTCGGCCACATTGCCTGCAATGCCCAAAGAGGCGGCAAGGCTGCGAAAGGTGCGGCGCAGATCGTGTACGGTGAAGTGTTCAAGTTTGCCCATTTTATTGGGAGGCTGTTTTTTGCGCCCTGGCTCGCGACCAAAGAGTTTAGAAATGGCGCGGTTCAGCGTATCTGGCCCCATATGTGGACGATGGCTTGCTCGTCTGGCTGGGAAAACATAAGGCGAGCCACAAGCGCGGATTTGCAGCTCGTTAAACCAGGCAATGGCTTGGCGCGGTAAGGGAATGCTTATCGGCACGCCAGTTTTGCTGCGTTCCTTGGGTAGGTCCCATACGCCCGTGGTTAAATCCATTTCACGCCACATGGCTTCGCACAGTTCGCTTTTACGCACGCCCAACACCAAAAACAGGCAGCAAGCGAGGTAGTTATCGCGGCCAAAGCTATTGATATGGGTATGAAACACGCTAAAGGCGTAGTGAATTTCCTCTTTGCTGAGCATCCTGTCTTTACTGGACTCCACGCCACCGGCATCGTCCACGGTAAACGCTGCGGCGGGGTTATTCAGCGTTAAATCGAGTTTAATCGCATGTCGAAACAACTGCTTCATGTACATCAAGGTGTCGTTGGCAATGGTAGGGCGGTTACTTTCTCGAATGCGTTCTAATACTTCGCGCACGTCTCGTGCGGTCACCTCAGCAATACACTTAATGCCAATGACAGGGCTTATGTCTTTGGTGTAAACCCGATACGGAATCTTGGGATGCTTTAGTCGTCTACTCAGATCGGTTCGATACCAGTCATGGAACAGTTGATCCACGGTTTCAATGTCAGGTAACTCGATTTTCTGTTTTTCTAGAAGAGGATCTATGCCGTCACGTACTTCCTTTCGAAAGTATGCGGCGGCAATTCTGGCGTCTGCCAACGACATTAAAGGAAATTGCCCCAAGGTTGCTTCTCGTCTTGCTTTGGCTGTGGTGTAGCGAATCATCCAATAAGGCGAGCCTTGTTTGCGGACGCAAAAGTATAGACCTTCACCATCTGAATATTTTTTTGGGTCGGCTTTGCTGTATGCAATAACCTGTTTTGCTGTGAGTTTTCCCATGTTTACTCCATAGTTGCTGAAATAATGGAGGGGGCAATAATGGCTGCCCACCACCGATTTGCTTATTGAATCAGCAGCTAACCTGTTGTGGTGGCGAGTTAAATGCGAAAATTGGGTAACTTACTGCCCACCAATTTGCTCACCGCAAAATGCTTATTGAGCAAAAATGAGGGGACTGCCCACCATTCTGCCCACCACTAAACAGGCAGTTGGTAACGGACGTCTGCAAACCGATTTGGGCGGGGGAAATAAAAAAGCCCTGTATTTACAAGCAAATAACAGGGCTTTTAAGACATTCTTGGACGGGTGAAAAAACTATTCGATATTTTGGATCTGCTCACGCATCTGTTCAATTAGAACTTTCAGTTCAACGCCCGATGCGGTGATGTCGGTGCTGATGGATTTCGACGCTAGCGTGTTCGATTCACGGTTGAACTCTTGCATCATGAAATCTAGACGACGACCCACTGCGCCGCCTTTTTTCAGAATGTTCGTGGTTTCTTTTACGTGAGAATCAAGACGGTCTAGCTCTTCTGCTACGTCTGATTTCTGTGCCAGAAGGATAAGCTCTTGCTCAACGCGAGATGGGTCTAGCTCTACTTTTGCATCTTCAAATTTAGAGAACAGACGCTCACGTTGCCACTCTAGTATTTCTGGCATGCGTGCGCGCACTTTCACAACTTCTGATGTGATCGCTTCGAGGCGTTGCTCAATCAGCGCCTTCATGTTCTCGCCTTCACGAGCGCGCGCTTCAATAAATTCATCCATTGCGCCATCAAACGCTTCTAGTAGCACTTTATTTACCGCATCCATGTCTTGCTCTGGCGTTTCCATTACCCCCGGCCATTGCATAACTTGAAATGGATTGATTCGGCTCAGTTCACCAGTCATGTGCATGACTTGTTCAGCGGCTTTAATTACCTGGCTAGCAAGCGCTTCATTGATGCTAAGCTCACCTTTTGCGGCAGGGTTTGCTTCAAAACGTAGATTACATTCTACTTTGCCTCGCGCTAAGCGCTTACGAAAACGCTCACGTAAAACGGGCTCTAACCCGCGAAATTGCTCTGGCATGCGGAAGTATGTTTCTAAATAACGCTGGTTCACGCTGCGGATTTCCCATACCGCAGAACCCCAATCGCCTTTTACTTCTTTGCGTGCATACGCTGTCATACTGTAAATCATCGAATTTTCCTGTCTTCATTTTTTGAAAATTACTTCAAGAGTGTATCACGCTGCGTCGATAGGTGCGCGGGATGTATGGATTGTTTATGTTGTGCCAGATGCGTAACCTATGAATCCGGAATCGATTCCGTTATAATCTTCGCCCAACCAAATCGTCTTCTCCTCATATTTAAGGTAGATGCCCATGCGTCCAAACGATCGCAAGGCGGATCAAGTTCGCCCTATCAAAATTACTCGTAACTACACAGCTTACGCTGAAGGGTCAGTGCTAGTTGAGTTCGGTAACACCAAAGTGTTGTGTAATGCGACCGTCGAAGAATCTGTGCCACGTTGGCTAAAAGGTCAAGGTAAAGGCTGGGTTACAGCTGAATACGGCATGCTACCTCGAGCAACACATTCGCGTACTCGTCGTGAAGCGGCAAGTGGAAAGCAAGGCGGCCGTACGATGGAAATTCAGCGTCTTATCGCGCGAAGCCTACGTGCAGTTGTCGATCTAAAAGCCATGGGTGAGTTCATGATCACCGTTGACTGTGACGTTATCCAAGCTGACGGTGGTACGCGTACTGCATCCATCAGCGGCGCAAGTGTTGCAATGGCCGATGCATTCCAACACCTAGTAGATAGCGGCAAGCTAAAAGCAAACCCAATGAAAGGCCACGTAGCGGCAGTTTCAGTTGGTTTGCTAGGTGATGATGTTCTGTGTGACCTTGAGTACGTTGAAGATTCAGCGGCAGACACAGACATGAACGTGGTAATGACAGAAGAAGGCAAGATGATTGAAATTCAGGGCACCGCAGAAGGTGAACCGTTCAGTCACGAGCAGCTGATGGCTCTGCTAGAGTCGGCGAAAGTCGGCATTACGGAAATTGTCGCAGCGCAGAAGGCGGCGTTAGCCAATTGATTTAAATAGCTCCCATTATGGGGGCTATTTTTTTATCTCGACAATAGAGAAATGAATGATTGTCGAGAAGAGACACAAGAAACCAAGGACATAGAGAGAAAATAATGAAAGCATACCAGCGTGAATTTATTGAGTTTGCACTTGAGAAAGAAGTTCTTAAGTTTGGTGAGTTTACTTTGAAATCTGGCCGTAAAAGCCCGTACTTCTTTAACGCTGGTCTTTTCAATACTGGTCGTGACCTAGCGCGTCTTGGTCGTTTTTACGCAGCAGCGCTTGCTGATTCTGGCATTGAGTTTGATGTGCTGTTTGGCCCGGCGTACAAAGGTATCCCAATCGCGACGACAACAGCAGTCGCGCTGGCGGATCATCATGACGTCGACACGCCTTACTGCTTCAACCGTAAAGAAGCGAAAGATCACGGCGAAGGCGGTAACCTTGTAGGCTCTGCGCTTGAAGGTCGTATCATGCTAGTGGATGACGTAATCACAGCAGGTACTGCGATTCGTGAATCGATGGAAATCATTCAAGCAAATGGCGCAGACCTTGCTGGTGTGTTGGTTGCGATTGACCGCCAAGAAAAAGGCAAAGGTGAGTTGTCTGCGATTCAAGAAGTGGAGCGTGACTTTGGTTGTGCAATCATCTCAATCATTAGCCTGACTGACCTTGTGACTTTCCTTGAAGAGAAAGGCACAGACAAAGAGCATCTAGAAGCAGTCAAAGCGTACCGCGCAGAATACGGCATTTAATTGGTTACTTTTTCTGAAAAAGTAAAAAGGGCAGATGGATATTCATCTGCCCTTTTTTGTTTTTGGATTCATCGCCTTGACCACTTACTTATAGCGAATGCCTTTCTCGACATGCTCATCTTGCATGGTTTTATAGCGTTTATGGAGCCACATCCATTGCTCTGGAGCGCGTAGAATGACTTTTTCCACATACTTGTTCATATAAGCGGCAGCGGCGACTTCGTCTTTTTGTGGATAATCGGCTTCAATGCAGTTATCGGCGATGATGTCGTATTTTCCTTCGTCATTGCGAAACCCTGAGCCTGGGATGATCGCACATTTTGAGGTATACGCCAGAATGCTCGTGCCTGTTGTCGTACACGCATCGTCTACGGCAAAGAAGGGCACAAATACTGATTTTTTGCGACCGTAATCGTGATCCGGTAAATAGAACAGACGCTCACCGCTGCGTAAAACACGAATCATCTTTTTTACATCTTTACGATCAATCAGTTTATTGCCGTTATGTGTCCGTCCCCAATACTGGATAAAGTTATAAGCAGGATTATTATGCGGACGAAACGCGCCGTACCCGGCCACGCCTAACACGGCGAAAGCACGCGCAGTGATCTCTAGATTAAGAGCATGGACACAACAAAGTAGGACGCCTTTACCTTCTTTGGCTTTTTCACGCAGTGCGCCGAGATCTTTCTCGACGATCAGGTTTTTAAAGCGCCAAGTCGGCCAGAACCAAGTGATTCCGGTTTCTATCAGTGCCATACCGGTATTTTTGAAGTTCTCTTCAACAATATGTTGAATCTCTTCAGGTGTTTTGTCTGGAAAGGCCAATTCTAAGTTACGCTGAGCAACGTGGACACGCTTTTTACCGTAGCGCATGCCAAGTTTGCCGAGTGAACGACCTAATGAAAGCAGCAGCCGATAAGGAAGAATATTGACGAGGATGGCCAACAGACCAAAACCAAGCCATACGCCCCAGTTACGAGGGTGAAGAAGTGAAAGAGAAAACTCGGGCTGCGTGTATTTGTCTTTACTCATAGTCTTTTACTTTATTTGTGCACTCAAAAGCGCCCAGTACTCGTCAAAGTTTGCAGTCGGCTGGTATTTAAAGTCGCTACGCACAAAGCGGTTTAGGCTCCCCTCAACTTGTCCCAGAATTTGCGCGGCTAGGATGCGCTCTTCGACAGGGAAAGACTTCCCTTCACGAATCTTACGTTCACGCAGGATTTGGCGCAATTGTGTTTCTATACGCTCAAAGAGTTGATTGATGCGTTCACGTAGACGTTCATTTTCAAACATTAGAGCATGACCCGACAAAATGCGTGTCAGACCTGGGTTACGTTCAGAGAACGCCAAAATAAGGTGCATCACCATACGAATACGCTCTAGTGTATCTTTTTCGTCGTCTAGAATACGGTTGATACGTGTCATCAAGGCTTCTTCAATGAACTCAATCAACCCTTCGAACATGCGCGCTTTACTTGGGAAATGACGATACAGCGCGGCTTCTGAAACGCCGACTTGCTTGGCCAGTTTTGCCGTAGTAATGCGTGAAGCGCCATCTGTTGATTCAAGCATTTCTGCCAATGCTTGTAAGATTTCTTCACGACGGTTGGATTTTTTACTGCCGGCCATTAGTTACTTCCTTTCAAAATACAAAGTTGAGCGGAGGGGATTATAAGACGCTATTTCGCCTCAAACTAGACCACTAAGGGTGGAATGGGAGATTTAACACCCTTAGTTGTCATTTTTGTACCAAATTTATGCCAGCTTTTGTAAAAAATTGGCAGGGTTTTCAAACGTTAGTTACATCAATTGATGCATTTTTTCGAGAATTTTAAAGCTCAATGCTTCTTTTGATTCCAAAGCGAGCGCAAGTTCACCTTCAGGCCAGTAAAGGGTAATTGCGTTGTCGTTGCTGTTAAATCCTTGCCCTGCAACCGAAACGTCGTTTGCACAGATCATATCGAGGTTTTTCTTTGTTAACTTGCCTCGAGCATAGGTCTCTACATCATTGGTTTCAGCCGCAAAACCGACGGTAAACGGACGCTTCTCCGTCATTGCTGCCACAGATGCAACAATATCAGGATTTTTAACCATATTAATGACCATTTCGTCGTTGTCTTCTGTCTTTTTCAACTTTTGAGACGCGATCGTTTGTGGGCGGTAGTCGGCAACGGCAGCGCAGCTAATAAAGGCATCATGCTGGTTTGCATGTGTCATAACGGCTTCGTGCATCTCTTGTGCACTGGAAACATTTATGCGCTCAACACCTACGGGCGTATTTAAACTGACAGGACCGCTCACGAGGGTGACTTTGGCTCCCATCTGCGCTGCGGCACTCGCCAATGCATAGCCCATTTTCCCGGAGCTATGATTCGTAATGTAACGCACTGGGTCAATCGCTTCGCGAGTTGGGCCTGCGGTGATGAGTATCGACTTACCTTCTAGCAATTTTGGCTGAAAGAACTGTTCACATAGATGCACTAGCTGCATTGGTTCCAGCATTCGACCTGGGCCCACATCGCCACAGGCTTGCTCTCCTGCCGCAGGACCCCAGATGTGCATACCGCGACGCGCTAACGTTGAGATGTTCTCTTGGGTTGCGATATTGCGATACATCTGTTGATTCATCGCAGGAGAAACAGCAACAGGGGAATCTGTCGCGAGCACGAGCGTGGTAAGCAAATCGTTCCCCATACCTGCAGACATGCGCGCGATTAAGTCCGCGGTCGCTGGCGCTAGTAGTACTAAATCTGCCCATTTGGCCAATTCAATATGGCCCATAGAGGCTTCCGCCGCTGGGTCTAATAAACTGTCCGAGACAGGACTGCCCGAAACGGCTTGCATGGTTAAAGGGGTAATGAACTCTTTTGCTGCTTTCGTCATTACCACTTGAACTTGCGCTCCTCTCTCTATGAGGCGACGGGTTAGCTCCGCACATTTATACGCGGCAATACCGCCACTGATGCCGAGTAGAATTTTCTTTCCTGCTAGTGTTTGCATGTGAGATCTCCAATTTGATGACCGGATTTTAACACAATTCAAAGTCTGACCGCCCGAGCATATATAACGAGAAGATAATTCACATCAAACTCCAGAGTATTAATCTGACCGAGGAAGGGAAAATTCTCGCCTACCTCACAGACAAGTTGCGCGGAGTTTGCAAGTCTGAAAAGAAAAAGAGGTACTGGAAACCATGGTGTTGAAAAGTCGAAACAAATTGCTGCTGATAACCCTAATTCCGTTGTTGTTGATCACTACGTTGATCTCAGTGGTGTATTACATCAACAGCAGTAAAAGTTTGGAAGCGGAGCTGGCAAGAGACAGGCAAGAGCTCATCGAAACGAAAAAGAAAGAGTTACAAGCCTACATGATGATGGGCGTGACGGCGATAAAACCGTTATACGACGCGGATGTAAATGGAAGTAATAAAGAGGCAGCAAAAGAAATTCTGAAAGCCATGCGCTTTGAAAGCGATGGTTACTTTTTTGCCTACGACTCTCAAGGTGTGAATACGTTGCACGCCATCAAACCTGCATTAGAGGGTAAAAACCTTTACGACTTAAAAGATGAAAATGGGGTCGCAGTTATTGCGGGCTTGATTGACGCTTCTCAAAAAGGGGATGGGTTCCTCTATTTCTCGTGGCACAAACCGACCATTGACGCACAAGCGCCTAAGTTGGGCTATGCAGAATATTTATCGAAATGGGACTGGGTTTTAGGCACTGGTGTTTATATTGATGACATCGACCAGCAAGTTGCGATGCACAGAGAGTTAAAGACTCAAGAGCTAAAAGAGCATACGTTATCTGCCGTGTTGATTTCCGTTGTTGGGTTGATCATCACCAGTATTCTCACCAGTATCGTGGTGTCGAAAGGCATTCAGCCATTACAACATGTCGCGGCGTCATTGAAAGATGTAGCCGCAGGCGGCGGTGACTTAACGGCTCGTTTAAAAGTCGAAAGTCAGGATGAAGTCGGTGAAGTGGCGGCCGCGTTTAATGAGTTTATGGATAAGCTGCACCCACTGATGCAAGACATTCATCGCTCTGCGACGACAGTACAGACCGTTTCCCAAAGCCTGAACATTCAGACCAGCCAAGCGAGCGGTCAAATGCAGGACCACTGTTTAGAGACGGACAAAGTCGTGACTGCGGTGACACAAATGAGCATGACAGCCAAAGAAGTAGCCAGCAATACCAATGCGACTGCACAGGCGATTGAGGATGCCAACAGTCAAGTTACCGAAGCTCAGCGTGAAGTGGAACAAGCAATTGAAGGCATTACCGAGCTAGTGAGGGAAATAGATAGTACGTCAGATGCAATTTCTGAGTTGAGTTTACAAACCGAAAAAATAACCAAAGTGCTGGATGTGATTGGCGAGATAGCCGAGCAAACGAATTTGTTGGCCCTAAATGCGGCGATTGAAGCGGCTAGAGCGGGTGAGCAAGGCCGAGGGTTTGCCGTCGTTGCGGATGAAGTTCGCTCGTTAGCTAGTCGTACGCAAAATAGTACTCATGAAATTGGTGACATGCTTAAGCAGCTGCAAAATGGTGTATCAAGAGCGGTCAGTACGATGTCGGTGAGCCAAAAACGAGGTGTAAAAACGGCGGAAGAGTCCGCGCTCATTCAGCAATCTCTTTCTGGTGTTCATCATTCTATCGGTACGATTCGAGATATGGGTATTCAAACCGCGTCTGCCGCCGAAGAGCAAAGTGCGGTTGCAGAAGACATCAACCAAAACTTAGTGGCTATTCAACAGATCGTGAACAACATTAATGAGACGTTGCAGCATGCCGAGTCAATCAGCACGCAGCTATCACAGTCTGGAACAGAAATTCACGGCTTGGTTGGCAACTTTAAACTCTGATGAACTGTTAAGTTGCATGGAAAGCACTGATGGTACGAAGAAAGCGAAAGTCACACTCGACTTTCGCTTTTTGTTTTGTGGAATAGGGGCACTTTCCATATAAAGAGACATCAGATGATACTGAAAGCTATGCCAACTGAGTCCATGCCCAGGGAGAAGCTGCTGCAACGAGGATCGCAAGCATTAACCGATGCTGAGCTACTGGCTATTTTCTTGCGCACAGGCACCCACGGAATGAACGTAATTGAACTTGCAAACTTCCTTATTCAAGACTTTGGTTCGCTAAGACAACTATTTTCAGCATCAGAGCAAGAGTTTTGTCGTCATAAAGGGTTGGGACAAGCCAAGTATGTTCAGTTGCAAGCGGTACTAGAAATGACGCAGCGCTATTTAGCGGAAACGCTAAAGCGTGGTGACGCCTTAACCAGCCCCGACCAAACTAAGTTATATCTGTCTTCTATTTTAAGGGATCGGCAAAGAGAGGCTTTTTATATTCTTTTTCTCGATAACCAGCACCGAGTGATAAAAGATGAAATTTTATTTGAAGGAACGTTGGATGCAGCGTCGGTGTATCCGAGAGAAGTCGTCAAGCGTGCTCTGCATCATAACGCGGCGGCTTTGATTTTGGCGCACAATCATCCTTCAGGCGTTGCTGAGCCGAGCCAAGCTGACAGAAGGATTACAAGGCGTCTCACCGACGCATTAGCATTGGTGGATATTCGTATTTTGGACCATTTCGTCATCGGAGATGGGGAAAGTGTCTCTTTTGCTGAAAGAGGCTGGATATAACTGTGCGTTTTTTAGGTTGTTAGTTGCTAAAAATCTGCTATCATCCACGCCACTAAATTTTTAACTGAATTCAGCTTGGACTGCTAAAAAAATCTGCTGTCTAAAAAAAGATCACGAAAACCTGTAAAAAGGATCTGTTCGGGTCTTGAGCAATGCATATCAAGTTAGTATAATGCGCGACCTTTGATAGCCTTGTATGGATTTTCCATAGCGGTTCTTAACCTCTAACTTCTTTTCGAGAGATAGAGAGGTTCGGCCACCAAGGTTGATATCGAGCTGAAACGATTTTGGAGAAGACATTCATGTCACGAGTATGCCAAGTAACTGGTAAGCGTCCAGTAACGGGTAACAACCGTTCACACGCACGAAATGCTACTAAGCGTCGTTTTCTGCCGAACCTACAAACTCATCGTTTCTGGGTAGAGAGCGAAAAACGTTTTGTTAAACTACGTCTATCTGCTAAAGGTATGCGCATCATCGACAAGAAAGGTATTGATACTGTTCTTGCAGACATGCGTGCACGTGGCGAAAACGTTTAAGAGGAAATAAGCAATGGCAAAGAAAGGCGTTCGTGAGAAAATCCGTCTAGTATCTTCTGCAGGTACAGGCCACTTCTACACAACTGATAAGAACAAGCGTAACATGCCAGGCAAATTTGAGATCAAAAAGTTTGATCCAGTAGTTCGCCAGCACGTTATGTACAAAGAAGCAAAAATCAAATAATTGGTTTCAGTCTCTTTGATGAATTGAAAAACCCAACTTTCGAGTTGGGTTTTTTATTACCTGAATAAAAGTGCTGAAGATAAAGTGTTCAGTACGTCATCGGATTATAAAGTACTGCTGAAGTTATTTTACTGGTCCGACTCTATACTCGAATTTTTGATTGATCGCTCTCTGCCGCTTCGTTACCACTTCCCTACACACTTGCACACCGTTGTTCTAGTCAAGCTCAATACTCTTTGGTAGTTTACTCATAACGATAAGAGAGTAGAGATGGTTATGCGTGTGAGTCCGGCTCGTCGCCGCCGATGGAACAATATTCTTATTCTGGGCATTATCGCGTTTATAGTGATCTTAAATGCGCCGATGTGGATCAAAACTTACCTATTAACAGACCAAGCAGACCCTTACCCAAATGTACTTCGCTCCGACTATACGGTGGAGTCTTTGTACTATAGTGGCTGGGAGTTTGAACTGCATGATGGACGATGGCAATCCAACATCAAAGTTGATGCACCGATCAGTGAACTTGTATCACGCTGGCAATCATTGGAAGGGACCGAGCTCACCTCAGAACAGTACGATCATTTAAAACCTAACCTGACGGTACCTGAAACGGTAGAAGTTTGGTATCAGGATCTCGAAGAGCCGCAGCGGGTGACTTTCTTTCGTTTACCTGATTTTTGGCTATTTAAAACCTGGCAAGACAAATGGGTCGCTATCTCCGTCGATGAAAACTACCTTATGCCAGAGTAGAGCCTTTTTGCGCCTATACCCCTAATAAGCTTCCCTATTTATCGTTTTTCTTTTCGATTATGCTAGCAGCGAGAACTATTAGCCGGTGAATTGGAGAATCTAATGCCTGAGTTGCCAGAAGTTGAAGTGAGCCGTATGGGGATTAGCCCCCACATGGTTGGACAAACGATCCTGTCGTTTACTTTTCGAACGCCTAAATTGCGCTGGGATATTCCTACAGAGCTTAAAAAATTGGAAGGGCAGGTGATCCGTGCGATTAGCCGTCGTGCGAAATACTTACTGATCGAGACAAACACAGGTACAGCCATTGTTCACTTGGGCATGTCTGGGTCTTTACGTGTCCTAGATGCTGACTTTCCGCCAGCAAAGCACGATCATGTGGATCTCAAACTAAGCAGTGGAAAAATACTGCGTTATAACGATCCGCGTCGTTTTGGGGCATGGCTGTGGTGTGCTCCTGGCGAGTCACATGCTGTACTAGCAAACATGGGGCCTGAGCCTTTAACTGAAGAGTTCAATGCGGAATATGTAGCGGAGAAAGCTAAAAATAAGCGTGTCGCCGTCAAGCAGTTCATCATGGACAACAAAGTCGTGGTTGGTGTCGGAAATATCTACGCGAATGAGTCGTTGTTTAAATCTCGAATTCACCCTTCAAGGCCTGCAGGTAAGCTAACTTCTCAAGAGTGGGGGTTACTTGTTGAAAATATCAAAATGACACTTGAGGTTGCCATTACGCAAGGTGGGACTACTCTGAAAGATTTTGCGCAAGCCAATGGAAAGCCGGGTTACTTTGCACAAGAGTTATTGGTTTACGGAAAAGCCGGAGAGCCATGCCCAGAATGCGGCGAACGACTTCAAGAGCTAAAAATAGGGCAGCGTAATACCTTCTTTTGTGGTGAGTGTCAGAAGTGAAATATGGATTAGGGCAAATTACATTTGCCCTGATTTTTCAAAGTACTTCTTTGCCACTAATAGAGAGATTAATTTTTCTCGCTGAGGGTTTTTAAACTGTTCTACCCATTCGTGCGCATTATGGATGATGGCTTCTGCCTCTTCAGGATGAGCGATGTAGTATTCCATTTTCTCTATCAAATCAGAGTAATCGGCTTTCACCTCTACATAGTGAACACCTGCTTGCAAGCGGCCTTCCATAAACCAAGTCTCATACCTAGGCTTGGACATTATTACCAGTGAGTTTGAAGACATCGCCCACTTGAGGTTAGTCGCAACATCATTGCCTTCGATGGCGAGCAAAAACTTGTAATTAAGCTGTTCTTCAATCGACATAAATCCTTTTTCCCAAGGATCGCCGTTGACTGGCTGTGTCTGACCAATGTTACATTGAGGGTGGTTATAGAACTGCTCAATCACTTTTTTACGGTGTGGCTGGTATCCAACACCACGCCAAGCCGCCATGTTTTTCTTGCTTCTAAATGACAGTTTATCAGTAACAAACTGGAAGTGACGAATCTCATTTAACTTTAGTAAGACGGAGTTTTGATTGTCTTCCCCAATCGGTCGACTTTTAAGAAAGGATGGGTATTCTGGTACATAACGAATATCACCGTTCAAAAACTGGAAAAAGTATTGAGCTGGGAAGGACTTAACTACTTTGTGTAGGTCGAAGTAGTATGTTGTACCGCCTGTCTTTTTGTAGCCGCCAACACGTGTCGACTCGTTTTCAGGAAGTTCAAATGACTCGTTAACCTTGTTGTAGTAGTCTACTCGCTCTTGGATATAGGAATCCATCGGGTATTTATCGATAAGACGACGAGCTGATTTACTTCTAATGGAGTTAGGTACTAAGACTTGCAGACCATTTGAAGCGTAATACTTAAATTTCCTGAAACTCATTGTGCTACCTTTGTATTGATAGCGATATAAACACATTCAGGTACAAATTGCTTCACATCTCCACCATGAATGGCAACTTCACGAACAATAGTGGAAGAAAGGAAGGCGTATTCGTCGGCTGGGGTAAGGAACACGCTTTCCATGCCTGGCAACAGTTTGCGATACATGCTGGTAAGGCCGAACTCGTATTCAAAGTCTACCGTTGTTCTCAGGCCGCGTACCAATACGTTTGCTTCTTGCTCTCTGGCAAAATCAACAAGTAGACCACTAAAACCGGCTGTCGATACATTACTTAAATGTGCTGTTGATTCTTCAACCAGTTTTACGCGTTCTTCTAGGCTAAAAAGCGTATTTTTAGAAGGGCTTGCCGCGACACCAATAACAATTTGATCAAACATGTCTGCGGCACGAGTGATGATATCAAGGTGACCATTTGTGATTGGATCGAAAGTACCTGGGTATATGACTTTTTTCATCGTAAAACTGTCTCGTAAATGTCTACGTATTGATTAGCAGTGTAGTTGATATCAAACAATTTCAATTTCTCTTGCCCCTGAGCGATGAAGTGTTGCTTCAATTCATCATCTTGGGAAACCTTTACTATTGCATCTGCCAGTTCTTGTGAATTACCTGGCTCAACCAGTAATCCATTTGAGTTGTGGTCGATGATGTCAGGAATGCCTCCTGCGTTGGTACCAATAACAGGTAAACCAGAGCCCATACCTTCCAAAATGACAGAACCAAGCCCTTCGGTATACGATGGGTGTACTTGTAAGTCTGCCGCTGCAAACCAATCACCCATGTTGTTCTGTTTACCTTCAAAGCTAATGTTAGTCAGACCTTCTGCTTGTGCTTCAAGCGTTTGTCGCTCTGGACCATCGCCCAATAAACAGATGTGAACAGAGGGCGCAATGTCTTTTAGTAGCCTTGCCGCTTCGATAGTGACATTGAAGCCTTTATGTTTGAGCATGTTTGCGGCATGAATCACCAAAAACTTACCCGTAAAGCGCTCTCTTAGGGCTTTAACTGCTTGTTTATCTACAGAGTATACCACCGGGGAGCTTGGTATTTTGTAAGTGGTAGACGTTGGGTAAGCGTCTTTGACTCTCTGAACTATGGCTGTGCTTAAGCCAACTACAGCACTCGCTTTCGTGTAGGCTAAATTTGCCAGCCACTTTTTCTTTAGAGGGTTATCTATACGGCGCGTGACGATATAAGGCTTACCATAAAGCATGTGCTGAATGAGAGCCCAATAAATTGCGCGTCCTTCATGAACATGAATGATTGAACAATTTTGAGTTACAGCTTTAGAGTGTGCCTTGGTAAAGTGAGTCGCCAGCACTAGCTTAACGTTCAGTTTACGGATGGCATCGGCAAAAGGGCTTTTAGGGTTAGCGACTACCGTAAGGTTATAACCCAATTTGACTTGTTGCTGGATGAGTTGAAGGGTTTGGTTTTCTCCTCCATGGTAGCCAGAAGCCAAATTCACATGGCAAATATTCATATTATTGCTCTTTATTGTGTTTTTTCACGTAGTCACGCAGCCACAGATCGGCATAACGGGTAAAAGTGGTGTTTGCGCTTAACACGGCTAGCAAAAATCCGTGTCGTCCATCTAAGAAGCCACGCTTGATGATATACATTTTAAAGAATCGAAAAAAACCGTGCGTAAATGCACTAAGTAGAGAAGCGGTTTTTTTTCCTTCTCTCTGGTCAGCCCAAGACTGCATATACAACTGAGTCTTGCGGGTATATTCACCTAGCCTTTCGTAGGTAAAATGCTTGAGACGCCCGTTCAATGACACGATGTTAAATCCATTTGGAATGACCACGCTTTCGTGCACCAATGCATCGTTGTATTGAGTTTGTGAAGTTTTATACAAACGGACTACCCAGTCAGGAGACCAGCCAGAGTGACGAATTTCTTTGGCAAAGGCAGTGGTTAGACGATTAACTTGGTAGATGTTTTTGTCTTTGTGCTGACTGATAGCATTCAGTATGTCTTGACGCAGTTCGCCAGTTACGCGCTCATCAGCATCTAGCCAAAGAACGAAATCGGACTCGATATAAGTTTGAGCAAGTTGGCGCTGTTTGCCGAACCCCTGCCAGTCTAAGTTAGAGTAAAACTTATCTGTGTATTGCCTTGCGATGGATTCAGTATTATCCGTACTGCCAGAATCTAGGATGACAATCTCATCGACCCAATCTTTTACTGTGTCTAGACAAGCTTGTAAGTGCTTCTCTTCATTTTTTACAATTAAGGCAACGGCTAAGGTTGGTTTGGACAAGGTCATTTCCTTCTTAACAAATCAAGACAGTAAGTTTACTGGTATTGAGGATACAAATCTTCTAAGACTTGATCGAACATGCTCATTACTTGAGTGCTGGTAATGCGGTTCATTGCCGTTTCATCTTTAGCGCGAGTTCGCCAGCTTAACTCGTGACTGTTTTTACCTGTTTCCGCAAAGATCGTTTCTTCATACACTGAGACAACGTATTTTAGATAACGGTAAGGTCCCACTCGCAGCGGATTATGGTGTGCATAGAGCCCGATGATTGGTGTTTTCATTGCATTCGCCATGTGTGCTGGTCCGGTATCGGGGGCGATGACCATTTCAACCTTATCTATTAACGCAAGCATTTGCAGAATTGAACTTTGTCCAACTAAATTTAGACACGGTTCTTCCAAGCGAGATTGAATGGCCTCTGCCAGATCCAATTCTACCTGAGCAGGGCTGCCTGCCAGAATCACGTTCCAGCCTTTTGCTCTGGCGTGATGAATCACATCCACATAACCTTCCGCGTTCCAGTTTTTATAAGCTTTGCTCGCACCAGGCACAATCAGCAGGTTAGGTTTACTACGAGAAATATGAGACTCTGCCCAAGCTTGATCGTGGTCTGAATAAGAAAGTACCCAGTCTAGTCCTGCCTTTGGTACCCCAATTTGATGGGCAAAGGCCATTAAGCCATCTGCGACATGCAGAGATTGCGGGGAAGGCACTTTGACATTGGTAAATAGTGTTTGAAAGTCCTGGCTTCTATCAGAAGAGAAACCAAGTTTGTATTTTGCTTTAATGCCCAACGTTGCGACACTCGCTCGAATCGCGTACTGCATATGCAATAGCGCATCAAACTCTCTGCCTTTCAGCTGTCGCCAAAGTGATTTGTAGCCATCAAGTCCCGCTTTTTTATCAAAAACAATCACTTCTACACCATCGATGGCGGCTAATAACTGGGCTTCAAGTTTACCCGTTATCCAAGTAATCTGGGTCGAAGGCCAGTGTTTCTGAATAGCTTGAATGCTGGCGATAGTATTGCAAACGTCTCCGATAGCGGACAAACGCAAGACGCATAGTGACGATGGGGCAGAAGTGAACATAATTATTGTCTGATTCGATGAATAGAGGCAGGTAAATTATGCAGACATCCCCAATAAATGTAAAATACACGGCTCGAATATAGCTAAGTACTGATAAGTGTTCTGCAATGTCAAAGACAACACCACATCAATCGCAAGAATCTGGCAAGCCGGGTAACACCGGGCTAAAGCGTATCGTTAAAGCGACGGGTTATTCGATCCAAGGATTAAAAGCGGCTTTTAAGCATGAAGCTGCAATTCGACAAGAGTTGGCTCTTTTGAGTATTGCTGTGATTTTGGCTTGGCTAGTGGATGTCGGCATGGTTGAGCGTATCTTAATGATCGGGGTCGTGGTATTAGTCTTGATTGTAGAGCTTGTAAACTCAGCGATTGAGGCGGTAGTGGATCGTATCGGTATTGAACGGCATGAACTCAGTGGTCGAGCTAAAGATATAGGCTCTGCTGCCGTTATGGTTGCTTTGGCGTTTGCTGCATTTACTTGGTTGTATATATTAGCCAGCCGGTATTTAGGCTAGAGGGTGAGCGTATGACTCAACAGTATAAAAACAACAACCAAGTGATCTGGTTTGATGACGAGACCATTACAGACCCTAGCCAACCGATATTTGATGCGGAATACTGGCAGTCCTCCGACAAGGTGGTTGGCAGTGCGACGGGGCGAGGCACGACATGGTTTATCCAACTAGAGAACATGCAAGCGGCACTACGTCATTACCGTCGTGGCGGTTTGTTTGGGAAGTTAATTAACGATCATTATTGGTTCTCTGGCTGGGATAACACCCGTTGTGCGCAAGAGTTTCAGCTTTTGTTGGCGCTAATTGAGGCTGGGGTGCACGTTCCTCGTCCTATTGCAGCAAGAGCCGTAAAGTCAGGACTCTTCTATCAAGCTGATTTATTAAGTGAGCGAATCCCAAACGCCAGAGATCTGGTTAGTATCTTGCAAGAACAGTCTTTATCGGTAGAAATGTATCAGAAAATAGGGCAAGAAATTGCCAAGATGCATCAGGTTGGCGTTAACCATACTGATTTGAATATCCACAATATCTTGATCGACGACAAAGATAAGGTATGGATTATCGATTTTGATAAGTGTCGTTTTGAAACTTCTGGTGACTGGAAGCATCAAAATCTAAATAGACTTCTGCGTTCATTTAATAAAGAGCGTTTAAAGCGACAGATTATTTGGCAAGAATCCGATTTTGAACATTTTCAGGACGGTTATGCTTCTCAATCTTAATTGAGTTTTTTATCATTTTATATTGATTGCTCTAAGTAAGCCTTCTTGAGTCTAACGATGCTCGAGTGAGTCTATAAACTACAATAATCATAAAGTATTCATGTGTATCTGATGGCACAAAAATTAACGTAGGTAACATTTGTAATGAAAATATTAGTAACCGGTGGAGCAGGCTTCATTGGGTCAGCTGTTGTCCGACATATCATTCGTGACACCCAAGATACCGTCATCAATTTAGATAAACTGACCTACGCAGGGAATCTAGAATCACTGGTTGATGTCTCAGAGAGTGAACGTTACTACTTTGAGCAAGTAGATATCTGTGACCGAGCTGAACTAGATCGCGTGTTTTCAGAGCATCAACCCGATAGGGTGATGCATTTGGCCGCCGAGTCTCACGTCGATCGCTCTATTGATGGTCCTGCTGCTTTTATTGAGAACAACGTGATGGGCACTTACCATTTGCTTGAAGCGGCTCGTCAATATTGGTCGAGCTTAGATGAAGCGCGCCAATCGGTATTCCGTTTTCATCATATTTCTACGGATGAAGTGTATGGCGATCTAGAGGGAACGGATGATTTGTTCACCGAAACCACCTCATACGCGCCGAGCAGCCCATATTCTGCATCTAAAGCTTCGAGCGATCACCTGGTTCGCGCTTGGCAACGGACTTATGGCTTACCAACACTTATCACTAATTGCTCCAACAACTATGGTCCGTACCACTTCCCAGAGAAGTTGATCCCTCTGATGATTTTAAATGCCCTCGATGGCAAGCCGTTGCCTGTGTATGGTGATGGTATGCAGATCCGGGATTGGCTGTTTGTGGAAGACCATGCTCGCGCGCTGTACAAAGTGGTCAACGAAGGTGAAGTCGGTGAAACCTACAACATCGGTGGTCATAACGAAAAAGCAAACATCGAAGTAGTGAAAACCATTTGTGCTTTGCTTGAAGACTGCGACCAGACAAGCCGGCAGGTGTTGAGTCTTATGAATCTTTGATCACTTATGTCAAAGATCGCCCCGGTCATGATGTACGTTACGCAATTGATGCCACCAAGATCGCTCAAGAGCTTAACTGGACGCCAGAAGAAACCTTTGAAAGCGGCATTCGTAAAACCGTGGAATGGTACCTAAACAACCCGCAATGGTGGCAACGCGTGCTTGATGGTTCATACAGTTTAGAGCGATTAGGAGCGGGCGAATAATGAAAGGCATTATTTTGGCAGGTGGCTCGGGCACTCGCCTTTACCCTATTACACGCGGTGTCTCTAAGCAGTTACTGCCGGTTTATGACAAACCAATGATTTACTACCCGTTGTCGGTACTCATGCTTGCTGGCATTCGTGAAATCTTGATCATCACCACGCCAGAAGACCAAGAAGGATTTCAGCGCTTGTTAGGGGATGGCTCAGAGTTTGGCATTGAGTTGCAATACGCGATTCAACCAAGCCCAGATGGCTTAGCTCAAGCCTTCATCATTGGTGAAGACTTCATTGGCGATGACTCAGTATGTTTGGTGCTAGGTGACAACATCTTTTATGGGCAAGGGTTCACACCTATCCTTCAGCAAGCCGCGATGAAGACCCGTGGTGCGACGGTATTCGGTTATCAGGTTAAAGATCCTGAGAGATTTGGCGTTGTAGAATTTGATGCCAATATGCAGGCGATTTCGATTGAAGAAAAACCAGTAAAGCCTAAATCCAATTATGCTGTCACTGGGCTGTATTTTTATGATAACCGAGTCGTCGAATTGGCAAAAAAAGTCAAACCTTCAGCTCGTGGTGAATTAGAGATTTCGACGCTAAACCAAATGTACCTTGAGCAAGGTGACCTGAATGTTCAATTACTAGGGCGCGGTTTTGCTTGGTTAGATACTGGAACGCATGAAAGCCTACATGAAGCTTCTTCGTTTGTTCAAACCATTGAAAATGTTCAAGGTCTTAAAGTTGCCTGTTTAGAAGAGATTGCATGGCGCAATGGGTGGTTAACAAGGGACCAGCTACTATTCATTGCAAAACCGATGCAAAAAAATGATTACGGACGTTACCTTTCCGAGTTAGTCACCGAACAAAACTAGCACTACTCGTTAGTTGCAATGAGATATTAAATGATGAGCAATGAAATTGTTCCTGTAACAAAACCATATCTACCGTCAAAAGATAAGTATAAACAATATGTTGATCGTGTGTACGAGAGCGGTTGGTTGACCAATAGTGGTCCTCTCGTTAAGGATTTAGAATCTCGACTAGCTGAGTATCTTGGGGTTAAGCATGTTATATTGGTTGCAAATGGCTCATTGGCACTTCAAGTGGCTTACAAAGCACTAAATCTAGCTGGAGAGGTGGTCACAACACCTTTCTCTTTCGCCGCGACCACAAGCACGCTTAATTGGGAAAATTTAACTCCTATTTTTTGTGATATTGAAAGTGATACCTTTAATATCAATCCTGATTTAATTGAAGATCTTATTACAGAAAAAACGTCTGCAATAGTACCGGTGCACGTGTTTGGTAACCCATGTAAAGTCAATGAGATTCAAGCTATAGCAAACAAGCACGGTTTAAAAGTTATCTATGATGCCGCTCATGCTTTTGGTGTGGATCTAAATAAAGAAAGTGTATTAACGTACGGTGATATAAGTACATTAAGTTTCCATGCCACAAAGTTATTCCACACGATAGAGGGTGGAGCTGTGATTACACAATGTGATGAACTAGCAGCTAAAGTACGCTCTATGATTAACTTTGGAATAACGGGACCGGATTCAATAGAAGGTGTTGGAACCAATGCCAAGATGAATGAGTTTGAAGCCGCTATGGGTCACTGCGTTCTAGATGATATAGAAAGTATCATGACCAAGCGAAGAGGTTTATGGAAAAGTTATCAAACTCACCTTTCTGATGTTTTACAAATGCAATATTGGGCGGATAGCTCAAAGCCTAATGGTGCGTACGTACCAATCGTGTTTGACTCGGAGCAGTCATTACTTAGAGCTAAGGCTAACTTGGAAGCGAATAACATCTTTCCAAGAAGGTACTTTTATCCAAGTTTAGATCTTGTTGACAGTTATGGTCATGAAGGAACTCCATGTGAAGTTAGTCGCTCGATTAGTAAAAGGATCTTATGCTTGCCTATATATTTTGATTTGTGTGAATCAATGATAAACAAGATAAAACAAATACTTAAAAAATAATGAATGGTTGCAAAAAGAGAGTCTAAGATGAGAAACAGCATTCTGAAATATCTACAAGCATCGTCAATGAAACACCCAGAAAATATTTGTGTTTCGGATTCGAGCCACTCTTTGACTTATGCAGAAAGCACGGCAAAGTCATATGCTATCTCATTGCAACTAAGACAGCTGGGAAGTTTAAACAAGCCGATAGTTGTGTTTGCGAAAAAATCTGTCAATGCACTCTCCATGATCTTTTCTGCGACAATGGCTGGAGGTGTTTACTGTCCGGTAGACATTAACTCACCTAAAGAACGACTATTAAAGATCTTATCTAACCTTCAAGATTGTCTTGTTCTTTATGATGAAACTTCACGAAATTTATTAAGTTCATTAGAATTAGATAGTCCAATTTCAACTATTAATATCGATGAAATACCAGCATCTAAGCTACCTATGCAAGATATTTGGGCTGATATCGAAAAGTTTAATCAAACCGTTATTGATAAAGATCCATGCTATATAATTTTTACTTCAGGCTCTACAGGCACACCAAAAGGTGTCACTATTTGCCATTCTAGTGTTATTGATTATATAGATTGGGCTAATTCAGCCTATGAAGTGAGCAAGGCTGATATTATTGGTAGTCAAGCTCCACTATTCTTTGATAACTCGACTTTAGACATCTATTTGGCGTTGTCTAATGCGGCAGAATTGCATGTTATTCCTGAAAGCGTGTTTATTTTTCCTCAGAAAACACTTGAATACCTGAAAGAAAAAGCAATAACAACGATCTTCTGGGTTCCTTCATTGCTTGTAAATATTGCGAACCTTAAGTTACTTGATCAGTTTCAATTGCCATGCTTGAAGAATGTATTGTTTGCTGGAGAAGTAATGCCAGCGAAGACGATTAAGTACTGGTTAGATAAGCATCCTAATGCTCATTACTCTAACTTGTACGGACCAACAGAAATTACCGTTGATTGCACCTACTATGATGTGCCGTCAGACTGGGATGGGGATAGCTTACCTATAGGAATCCCTTGCCATAACTCAGGAATTTTAATCCTAGATGAAAACGACCAGCGTAATGATGAAGGTGAATTGTGCGTTCGAGGCTCTAGCTTAGCGCTTGGGTATTGGGCTAACTCAGAAAAAACAGAAGAAGTATTTTGTCAAAACCCACTTCAAGATAAATATATTGATATGATCTATCGTACCGGAGACTTGGTTAGACTTGTTGATGGTTTAATTTATTATATTGGTAGAAAAGACTTCCAGATTAAGCACAATGGCTATCGTATAGAACTTGGCGAAATTGAGTCTCAGATCATGGATCTAGATGCTGTCGAACAGTGTGTTGTTGGTTATTTATCAGAAGATAAAGTGCTTTATTCTTTTGTTCAATGCAGTAGTTCGATGAGTGAAGTTGAGCTTAAAGTTGCACTGGCGAAACGTTTACCAAAGTACATGATTCCAAGCAAGGTTGGCTTTGTACAAGAAATGCTTTTTACGCCAAATGGTAAGTTAAATAGAAAAGCTTTTTCAGAGAAAGCGCTACAAGAATTTGTAAAGGTTAAATAGTAGTATGTATGAAAAAATTATAGCAATCCTAACCACAATGAAACCAGAACACGAGTTTACTAAAGATACTGAACTTTTTGAGTCAGGTCTGTTGGACTCTTTTGATTTGTTAGTCCTAGTAAGTGAGATCGAAGCTCAGCTAGCTATTTCAATCCCTGGTGAAGGTTTGGTTCCTGAGAATTTTGTTTCGCCGCATGTTATTGGTGAGTATCTTAAAACGATTCAGGGTTAACTTATGAAAAGTAATATTGGTAATATAGCATTAAAGGGAATACTTGCCGCGGTACCCAAGCATATTTCTTATTTCGATGACGAGATCGAAAATTACTCTCATACAGAACAGAGCTCTAAGAAACTGAAAAAGTTGATGGGTTATGAGCAGCATCGCGTAGTTTCTAAACCAATTTGTTTTAGTGAGATGGTAAAGCCGTTACTTGAAAACTTACCGAAAGTACTAGGTGTTTCGTACGATGATATAGATGCAATAGTTGTTGTAACTCAGACACCTGACTACTTGATTCCATCAACCTCTTCGATAATACATGGCATGTTTGACTTCAATGAAGATTGCTATTGCATTGATATTAATGATGGATGTAATGGTTATATTCGAGGTTTATTCGAATCCTCTAGTATCATCCGTAATAGTGATGCCAAGAAGATATTACTGATTACTGGCGATGTACTGAGTCTAAAAGTTTCAAAGAAAGATAGAAACTCTTATCCCCTTGTTGGTGATGCTATAGTTGTGACTCTTGTAGAATATAAAGATACTGTTGATAGAGCACCTCTAGAGATACATCATGACGGCCAAGGTGCTATGGCTTTGAACATCCCAGTAGGTGGTCTGGCGATACCTTACCAAGAAGGAAGTTCAACTTTGGAAGAGGATGAAGAGGGGAACTTACGTTCTTTGGAGCATTTAGTTATGCAAGGTCGAGACGTATTCACATTCACTCAAACGAAAGCACTATCTTTCCTTAAACGATTTACTTCGGATCATGCGACTGAAAATCCAGTAGATTATTTTTTTCTGCATCAAGCAAATGAGTTTATTCTTCAGCGATTCAGAACTGGACTGCAACTTGATTCGAACCAATTGCCTTCTGAAGTTATCAAAAAATATGGTAATTCATCATCAGCAACGATCCCTCTGTCTATAGCTGAAGCTTGGCAAGGTGCGCACACTTTTGTTGGCAAACGAGCTATCTTGGCAGGTTTTGGAGTTGGTCTGAGTTGGGGAGCCGCTATTTGTGATTTGAGTGAATTATCCGTATGTAAAATAATAGAATTGGAGTTATAAATGGAGCAGTTTAAAGAACACTTGATTGAGATATTAGACATTGAGATGGAAGAATTGGATATGGATTCTGAGTTCTCAGAAATGGAGTCGTGGGACTCATTAGCTCAGCTATCGTTTATTGCAATGGCTCAAGATGAATATGATGTAAATGTATCACACGAACAGTTAAAAAATGCAAAAACTTTTACTGATTTACATAAGTTAGTTTTAAATGGCTAAGTATATCTTAATTACAGGGGCTACGTCCGACATTGGAAAATCTGTTGCGAAGCGGTTAATTGAAAGTGACTGTGTTCCAATTTTAATAGGAAGGAATATCGAATCGCTAAAAAAAGCTATCGATGAGTTAGATAACCCTAATATACGTTATTACCTCTTTGACAACAACGAGTTGTCAGATGTAAAGGATTTGTTTAAAACTATTGTTAATGACATAGGTGCGAAACTCAGCGGTTTTATTGGCTGTGCTGGTTTCCATAAGATAAAGCCATTTCGAGTTACAAAAGAGCAGGATTTTAAGGAGATGATGCAGCTAAACTTCGTCTCACAAGCTATGTTTGCACATTGTTTTGCTAAGTCACAATTTTCTCACGATGGAAGCTCAATACTCTTTATATCCTCTATTGCATCGATCAGCGGAGAGCCAGGTTTATCTGCGTATTCGTCATCAAAAGCGGCTCTGAACGGGTTAATGCGCACTTTAGCGGTCGAATTAGCTCCGAGAGGTATAACTTGCAATAGTATTCTCCCTGGATGGGTTCAGACAAAGCATGCTGAGTTTGTAGAGTCGACGATGTCATCAGAGAAGTTCACAGAATTAAGGGCAAGCTATCCATTAGGGTTAGGGAAGCCAGGAGATGTTGCATCTCTTTGTAACTTCTTAATTAGCGAAGAGTCGCGATGGTTAACAGGACAGGAGATTGTACTAGATGGTGGAAAGAGTTTATTGTGATTGAATTTAAGCCACTTGAGCAGTTAAATGATAATGAAATAGAAGTCGTGGCGAAATCTGTTTGCCAACTTGATCCTTTGTTCTATATGCAGCTATCTCAAGATGAATCTGAGTGTATTGCAAAAGTTTATCGATTGATTATAACGAGCGGAACGGATCTATGTGTTGGAGATGCTGCATTTTATCATGGCGAGTTCGTTGGATACTCTTGCTACTTCCCCGCGAAAGAGAAAAAATTTCGCTCTGCGACTTCCTTGAAGATACTCCTAGACAATAAGTCAGCTATTGAGAAGAAAAAGATTATATCTTTAGCCACGGAGTTTTCTAAAAGAGTTGCACCGCTTGAGACATCTGGTTTGTACCTAAATAAAATTCATGCTTTTAAAACTAATGTTGGGATAGGAACTGCGCTACTAAATAGGTTTATTGAGCGAGCCAGTTCAGGGAATACCCCTTGTTCTCTTCACGTAAATAAAGAAAACGAGCACGCGATACTGTTTTATCAAAATAATGGCTTTAATATGATCAGTAGTGGATCCGACTATATTTTAATGACTAGAGGTTGATTGTGAGCTTATATATTCTGGGTGCGGGTGGATTAGCTAAGGAAGTTTATGGATGGTTAGTCGCTGAGCAGTCGCCTATGTTAGAGGAGCTTCGAGGTTTTTTAGTGACCGACTCTAATTACAGTTCAATCGAGTCTTATGATGGTGTACCAGTAAAAGTATTAGATTCGATTGCTGAAGAAAAAGGTTTTGAGTTTTTAGTTTGTGTTGGAACCTCCTTACCAAGGAAGAAAGTTATTGAACAAGCATTGATGCATGGTGGTACACCGAAATCCTTCGTGAGCAATAATGCACTTATTGGACAGAATGTTGTCATAGGTGAGGGGAGTATTATTAACCCTCGCTGTACTATATCTTCAGATGTAAAAATAGGAAAGTACACTATTGTTAACTGTAGCAATGGTATTGGTCATGACTGTGTTGTCGGTGATTATGTTACAGTATTAGGAAACGCTGCTATAAATGGACATGTTTTTATTGGTGATTACGTTACTATCGGCTCAGGTGCAATATTACATCCTAATATAAAGGTAGGTGATTATGCTTCAGTTGGCATAGGGAGTGTCGTTATAAGGAATGTCAAGCCAAATACTACTGTATTTGGAAATCCGGCAAGAAAAATTAGTTAGTTATTAATGAATATTATCCCTAGAAATATAGCTGAAGAAATAACTCTACTTAACCGATAAATTAGAAGACAGAGGAAAAAATGTCCACTAAAGTCTCAGTCATTTGTACCTGCTATAATCACGAGAAATATATAGAGCAGACACTTTTATCTATACTTAATCAGACGGTAGACTTTGAATACGAGTTGCTCATACATGATGATTGCTCCTCTGACAATAGTCGAAAAGTTATCGATAAGGTTTTTAATGAGTATTCTGGTAAATGCCAAGTAAAGAGAATTTATCCAGAGGAAAATATATACTCTAAAGGATCATCTGCTGTACTTTTTAACATGTTACCTCATGTTGATGGGGAGTATATAGCTTTTTGTGAAGGTGATGATTATTGGGTTGATGACAACAAGCTTCAAAAACAGCTTAAAGCATTGGAATACCACAAGGATATTAATGTTTGTTTTCATCCTTCTTTGACTTTGCTGAAGGGTGATTTGGTTGACAAGAAATACGGATACCAAGGCGATTTAGAAAAGAAAATATCTTATCAGTATGTCATTAAGAAGGGCGGAGACACTATGCCTATGGCATCGATGTTTATTAGAAAAGAGCCGTTTTTTGACCTAATTTATCAACATGAAGACTTTTTCAAGCTTTATGGCGAGCACTCTGTATTGCAAATTATCAATAGTATCGAGCACGGAGCTTGGTATCTCCCTGAAATAATGTCAGTTTATCGTAGTATGCATGAAGGCTCTTGGAGTTTACAACAAGCACAAGACCCAGCGGCAGAAGAGCGAGAGTTTACGTATTATAAAATCCGTATTTTGGGTTTGAACAAGATTTACAATTATAAGTACTGGAAGTGCTTTTTAGTTATATATTTGAAAAAGTCGAAAAAATATTACCGAAAGAAAATAAAGCGTTGGCTTACAGCTAAAGTTTAAAAAAACAGCCGAGTTAATACTCGGCTTTTTTAGATAGAAGAGGTGGCTGTGGTGGTACGTTGTAAGGAGCCTGAGTTTGCTAACATAAAATGAGCAAGCTCTGACGTGATGCGCTCATGAGCTGCGACGTCTTTAATTAGAGCTACGATAGCTCTTGCCAGTTCATCCTCATTTTTCACAATTTTGATGAGGTTGTTCTGCTTCATTTCATGTACGATTTCTTTGAAGTTAAAGAAGCTTGGACCATTGATAATAGGGACGCCCAAAGCAGCAGGCTCCAATACATTGTGCCCACCAACCTTATCTCCAATTAGGCTTCCACCCATAAAGCAGATGTCCGCTGCGCCAATCAACGTTAGCATCTCACCCATTGTATCGCCGAGATATACTTGAGTATTCGTCTCTACTGCATGCGTTGAAGTACGACGCACAGTTTTAAATCCTTGCTGTTGGCAAAGCGTGAATACATCATCAAATCGTTCCGGATGGCGAGGAACCAAAATAAGTAATGCATTTGGATGAGATTTTAAAACTTGTCTATGTGCATCTAATACCTGTTCGTCCTCGCCTTTGTGGGTGCTAGCTGCAATCCAAATTGGACGATCCTTTCCAAGCTGGGCTCGAAGCTGCTGTCCTTGCTGTTTCACTTGCTCTGATATTTGAATATCGAACTTAATCGAGCCAGTAACGGATAGTTTCTTTTTCTCAACGCCTAAGCGTTCGAAGCGCTCTGCATCTGAATCCGTTTGGCAGAGTACTTGAGTTAGGCATGGATGAATCTGGTTAAAAAGCCGCTGTATTTTGGCGTAGTTCTGACACGATTTTTCAGATAGGCGCGCATTCACGACAGTTATAGGGATACCCGCTTTGTGAACATTGTGAAGCGTGTTTGGCCACAGCTCAGTCTCAATGATCAACATCTGTTTTGGTTGCACTGCTTTAAGAAAGCCTTTGATAGCAAACCCAAAGTCAATTGGCATATAGCGGTGTTCAATTAAATCACCCAACTTAGCAATCTGTTCAGCTCCGGTACTTGTTGTTGTAGTAACTAGAATAGATTGTTCGGGGTTTTGTTCCTTAAGGGCTTTAATTAAAGGTGTTGCTGCTATGCTTTCACCAACAGATACGGCATGTATCCAAATAGGTTTGTCGTTGCTTTTTAGCTTGGGAGTGATACCAAAGTGCTCTTTCCAGCGAGAGCCGAACTTAGGCTTATTTGGTTTGCTCTTGTACAAACCAAATAAAAGCAGCGGTGACGCTAGAGCGAGTAGTAAGGTATAAACAATACGAACTAACATGAGCTTATCGTAATGGCGTCAAGTTTTTGGATGCTATCTAGCACTTGCTTAGGCGAAAGTTCTGTCAAGCACTTAAGGTGTTTGTATTGACATTCACGCTGGAAACAAGGGCGACAATCAATATCGGTATGAACAATCTCCACTTTTTCTGCGAGTGGGGGGGTGTACTTCGGTGAAGTTGAGCCATACACGGCAACAACATTGCAACCAACCGCAGCTGCCACATGCATTAAGCCTGAGTCATTCGCGACAACAGTCTTGCATGCAGCAAGCAGATCGACTGCTTCAATTAAGCTAGTTTGGCCTGCTAGAACATGAATGTGCTCATGGAATTGTGTCGGAACAAGTGCGCGAATATTGTTACAAGTCTCTAAGTCTTTTTGAGAACCAAACAACCAGATTTGATGCCCAGATCGAGCCATTTGTGTCGCAACTTCAGCGTAGTGTGTTTCGGGCCATTTTTTTGCGGGACCAAACTCTGCTCCTGGGCACAGTCCGATAATTGGTTGGCCTTGGGCTAAGTTGAACTTTTTGATCGTGGCTTGTTGCTCTGCCGCGTTGATTGCAAGGCGAGGGCGAGGTAAGGTTTCAAGCCCGCAGAGAGAGTTAGAATCCACCATTTCTGCTTTTGGATAAGCTAACGCTACATAGCGCTCGACCATGTACTGAAAAGACTTCATGTTAGGGCGTAAGTCGTTCAATAAACCATAGCGCATTTCTCCCTTCCAGCCAGTACGAAGAGGAATGTTGGCAAACCATGGGATCAGTGCTGATTTCGCTGACTTAGGCAATATATAGGCGTGGTCATATTGCTTTTCACGTAATGATTTACCAATTTCCCTGCGGCCTAATAAGTTAAACTCACCATGACCGATAGGCATTTCGATCGCTTGGTGGATTTCTGGCATACGCTCAAGAATCGGTTTACACCATCCTGGAGCGATAACGTCAATTTGGCTATCTGGATGGCGTTGCTTTAATACGATATATAACGATTGCGACATTACCATATCGCCGACCCATGCAGGGCCAATGACTAAAATCTTCATGCTTTGTTTTTCCAGTATAGGAATTTCAAAATTGACTCATAAGTTCTAAAAAGTTCAGCGTATATTTTATTCGCAAGAGTCATTTTGGATTTATCTTTTCTTTTACCACCAATCGTCGAAGCAATCTCTGCTCTAGTAAAGAGATCTGGAGACACGCTGTAAACTTGAACACCATGTCTCCATGGTTTTTCCATGTAGTCATCGACTGGTTCAATAAACTTTTGAGCATGCATAACAAACTTTGAGGCTGCTTTAGGTGTGACGATGTAAGCGGTGGTACCACAAGTGCCTGCTGAGTATCCCCCTAGCATATGATTATCATCAATAGGTACGATTGGGGTGAATACACGCTTCTGAGTGGCAGACAACTTGATGTAGTCATAATTAGAAGTCAATGGAAGGGTATATTCGAGTACTTGCTGCAGCCCCTCTACGGGGTCGACGTTGTCTTCTAAGATGACGATCGGTTCATCAAGCTCAACACAGCGAACCCACAACTCGTAATGGCTTGCAAAACAGGCGACTTCACTGGTTTTTAATTGATACCCTTTGCGGCGGAGAGTAATGGTTGGACGACTTTTTTCTGAATGAAGAAAACGGTCAACAGAGCCATCTACTGCATCAAAAAATTCAAACGTAATGCCTTGTTGTTTTAACTTTTCTTCAATACGTTCTCGGCGATCTAGCGATCGAGCCAAGCTTACGACAAATACTTTCACTGTACTTTCCAGTCGCTGTTATATCTTGGTTTAAACAAATTGTAATAGTTATTGCCGTCTTCTTGAGAGTGCAGCAACTGTAGTACCCACATATATTGTTCGGGTTTATCACCGACAAAATATTCAATGGCTTCATTACAGGTACGAGCGTCTTGCTCTTCGCCTTTATCCAGCTCAAACGCCGGTAAAATCTCAATATCAAACGTACCGTCTTCTGTGTTCATCGACGCAAATAGAGGCAATACTTTTGAGCGTGATAGTTTTGCAATTTTGCCTAAACCAGGTAGCGTTGCTTTACGTGTGGCAAAAAAATCGACAAACACACTATGCTCTGGGCCGTGATCTTGATCGGGTAGATAATACCCTACATAGCCATCTCGAATGGATTTCAGAAAAGGCTTAATGCCACCTGAGCGTTCATAAACACGGCCACCGTATTGAACTCTTTGCTTGTGCATCAGCCAGTCGGCAACATCATTCTTTTGCTTTTTCGCCATTGCAGAAACTGGCATTCCCATTGAAGCGAGCAAGATAGCAGGCACATCAATAGCCCAAGAGTGGGGAACCATTAAAATCACATTTTCGTTGTTATCAATGTGCTGTCGTAAAATGTCTAGGCCGCGAATTTGGCAACGGTTCTGAAGCCACTTTGGTGAGCGTAAACTTAGTAACCCGAAGCGAAAAAAGAACATGGCTGCTGTGTAGAGTGTTTTTTCTATTAAAGCTTCACGTTCTTGGAACGACTTTTCTGGAAAACACAGCTCAAAGTTAACCCTCGCTCGGTGAGCTGGCCCTTTGTGGGATTTCGACAGTTTTTTGGCTATGGTTTTCGCTAACCACTTTTGTAAACCCAGTGGCATTAATGATAAAGGTAAAAATAAGAGAACACCTAACCACGTGCCCCAGTACTTAGGCGACAGGAAGTGGCGCTTAAACTCAGGGTTATATGCTTTATGGTCGAAGTCATCACGTTTTATGGTCATGGCGTGTCTAGTTACCTATTCGTGTACTGGCGAAGTGGTTTAAATGAGAAAAAGATATTAAGGAATGATACAGGCTATTGCACTTGAGTAAAGGTGGCAGGTTATGGTTCTGCCACCTTGTGGTGCTTAACTGTTTTGGATAGTCAAGTATTCGGCAACGCCTTCTGCAACTGTCTTGAATTCAACATCACAGCCTGCGGTGCGCAGTTTGGTTAGATCCGCTTGTGTGAATTCTTGGTAAGCGCCTTTTAGGTGCTCAGGGAATGGGATGGTCTCAATTTGACCGCTGCCATGATGCTTGATAACTGCTTTTGCTACTTCTTCAAAAGATTCAGCACGGCCAGTACCGCAGTTAAAAATGCCTGACACACCATTTTCTAAGAACCACAGGTTTACTTTGCATACATCACCAACGTAAACGAAGTCTCGTTTAAATGATTCGCTGCCCGCGAACAATTTAGGATTTTCACCTGCGTTAAGTTGGTTGTTTAGGTGGAACGCAACTGATGCCATGCTACCTTTGTGGTCTTCACGTGGGCCATATACGTTGAAGTAGCGGAAGCCGGTGATTTGAGAAAGGGTCTCACCATGTTCTTCAGCGTCTTGCCATAGGCGACGAACGTAGTTATCAAACTGCTGTTTCGAGTAACCGTATACATTCAGTGCGCCTTCGTATTCGCGTTCTTCAACGAAAGTATCGGTATCGCCGTAAGTGGCTGCGGAAGAGGCGTATAGGAATGGAATCTCGCGATCTAAACAGTAATGAAGCAGCTCTTTAGAGTACTCGTAGTTGTTTAGCATCATGTACTTGCCGTCCCACTCAGTCGTTGCAGAACAAGCACCTTCATGGAAAATTGCCTCAATCGGACCAAAATCATCGCCCGCCATAATTTGGGTCAGAAAGTCGTCACGATCCATGTAATCTGTGATGTCCAGATCAACTAAGTTCTTAAACTTTTTGCCATTTTTTAGGTTGTCGACAACCAGGATATCGTTAATACCAGCTTCGTTTAGTGCTTTAACAATGTTGCTGCCGATCATGCCAGCGCCACCAGTTACGATGATCATAGAACTTCCACCATAGATTAAAATTTTCTCAGGAATTCTAGCAAGAAACGAAAAGTAGCGCTATTGGAAGCAGGAAGATAGGTTTTAGTCTTCTATGACTCAGTATCTGGATATGAAAAGGGAGCCGCAGCTCCCTTGATTACTTTATTATTCCACATCCGAACGGTTAGGTCTTTGGTACCAAGGATTTCGTTCGTCGGTTAACTCAATTAAGCTGTATTTGCGGCCGAGCTTCTGCCCTCCGTCACGAGTAAGAGGCTGCCAACTAAAGTTCGCACGATTGTTACTTGGCTTAACGGTCATGATGTCAAACGGAATCGACAAGTAGAAACCTTTAGTAAAGCTACCTTCACCAAATTCGTCCGCAGACAAGTCTGTAAATGAGGCAAAGGCGCCAGCAATTACGCCACTCTTGAACTGCTTAGAAACATTGATTTGTGTACCAACATCGCCAGCTAGGAACTGACCAATATCGACTTGGATCATCAAATCTTGCAGGAATTCCCATTGAGGGTAGTAGTAACCAGATACAAAACCAGTGAATCCTTTATCAATAACTTGGAATGGACGTCCATATTCTGGCACGTTCTGCCATTTCTCACCGTAAACACCGAAGTAACTTTGTGGATCACGTTGAGAAATTAAGTTGACGTCAGCGCCAATCGCCCAGTTAGCTCCTTGTGGTCGGTAAAGAAACTCGGTACCGACTCCGGCAAACATGCTCTCCAGATAGCCAGCGTAGAATTGCTGGTCCATCGTATTGGAATACTCTTGGAACCAAGTCAATTGTAGGTTTGACATGGTTACAGTATGTTCATTTTGGTAAGCGCGGAACATGGTGCGAACACGAGGAACGGTAGTACCATCAGGTGGAGTGACATAGTTAAACTTATCGTAGTTGTTATACCAATCCCAGTATAAGGAGCCGCCAATTTCAAGGTTATCCGTCAGCCAGTATGAGGCATTACCGCTTAGTCCTACACTAAAGAGGTAGAAGTCTTCTGCGTTACCGAGAGTTTGAACAAGCTTCGGTGCAAAGCCCCAATCAAAACGCTCAAAACCATCATAGACAGATTCTCCACTAGGCTTATTGCTAGCTTTTTCGGTTGCATCTTCTATTTTCGGATTGATGTAATTAACTTGTGTAAAGTCGCGATATTTCTCTTTGGAAATAATCGTTTGTTCGCCGACTAAGCCTCGGCTGCGTTCATTGATCGCATAGGTATCAATATCGTCAGGCATTTCATTATGGAGTACAGCTGCCGCTTTTTCATGTGCCTCTGTACGGTCACGATATTTCTTCTGCTCACCAACGACAGTTACGGTGTTGTCATCAACATAAATGCGCGTGTTTTGGTAACCTGCAATTTTGTCTAAATCTTCTGTTACACGTTCCCAGTCAACATCAGACAGTTCTTCTGGCTGATTGCTTTCTACTTCTGGTGTTGGTGTGTCTCGCCAGAATGATGGCATGTCATTGAAATTAGTGTTTAGCGTTAAGCCCGCGACCAGCGTGTCTCCACGTTCATAACTTAAACGAAAATCGGCCATTCCTAGACGATAGAGCACACCAAAGTTCCATGGCGTGTGGGGAGACATATCTACACCGGCCTGAACTACAGGGTAGTCTGTGCTGTAATCGTTACCGTCGTATTCAAGCTTGAAGCGAAGAGGCTTATGAAGAGTTTGATATTCAATACCACCAAAAAGGGCAGCAGGGCCTTTAAAGGCTCTATCGAAGTTAGTTGTTCCGCCAGTAGATAGAAATTCTGAAGGTCTATCGCAGAATTTGTCTGATGCTTTACAAAAAGGGTTTGTGACCGTATCTCTAGTTCCTAGGTAGCCCCAGCCCATACCTAAAGTAAAATCAAAAGTACCTAATTTCGAATTAGAATATCGTTTTGTCGCCGCAAGAAACTCAGCATCAAAAAGACCAGTACCAGCAAAGTCTCGTACCCCTAGGGCGATTTCTGGCATGTATTCAGATTCTTCCCATAATCTAAATTTAAAATCTATCCCCTTGTCTGTATATTCATTGTCAACATCGGGGAAGGATGACGAATAAGGCAGATCGTGAACTCGAGTGTACCGGATAGTTGTTTCTAACCACGGCATGAGTTGCAGAGTCACATTGTAAAAAAGGTACTCATCACTACCTGTTACCGAAAAGTTGAATTCCCCTTCAGGAGCCATACGTCCGGTTGGCATCTGCATTAAGCCAACACCACCAAAGTCAGATTGAGAAGGCTGTAACGAGGGAGCCTCAAAGGGTATTTCTTGAGCCCAAACCAATGCTGGGCCCATTAAAGAAAGGGTTAAGCTTTTTCTAATTGGCATCATTGTGGTCTCTTTATGGAATTTGGTATCAGTTGAGTGAGTAGCCGGACAATATCTTGGTCCATTTCGGAGTATTCAAGATCACCAAACGGGACATATACCAATGTTAGAGGTGGTAAGTAATATTGTGTTGTTAACCAAGCTCCGTGATGCGGCTTAACTACATGACCATCTGGGTAGATCAACACTGGCGACGTTGATAACGTACCAATATTACTTTTCAAACTCTCTATTTGTGTCTGCAAAGGGATGCCTGCTTGCTCCTTAATGGAATACACGCTGTTTAGGTTTCCCAAGAAGTACACTTTTTCTTCGCGTAGAGGGCTTGCGAGCAGGTAATTGCCGCGCAACAGTGGGTTGTCGAATTTATTTAGTCGAATTTTATCAACATCGATCGCAGACAGTAAGCGTGGTGCAAAGCTCTGCTTCTGAATGAATTTGTAGAATGGATGTGCAACCAAATTGTGTTGAATCATTTGATTGAGCACCGAGTTCTTTAAGGCGGTAGAGGTCTTATTGGCGCGTTCCGATTTATCAAACAAAGTCGTACCAAGAGGGTATTGCAGCGAGACGCTTTGCTCCTTAGCAAGTGCTAACACACTTTCTAAACGAGCCGGCCCTTGAAATTGTAGCTGCTTACCTACCTCCAATAACTCAACATTTAATGACTGTGTAGTAGAGGTTTCTGTTTGAGCGAAGCTATATATGCTCAAAAATGGCATGATCAAACCGAATAATGTGAGTAGTCGCTTGCTCATGATTTGCTATACCCCTTTAAAATGGTTAACTCAACCGGAATCATATTTGGCCCTAGATGTTGTAAGATCTTAACAACCTGACCTTGTTCATTGACCCAATAGTAGTTTTCTACCGACTGAGAAAGGCTGCTAAACTCAACGACTTCTTTATATACGTCGGTCATGGTGTTAGAAATAGGTGTCGTCAACGTTTCTTTGCCTGCATAAAAGCGATTCACATTTGCAGGAAAGCCATAACGATATTGTTTTACCCAATCGTATGAGAGTGTGTAGCTCATGGAGGCTGAATCTGAAGAAAAATCTGGCACGTCACCATAAACACCCGCTAAGTCCCCATTTTGTAGACCTATCGTTTTGACGATATGCCCATTCTCCGTAACGATCATAGCTTTGTCAGCACTTACCCATTTCAGTTGTATTTTTCCATTGAGAGGGTTTCGTTCCGCAAAAGCTAAAACAACAAACACCTGTTTTTGATTTCCAAGTTTCAAATAGGCACTGGCATAAGGAACGGCATTTATTTCTTCTGATGTCATCTCGACATCGATGTAGTTACCGTAGGCTTCTTGGACGGTTGCTGAAACATCATTGAATTTCTGTGTGCAACCAAAGAGTACAAGGAGTAGTGGAAGAATGAGGAGTTGGCGTATCCATTTAGGTATTCGGAAGATATTCATTGATCCCTCTTACAAATAAAATCGCCCTGACTTAATCAGGGCGATTGGCTTCTGTTCTACAAAACGAAATTAGTTAGAAGTAGAAGTAGAAGTAGATGTTGAAGTAGATGTTGAGTCGCTATCTGACGCTGCAACTGCTACTACAGTTACTGCTGCTGCTGCACCTACACCTACAGCTGTAGTGCCAGTTGCTGACGCAGACGCAGCGCCTGTTGAGCCTGCTTCTTCTGCTGCAAATGCAGTTGATGCGCTTAGAGCCATAAGAATAGCTAGAGCTGTATTCTTCATTATTAATCCTTGTGTATCCGGTATAAAAACATCGATGTTTGGTAGCATAAAAAATGCTCCAAATTATATTCTAGATAAAAAAGCCTTAGCATGTAAATAGTTTCTTATTTTGCTATGGCTTACGATCTCATTTCTAACACCAGCGTGACATTGTGCGGTTATCTTGCTCCCTTGCTTGCTGATAAACTATCAAGAGTGCATAATTTGTCGGCCTATTTCCTCTAGCACTAGAGGCTTGGAGTCAATAGGTCGTTTTTACTTACACCATATAGAAAGCGATGATACAGTGGCTTACGCTCAACGCCTCAGGGCGGTAGCGTGCCAACTCTTCAGTATTTAATGGCCTGCATAGCACGCTTAACTTTGCTTTGGCAGCCCATATTATTACCAGTACTAGGGACTTTTACGTGATAAGAAAGCAGCATTGTTTAGGAATACTTAGTGCACTGGGCTTAAGCCTGAGTTCTTTTTCAGCGTCAGCCGATTTTTATGTTGGTGCGTTAGTGAGCTACTCAAATGCAGAATTGAAAAGCTCGTCTTCTGAGCCCGTAAAAGAGGGGAGTCCTTTCCTTCTTAGTGCGCAAGCAGGGTACTTCTTTAATGATTACATTGGTCTCGAAGGACGTTATGGGACATCAGTTCAACGTGACACTGGTCTTGCTGTTGATAGCGCTTTGAGCGGCTTTGTTAAGTTGAATATGCCGGTTTCAGAGCGAGTTGCACTTTATGGTTTAGCTGGGTATTCAAGCGTTCAGCTTGATCTACAAAATGTAGGTTCTCACAAAGAACAAGGATTTAGTTTTGGGTTAGGTATGCACTACGCTTTAAATAACCAAAGCGCAGTGATATTTGAGTTCGTTGATAACGTCTCTGAAGACCAAGTTCGCCTTAACTCGATTACATTGGGTTTTCAGCACCGTTTCTAATTTAAATACCTAGAGCTCAAACTTGGGGCTAGGGTCTTTTATTCAATTATTATAGTGACATACCATGTTTAAAGGATATTTCTCTATTGCCGCTTTTATATTGGCAAGTACGTTTGCGTCTTATTCAATGGCACAAACACCCACTCCAGAACAAATGAAAATGTTTCAAAATCTACCCGCCGACCAACAACAGGCCTTGGCGAGTAAATATGGTTTCTCCATTCCTTCTAGTTCATCTTCAAACAAGTCTCCTTACGAAAACCCGCAAGTAATCCAACCTAGAGCTGAATCTAGTGGCGCTGTATCTTCCAATATCGAAGAACAACGGCTCAAAAAAGGTGAGCAGGAAGAGCTTAAACGCTTTGGTTTAGATCTTTTTGCTGGTTCTCCAAGCACCTTTGCTCCGATCAGTGATGTTCCTGTGCCAGCAAATTACACAGTGGGTGCAGGTGATGAAATCATTGTGCAGTTGTTTGGTAAGGAGAATGAAACGCATCGTTTACGCGTAAATCGTGCGGGCACAATCAACTTCCCCTCACTTGGGCCAGTAAATGTTGCTGGCATGCACTTTTCCGATGTTCGAGACTCTCTGACACAACGTGTAAAAGAACAAATGATTGGTGTGCGCAGTGATATCTCATTAGGTGAACTACGTACCATGCAAGTGTTTGTCATGGGGGATGCATATAAGCCGGGAGCCTATACGGTTAGTGCGTTAACGACAATTTCACAAGCTATCTATTACAGTGGCGGTTTTGGTGAAAGTGGGGCACTAAGAGATATCCAACTAAAGCGTGATGGTAAAATCATTCGTAAGTTGGATATGTATGACCTGTTACTAAAAGGTGATGCAAGTAATGATGTGCGCTTACTACCGGATGATGTTGTGTTAATTGGTTCTGTTAACGAAACAGTGTCTATCGAAGGCGAGATCAACCGTCCTGCAATTTATGAAGTCAAGCAAGGTGAAACATACCAGCAACTTATTCAGATGGCTGGTGGTTTTACTGCGAATGCCCATGTCGAGCAATTAGAGATAAAACGCTACGCTTCACATGGCGCTCGTGAGGCTTTGACGCTTGATTTCAATAAAACGCAAGATCGACAGAGTAAAGTTAAAAATGGCGATGCCATCATGATCTTGAAAAAAAGCGAAGAGCTTACTCGTTACGTGCAGATAGAGGGGGATGTTCGTCATCCTGGCTATGTGGAATGGTACAATGGCCTTCGTGTTGCCGATCTTTTCAAATCTGTTGACTCAGCTTTTAATTCTACAGCTGATGTTAACTATGCCGTTGTGGTAAGAGAGGTTAATCCACAGCGTGATATTGAAGTATTCCAACTAAGTTTAGCCAACGCAATTCTATCACCAGGTAGCCAAGACAACCTCCAGTTACAATCACGAGATCGTATATTGGTTTTCAACCGCTTTAATAACGAAGACTTGGATACATTGGCAACACAAGAGGCTGTTTCAAAAGCAAAAACATTGGAGCAAGCGCAAGAGCAAGCTGAGTTGGAACAACAGAAAGAGCAAGAAGTGATGAGCTCTTCTGTTGCCGTTTCGCATTCTGCAGACGGTATGGTTATCAACCAGAACACTACTGAGCAGGCGAAACCAGCTAAAATCATTTTCCGTGGTAAAGAGATTACAGAGGAAGACTTTGAAAAGCTGAAGCAAAATACTCGTCGCACTTTACTTGCCCCAGTGTTGTTACAACTTCAGCAGCAGTCTCGTTTAGGGCTAGCCCCTCAAATTGCTGAAGTCTTTGGTGAAGTGAAGCACCCAGGACGCTACCCGATTACTCCAAGAATGACGGTATCAACGCTTATTGAAGCAGCTGGTGGTTTGACTTACAACGCATTCACAATTAATGCAGAATTAGCACGAACCGCGATTAATAGTGCGGATGAGCGTGCGTATATTGATGTCGAGCGTATTGATTTGCGTAAAGCAATCCAAGGCAGTGCTTCAGACGATGCAATTATCGTAGGCCGAGATCGTTTGAACATCTTAGAAAAGCCAAATGTGAAGCTACAAAGCACAGTAACTCTACAGGGTGAAGTTCGCTTCCCTGGAACCTATACCGTGCGTCAAGGTGAAACCTTAAGTGAGTTATTGGACCGAGCTGGCGGTCTGACAGAGTTTGCTCACCCTCAAGGAGCAATATTTACGCGTGAAGCATTGCGTTTACAAGAGCAGAAGCTTTTAAACCAATACGCCGCAGATATGCGAAAAGAAACAGCGAAGAAGACGTTCCGAGCAGATAGCAATATAGGTTCTGTAATTTCAGACCCAGAAAAAACGTTAGCATTTGTTGAGGAAGCAAGTCGCAGCAAAGCTCTTGGCCGTATGGTGGTACAGTTAAATCGCATCTTAAAGGGTGAGCGTTCAGCTGATTTTATGCTAGAAGATGGAGACTTCCTCTTTGTTCCGACTTTCCGAAACACAGTATCAATCATGGGTGAAGTTCAGGTTCCAATTACTTACTTATTAGATAACAAACTTGACGTCGATGATTATCTGAACAAAGCGGGTGGAGCTAAGAAACAAGCAGACGAAGACCGTATTTTTGTAGTGCGTGCAGATGGTTCTGTATATAAGCCATCCTCTGGTTACTGGTTTGGAAATAACAAAGAAGGGTTAAAAGCTGGCGACACAATTGTTGTACCTATTGATACGGATTACCGCGATGCGTTGAGTACTTGGACTGCTGCGACGCAAATACTATATCAAACAGGTGTCGCGATTAATGCCATTAAGTAAATATTAATAAGAAGTGCGCACCGGTAAGCAAGATGTTGGGTTTGTGAGGAAATATCTTAACATAAATAACATTATTATTGTAATTAACGTAGTTTGGAGCAGTCTTGAATTGAAAAACGATGAATGATTTAGATAATGCCAACATGATGGAAATTCCATCAATACAGGCTTTGGATGACAAGGTTAGCTTAAAAGAATTGCTTTACGTAATTTGGCAAGGTAAATGGATTCTTATAAGTAGTACAATCATATTTGCAATTGCTTCAATTATATTTGCAATCAAGCAACCTGATATCTACAAAGCTGATGCTCTTTTAGCACCTTCTTATTCTTCAAGTTCAGGTGGCTTAGCAAATATGGCAAGTCAACTGGGAGGCTTAGCAGCTCTCGCTGGTGTCAATATAGGTGGTTCGGAAAAAAGTCAGACTGAGTTAGCTGTACAGGTAATTAAATCTCGTCAGTTTGTTGAGTCTTTTATTACACAACATGATTTGTTAGTTCCACTAATGGCTGTAAACAATTGGGATATGAAAGATGACAGGCTTATCATTGATTCTGACGTATATTCTGAAGGTACAGGTGAATGGCTTAGAGAGGCAAAAGGATTAAGGGGAAGGAAGCCTACCTTACAAGAAGCCTACGAAGTGTTCGTGAAAGAGGTATTTAATATTGAACAAGATAAAGATAGTGGCCTCTACTCTATATCAGTCAACTATTACTCACCTTTCATCGCAAAGGACTGGGTTACTTGGTTAATTAAAGATATAAATCGAAACATGAGAGAGCGGACAATCTCTGATACAAAGAAAAACTTACAATATTTACATGCTCAATTAGATAAAACATCGCTAGCAACTATGCAAGGTACGTTTTATAAGCTTATAGAAGAGCAAACGAAAAGTTTAATGTTAGCAGAAGTACAAGAAGAATTCGTGTTTAAAATTGTCGACCCTGCAGTAACTCCGGAAGTTAAGTCGAAGCCTAAACGTGCATTAATATGTATTATAGGAACTTTCTTAGGGGCTTCTTTTGGTTTAGCTATAATTCTATTAAATTTTGCGTTTAGAAGACATTTTAATTAGTGAAAGTATAAGCTAAGACTATCGACATTAGAAAATTAAAAGGTTAACAATAATGAAAATATTGATTACTGGTGGTTCGGGCTTTATTGGTAGTGCCGTTGTAAGATTTATTTTGGGTAACACAAATGATAGTGTTGTTAATTTAGACTGTTTAACATATGCCGGGAATGAAGAGTCAATTCCGGAGTCGAACTTATATGTAGACCGCTATGATTTTAGACAAGTAAATATTTGTGACATTGAATTAGTTCGAAAAGTTTTATTGGAAACAAAACCTGATGCGATTATGCATCTCGCGGCTGAGTCTCATGTGGATCGTTCTATAGATCGACCTAGTGATTTTATCCAAACTAACTTGGTTGGGACATTCAACATGTTAGAAGCGGCCCGTGAATATTGGGTCAGCCTTCCTGAAGAAAGAAAAAGTAATTTTCGATTCCACCATATCTCTACTGATGAAGTGTATGGTGATCTTGAGGGAACAAGTGACTTATTTACAGAAAACACTTCTTATAAGCCAAGTAGTCCTTACTCTGCTAGTAAAGCGGGTTCAGATCACCTCGTAAGGGCTTGGGGAAGAACTTATGGTTTACCGATACTTGTAACGAACTGTTCTAACAATTACGGACCTTACCATTTCCCGGAAAAATTAATACCTCATATGATCCTAAATGCTCTCGATGGAAAGGCATTGCCAGTATACGGTGATGGAAATCAGGTTCGAGATTGGTTGTTTGTTGAAGATCATGCTCGCGCTCTTTACACAGTAGTGACCGAAGGAAAAATTGGGGAAACTTATAATATTGGTGGTCACAACGAAAAGAAAAATATCGAAGTGGTCAAGAGCATATGTGAGTTATTGGATGAATTAGCTCCAAACAAACCAAAAGGTATTACGAAATATCAGGACTTAATTACATATGTGAAAGATCGGCCGGGTCACGATGTTCGTTATGCTATCGATGCATCGAAAATCGAAAGAGAGCTCGGGTGGAGACCTGAAGAAAGCTTTGAGAGCGGAATTAGGAAAACAGTGGAATGGTACCTGAATAACCAGCATTGGTGGCAAAGAGTATTATCGGGAGACTATAAGCTAGCTCGTTTTGGAAAGGGAGAGTAAATGTGAAAGGCATCGTTCTCGCAGGAGGTTCTGGTACAAGGCTTTACCCTTTGACTCGTGGAGCCTCTAAGCAAATGCTACCTATTTACGATAAGCCAATGGTTTATTACCCGGTATCAACGTTGATGTTAGCTGGAATCAAAGATATCCTCATCATCACTACACCTGAAGATCAAGCTGGATTTGTTCGTTTGCTGGGTGACGGTTCGGATTACGGTGTCAACATTGAGTATGCCGTGCAACCGACGCCCGACGGCTTAGCCCAAGCCTTTATTATCGGGGAAGATTTTATTGGTGATGACTCCGTCTGCTTGGTTTTGGGTGACAACATCTTCTATGGTCAATCGTTTTCTACAACGTTAAAGAATGCGGCAGAAAGAAAACACGGAGCGACGGTCTTTGGTTACAGAGTAAAAGATCCAGAGCGTTTTGGTGTTGTCGAATTTGACGATAATCACAAGGCTGTGTCCATCGAAGAAAAACCAAAGGAGCCTAAATCAGACTACGCCGTAACTGGATTGTATTTCTATGATAATAGAGTTGTAGATTGGGCTAAAAAAGTAAAGCCTTCAGAGCGAGGTGAACTTGAGATAACTTCTCTGAATCAGATGTATCTAGAAGACGGTAGCTTAAATGTAGAGCTGTTGGGACGTGGCTTTGCATGGCTTGACACAGGTACACATGAAAGTCTGCATGAAGCATCATCATTTGTCCAAACAATTGAGAACGTGCAGGGATTAAAGGTTGCATGCTTGGAAGAAATAGCTTGGAGAAATGGTTGGTTGTCGGATGAAAAGATGCTAGAGCTTGCCAAGCCGATGATGAAGAATGAGTATGGGCAGTATCTGTGTCGCTTGGTTCAAGGTGAGCGCAAAAGGGGCTCGCAATGAGGGTAATGATAGTTGGTGCGAAAGGTCAGGTTGGTCAATGTTTGTCAAGGGCGCTGCAAAACAGAAAAGAAGTAGAGGTATTTGAGTACGATAAGGAGCTTCTTGACATCTCCGACTTTCGTTTAGTTGATGAAACAGTTCGAGAGGTTTCACCAAATGTAATATTCAATACTGCTGCTTATACCGCTGTTGATAAAGCGGAAAGTGAAGCCGATCTTTGTTACAAAATTAATGCTGATGGTCCTAAGAATCTAGCTATTGCTTCAGAGCGATATAATAGTCTATTACTCCATATCTCGACTGATTATGTGTTTGATGGTGATAAAGTAACGCCTTATTTGGAGAGTGATACCCCAAATCCTCAATCAATTTATGGGAAAAGTAAATTGGCAGGTGAGGAAGCTGTAAGAGCGTATTGTAAAAGATATATAATATTGCGAACAGCATGGGTGTTTAGTGAATACGGCAGAAACTTTGTCAAAACAATGTTGGAGTTAACCACAATTCGTAATGACTTGAATATTGTCGGTGACCAATATGGCGGGCCTACTTATGCAGGTGATATTGCAGATGCGTTGATAAAACTGATGAGCAAGAGTGATGATTTTAATGAAGAAATGAGCGGCATATATCATTTCTCAGGTGAGCCTCATGTGAGTTGGTATGACTTTGCTAATGAAATATTTGCAAGAGCATATCAGGAGCAATTAATTACAGCCTTGCCTCATGTTTCGAATATTACAACTGCACAATACCCTACGCCAGCTAAGCGGCCCCTTAATTCTATGCTTGATTGCGGTAGAATTTTTAAGGACTTTAGCATTAAAGTTAGTGATTGGCGTTCAGCGTTAACAAACTTAAAAGACTACAAAAAATGAAAGTCATTGAGACATCTATACCTGATGTGAAAATTATTGAGCCTGAAGTTTTTGGTGATGAACGCGGCTTTTTTATGGAAACTTGGCAACAAGAGAAGTTTGAAAAAGAAGTCACACATCAAAAAACAGAGTTTGTACAAGACAATCATTCTAAGTCCAAGAAAGGGATATTAAGAGGTTTGCATCTTCAAACCGAAAACACACAAGGCAAGCTTGTTCGAGTAATCTCTGGTGAAGTGTTTGATGTCGCCGTGGATTTGAGAAGAGGTTCTGATACATTTGGTGAGTGGGTTGGAGTATACCTCTCTGAAGCAAACAAGTGCCAACTGTGGATTCCAGAAGGCTTTGCTCATGGCTTTTATGTGACGAGTGATGTGGCTGAGTTTGTATATAAGTGTACGGATTATTACAACCCTAAATCTGAGATTACAATCGCTTGGAATGATGAAACATTAAATATAGATTGGCCCATTTCATCTGCTCCTATATTATCCAGTAAGGATACTGTGGGATTGAATTTAGATGAGTACAAGAAACTATACAAGTAAAGATATGTAATTCCAAAAAGGATAATGTAATGGCGTACTTAAACGAAGAGCAACTCAATAAATTGGGTTTTAAAAAGATTGGAAAGAATGTAAAGATCAGTGACAAAGCTTCTATATATAACCCAGAGTTAATTGAAATAGGTGACTTTTCTAGAGTTGATGATTTTTGTGTCTTATCTGGAAAAATTACAATGGGAAGAAATGTGCACATTGCACCTCACTGTCTTGTTGCTGGAGGGGAACCTGGTGTTGAACTAGATGACTTTTCCGGCTTGGCTTATTTTGTCCAGGTTTTTAGTCAATCGGATGACTACTCTGGTGAAACAATGACCAATCCAACAGTGCCAAGTATATATCGTAAAGAAATTAAAAAGAAAACAAGTATTGGTAAGCATTCAATTGTTGGAGCGGGCTCTGTTGTTCTACCGGGTGTTAGGCTTTCTGAGGGAACTTCGGTTGGTGCAAAGAGCTTAGTTAGAAAATCTACCGAAGAATGGTCTATTTACTTGGGCAATCCCGCAAAAAGGTTGAAAGCAAGAAGCCGGAACCTTATAGAATTAGAAAAAAAGTTTTTGGAAGAAGAAAGAAATGATACCATTTAACAAACCGCCTATTACTGGAAAAGAGTTACATTATATTGACCAGGCCATGAAAAGCCAAAAATTATGTGGAGACGGTTACTTTGGGTTAGATTGTCAGAAATGGTTTGAAAAAAAGCTTTCAGCAAAAAAAACTCTTTTTACTCCTTCTTGCACTCATGCTTTAGAGTTAGCCGCATTGCTAGTAAATATTAAAGAGGGTGATGAGGTTATTGTTCCAAGCTATACATTTGTTAGTAGTGCTAATCCATTCGTTCTTAGAGGAGCCAAAATTGTTTTTGTTGATATTCGTCCGGACACTATGAATATAGATGAAAACCTGATCGAAGCAGCAATTACGAGTAAAACAAAGGCTATAGTACCAGTTCATTATGCAGGTGTAGCTTGTGAAATGGACACAATTATGGAGCTAGCAGAAAAATATAATCTTTTTGTCATTGAAGATGCCGCGCAAGGAGTTAACTCTTTCTACAAAAACAAACCTTTAGGAACAATTGGTCATTTAGGTGCATTTAGTTTTCATGAAACAAAAAATTATTCTAGTGGTGGTGAGGGCGGCCTCTTAGTTATTAATGATGAACGTTTCAAAGAAAGAGCGGAGATTATACGAGAAAAAGGGACGAATCGTAGCCAATTTTTTAGAGGCATGGTCGATAAATATAGTTGGGTCGATCTTGGTAGTAGTTTCCTCCCATCAGAGATCCAAGCAGCTTATCTGCGTGCACAGCTAGACTACTTTGAAGCGATCAATGAAAGAAGGCTGACAATATGGAAAACGTACTACGGTTCGTTAAGCAAACTTAAAGAAAATGGCTTAATTGAACTGCCATATGTACCTTCTTATTGTACTCATAATGCGCATATGTTCTATATAAAACTAAAAGATATTAACGAGAGAACAAAATTAATTGAACATATGAAGGCAAATGGAATTATATCTGTGTTTCATTACATTCCATTACACAGCTCAGTTGCTGGGAAAAAATTCTCAAGATTTTCTGGTGATGATCTATATACGACAAGAGAGAGTGAGCGATTACTGAGATTGCCAATTTTCTATAACATGAAAGATGAAGAAGTAGATATGGTAATTGAAACAATAAAAAGCTTCTACTGAAATGAAATTTACAACTATAGGTGCTGTGTACTTATCAAAAGTATATAGTGCGCTTATTGCTGTTCTACTAATACCTTTCGTTATAGATGAAGTCGGATATGAGGCCTACGGTTTAGTAGGCCTATTTACAGTGATACAAGCCTGTCTTAATATTTTAGATGTTGGAGTTAGTGGAGTATTAACCCGACAGTCAATTACGTCTAGAACCAGTAAGCACAAATACCAAGAATTCATTAAGTTATTTAATAAAGTTATTCGAGTCTTTATTGTAATATCAATTTCTGTATCTGTTATAGGAATAGTGATAGCTAACCTATATGGAACAGAATGGCTGAAGACTGGTTTGGATGAAAGCAGTGTGGTTTTTTGTTTGTCATCCATGTTTTGTGTTTTCGCTATTAAGTACATTCAAGGCCCTTTTAAAAGCATTCTTTTATCAAGCGAAAAACACAAGTTAATATCTGCAATAAACTTTGTATATATAACATTATCTCAGCCGTTTGCATTGTTGATTATAAAAAATGTTAGTAATGATATTAGCTCGTACTTTATCGTTCAGATAGTAGCAGTGAGTGTGGCTAGCGTACTATTTGTCTATTTTGGGGGAGTTTATAAGCGTAAAGTAATTGAGACGTTACCAGAATCTACTGAAGAACATGAGCCGAGTTCTAGTTTAAAAGAAGTCCTATATTTCGCCGTTCAACTTTCTTTTTTATCTGTTTTGTGGATCGCTGTAAATCAATCTGACAAGCTAGTATTAACAGCGACAATGGAGTTGAAAGAATATACATTTTATAGTGTTGCTTTTTCTGTAACAGCTCTTTTGACGGTATTAAGTGAGCCAGTAAGCCAATTACTTCAGCCGAGGCTCACTAGGTTGATAAATGACGAAAAATATGATGAATACGGAAGTCTTTTTTATAAGTTCTTTCAAGTTATATCTGTGATTTCAGTATCGTTAGCTTCTTTTATGTTCTTTCATGGAGAGAGGTTGCTATATATTTGGAGTGGGGATGTTTTCTTATCTGAAAAATCTTTTCAATATTTACCTTGGATTTTTGCTGGTTCAACCTTTACGGTATTGTCTAATTTTTGCTTTCTGTTTAGATACAGTACTGGCCAGTTAGGAATGCATACAAAAGTATATGCGGCTTATAGTTTTCTAGTTATACCTTCTAACGTTATAATAGCAACATTATACTTGGCCAATGGTATGGCTGTTTTTTATGCTGTGACATCTACAACATTGTTTTTCATATGGAGTGGTTACAATTTTGTAAAGTACTTTTCGAATGGATATAAGTTTTTTACCCATACTCTAATACCCTCGATTTCTTTTTCTGTTTTATATTTTTATATTTTCAGTGAGCTTATTTCTTTTCCAGAAAAGCGTTTTCTTCAGTTTTCTATTCTTACCATTCAGGGTGTGATATGTGTAATTCTGTTATTAACAGTCCAGTATCTTATGTCAAAAAAAGTGCATGTTAGGTTGAATTGGAGAGGTAGTAATTGAAAGTTTTTATATATGCACCTGATTACGATTGCAATAGTGGTGGTAGTGTAGTGTTGCACCGCCTGTGTCATCTGATAAATCAAGTTGAAGGACACGACGCATACTTAGTACCTAGGAAGGCAGAAAGGATTAAGTTCAATAGTAAGAAAGAGTTTGTATCAAGTGTTAAAAAGGCCCTATCGGTAACCATCAAAAGGTTTAGAAAGATTAAGGTTCATCCAGCCTGGCATACTCCTGTTTGTATGGCATCACAAGTCAAAGAAAGTAATGCTGTAGTGTTATACCCCGAGTTTACTTTTGGTAATCCTCTTAACGCAAAAAATGTTGTCAGATGGTTTCTACATCAACCTGGTCATTTTCATCGTGAATTTCAGTTTGGTGCTGGAGAGCTTTACTTTAAGTTTAACTCCGGGATCAAAGACTTCGAGTATTGCTATTCAAAGACATCAAGTCATGAACTTAAAGTAATCTACTATCCCTTAGATATTTACAATACAAAAGGGGTAGAGGAGCGTACGATTGAGAGTCATATTGTCAGAAAGGGGTCTAAAAAAAATAAAGTTCATAAAGATAACTCAGTTCCTATAGATGGTATGTCACATCATGAAGTCGCAGAAATCTTAAAGAAAAGTAAAAGGTTTGTATCCTATGATGATTACACCGCTTACTCTCTATTTGCTGTATTGTGTGGTTGTGAATCTGTAGTCGTTCCAAATAATAACATGACAAAGGAGCAATGGTACCCAAATGAAACTGATCGATATGGCTTGGCTTATGGCTTTGATGATTCAGAGTTAGAATGGGCAAGTAAAACTATGCATAAAGTCTTAGAGCATATTGAGCAAGAACACAGAAAATCTTTTGACAGCGTGCGTTCATTCCTGTGTGAAACTAAAAAGCACTTTAATCTGATTTAAAACAAATATGAATACATATAAACTCATCTTAATTGTTACCCATAATAAGGATCCACATTCGATCCCCACAATCAACAGCCTTAGACAGCTGGGAATGCTTACTTGTAAGGAATACAAAACAGTTGTCTGGGTTAATGAGTCCGGTCTGACTAATGTACAGTTAGAGGGGGTTGATGTTATTTTATCGGATATTAATGAGAGTTTAAGTTGTATCTATAATGAAATAATTCACAATAGGTATAAAGGTTATGAGAGCGTAACAATTTTTGATGATGATACTGATATAAGTGACAGGACCTTCTTTGAACATAAAAATGTCACTGGCCCCTATGTAATTGCTCCTACTGTCACCTACAACGGTGAAAAGGTTTATCCGATAAAAATTAATGATAATAGCATTATTGATAATGACGAGTATATCTCAGGAGTGAAATCAATAAACAGTGGGTTAACCATTAATAGAGAAGCTGTTGATATTTTGAAGAAGAAGTATGGATGTGTATTTGATTCAAGGTTTAGTTTTTATGGAGTTGATTTCTCTCTTTTTTATCGTTTAAATGAAAATCGTGAAATAACAATAAATCAAATTGGTAATATTGAACACTCATTGTCAAGACTTGAATCTAGCTATGAAATAAATTCCTTTCGATGGAAACAGAAGATTTTTGAAAACATTTTGATGGTTAGAAACTATCCTAAGTATAATTCAAAAATCATTCTGTTTAAGGTTTTAGTGAAGTTATTAATGAGCTTGAATGTTTCCACAATTAAAGAGGCATTAAAAGTGATGTTAGATAATAAGAGTTGTATGTAATGAACAAGATCTTTTTTTATATCAAGAAGCTATATAACGATATTTTTAATCCTCTTATATATGATTATGTGAAATTCAATAAGGAACTGAAAAAATATTACTTCCTCAAGTATAATATCGACGATATGTTGGCTCATAGAAGTCAACGATTCCACTTTGACAATAAAGGCATCCCTGTAATTCCTCATTATGTGGATTCCAGTTCAGGAAGTTCAATGCATTACTTTCCGATAGCTATTGGTCAAATGGCACTGGCATATCTACATCAGTATTGGGATGAACAAGATGAATCAGCTAAAGAGAGATTTATCAATATTTCAGATTGGTTTGTGGAGAATCAAACAGAGGAAGGATTCTGGCTCGCTTATACTAACGTTGATAAATTCCATGTAAAGTCTCCTTGGAAATCAGCGATGGCTCAATCACGAGCGATCTCTGTTTTACTGAGGGCATATGATTTAACAGGAAAAGAAAAATATCTTAACAGTGCTAAGCGTGCGTTTGATACTATGATAGATAGCGAGTCAGACATCAGTTGTATGTTGCCGGAGGGTCGATTTTATCTCGAATATCCAAGTATTAAGCCCCCGAAAGTGCTAAATGGTTTCATGTTTTCTATTTTTGGCATAATAGATTTTGCTTATTTTACTAATGATAAGCAAGCATACAAAGTATTAGACGAATGTTTGGATTCTCTATCTTCTATTCTAGAAAAATATGATACAGGAAAGTGGACCACTTATGATTTAAATCATATTGAATATGAGGAACGCATTCGACCTTGTACGGTCCACTATCAATTTATACACGTAAATCAGCTTAAAGCATTATATTATGTGACGGGTCGTAAAGAATTAATGGACACTGCGGTTGAGTGGGAAAATTACTACAAAAATAAGTCTAATTTGATCTCAGTTTATTATAATAAATTTAGAGGCATCTTTAAGCTATGAGTTTGTTGACTGCAATCATACCTCATTATAACTCGTTCGAATCATTGGATCATCTTTTATTGGATTTGACTTCAGTTGATGGAGTCAGTTTAATCGTAATTGATGACTCAAGTAATGATCAATCCAGTTTAAAGGCTTTAAAGCTCAAGTACAGCACGGTAAATTTCTTATCAAATGAAGGAGAAAATAGTGCTGGTACCTGTAGAAATATTGGTCTTAAAAACGTTAAATCTGATTGGGTTACGTTCATAGATGCAGATGATAAAGTAAATGTCATCGAATTAAAGAAAATTATCAATCAGCTTCAACAGTATCATATTTACGATATTTTATTTAGCTGTCCCTCCTCAGTAAAGATCGATGGTAACCCGAGTAACAGAACTATGGCTTATAGCTATCTTTATAAAAAAGCCAAGTTAGGTATCGATGATATTTTATATTGGTTTCATGTACCATGGTCTAAGATTTATAGAACCAGTTTTTTAAGAACTAATAATATTAAATTTTCAGAGACATTGGTATCTAACGACGTGATTTTTTCTCTTACAGCCGGAGTTTTTTGCCAAAAATATAAGTTACTCAATGAAAATTTCTATACTGTTGTTGAGTCATCAACATCTCTTACTAGTGTTAAGACAAGATCAAATGACAGAATCTTGACAAGAATAGGTGTTCTTGAAGAGTACAACTCTATTTTAGATAGGCATAAGAAGAGCGCGTACAAAATCCCAAGATTTATATATATTGTAAAATTGCCGTTTGTAAGTGCTATGCAATACATTTTTGAAAAAGGTATTTTTGCACTATTTTCGGATTTTTCAGTTTATTACCTTTATGATAAGTTAAAACGACTGGTTATTAAGGCAAAATAACAAGTGTCAACACTATTATTATTAATTCTATTCCGATTAAACTCTTCTGTAGATGCCTTGAATAGAATATTCGACCTACTAATTATGCTGTCATTTATAGTGGTCTATTTTTTTGGAAAAGGCGAAGTAAAGGCACGTCACGCAGCATACTTGTTCCTCGTTTTTACAGTAATGTTTGCTTCTTTTTATACAGGCCTAATAGAAGGGCGATCTCTTGTTTCTCGAGATCTCTTTGAGTTTTTTAGGCCAATTCTTTACTTCTTTGTTTTTTCTGTTTTTTATTCCAACGAACCTATCCCACAATCAAAATTAAATAAGATATTGATACTCTATCTGTGTATACAGGCTTCCTTTATTATTTTGCAAATTATATTTCCAGGATTAATGAAGAGTTCGATGGTAAGTATCTTATATTCAGCCGAGAAAGTAAGTGGTGGTTTAGGTAGGGTCACTGGGTTATCTGGAAACCCAAACACTTTGGCAATCTGTTTGTCTTTAGTATATTTTTATTTCGTATCCCTATATGTAAAGAAACGTAATCATATCATGATATCTGTGATTGCACTTTTGCACCTAATGATGTTAGTCGCGACAACTTCTAGGGGGGTAACCTTAATTGTCTTGATGCTATATGCACTAGTGGTTTTGTTTTATTACCCTATTATTTACAAGGCAATAGTTGTAGGGCTAGCGTTCTCCATTAGCGGTTTTATTCTATATTACTTGACGAGTAATCCCTACTTTAACCAATTGATTCAACATATAATATCTGGCGATATTCAAGCAATACCATCTGTATATAAACGAATGGAGCACTTCCAATTATTGATCGATATTATGCAGGAAAATTACTTATTCTCTATGGGAGCAAATAAGTCTTTAGCCAATGTTGGTGATAATGTTTATATATTTTGGTTTTCACAATGGGGTGCAGTTGGTTTGTTATTCCATTTGATCTTTGTTATTTGGCTTTTTTCTTTGCACTTTATTCATAGAAATATCTATTCTTTTACTCTATTGTTAGGGACAGTGTTACTTATTATTGCAGGTGTCGTATACGATACATTTTACAACATAATCTACATGCCAATACTGTTATTTTTTGCAGCGGCTTCTTATCAGCAATTCGAACGAACATTTAATATACCTAACACAGTAAGCCAGAAGTAACTACTATGAATAATCTCGTTTCTATAATAACACCACTTTATAACTCAGTAGAGTTTTTAGAGGACACTTATAAGTCGATAGTTTCTCAAACTTATTCAAATTGGGAATGGGTCGTTACCGATGATATGTCTACTGATGGTAGTTGGGAGTTGCTAAGATCACTAGCCGAAAAAGACTCAAGAATTGTTACTTTTAGAAATAATAAAAACCTTGGGGCCGGTGCTAGTCGAAATGCTGCAATTGAGAAGGCAAGAGGTCGCTTTATCGCATTTCTTGATGCGGATGATTTATGGGTGGAAACGAAGCTCTCCGATCAGATAAACTTTATGCTTGAAAATCAATACTCATTCACCTATACCCACTACAGCCGTTTTAATAGTGAAGAAGAGCTAAGTGTTGTAACTGCACCAGAATATACAACGTACAAAAAACTCATGTACAGTAACGTTATCGGATGTCTAACTGCAGTTTATGACACACAGGCACTAGGTAAGCGCTATATGCCGCTTATTCGTAAACGTCAGGATATGGGATTGTGGTTAGATATATTGAAAGATACCCCAAAAGCTTACTGTCTACCTAAGCCATTAGCAAAGTATCGGATGGATAGTGGTATGACAGCTAACAAGTTTAGCGTTTTATCATACCAATGGAAGTTCTATAGAGACGTAGTAGGTTTGAGTTTGCCAAGAAGTCTATTTACATTTTCTGTTTATGCCGTTAAGGGTACAATGAAACACCGAACTAAGCGCAAGTCTTAGTCTCGCAAATCTCCGTAGAACCTAGTAACCACAAAATACGCATACAAAAAGAGCAGCTACCGTAAGGCGCTGCTCTTTTTTATACCTACGATCCGTTCGGTTGAATTCGCCGTTTTCTAGCGCCCCATCCCAAACAACACTGTTTTAATCGTAAGGAAAAGAATCTTCACTTCCATCATCCAGTTTTGGTGTTTGATGTAGTAGATATCGTATTTATGCTTCCAAATAGCATCTTCTACCGATGCGCCATAAGGGTATTTTACTTGGGCTAGACCAGTTACCCCTGGTTTAACGGCGTGACGAAAGCGGTAGTAAGGAATGGCTTTTTCCAATTCAGAGATGAACACTTCACGTTCTGGGCGAGGGCCAACCATCGACATCTCTCCCTTTAGTACGTTGATTAACTGAGGGAGCTCATCAATGCGAGTTTTACGAATAAAACAGCCGACTTTCGTTACGCGCGCGTCATTTTTTGTTGCCCATTGGGCTCCGTTCTTTTCTGCATCGTTCCGCATCGAGCGAAACTTAATCACTTCAAACTCTTCATTATACTGGCCGGTACGACGCTGTTTAAAGAATACCGGACCTGGCGATTCAAGCTTAATGAGTAGTGCCGTAATAAGCCCTACTGGAATAGCAACCCATGACAGCATGAAGACAAACAACAGATCGATGAAGCGTTTTTGCCAGCTGTTCTTACGATTAGAGAGGATAGAAAAAGCTTTTTGGTGTAAGAAGTAGCCGCTGTGCAAAAGCTCCGTTTCAGTATATCCGAGTGAACGGTCAAAATAGCTCACTAATGGCTCAACCCAAGCACCTAGCTCTGTCGCCGCGACAAGAAACGCTTGCTGCTCAGGATCTAGATGCGAGCTTTTGAAGTGGCAAAGCGTTTTGCTCTTGAAGTCTCTAAGAGAATAGTTATTAACCTGAGCGTTAATCTCAGGATGCCTCTTAAGTACTTGAGCAATTTTTGCTTCGTCTTCTTTTGGACAGTAGATATAAAGGCAAGCATTTGATTCACTTGCGGATAACTCGTCCAATGCTGATGTTATGCTGATAGAATTATGCTTAGTTAATTCAGAAGCTTCTCGTTCTTGAAGCGTGTCGCTCATACTGTCTGTCATAGGAATGGAATAAGTTGTTATCGACTAGCCAATTGCTTACAAGTCGGCGATTATAATTTATTTCGTATAGAAATTATATCCCTGAATCCAGAACATGCTCATAACTTTGTTAATTTTCTTGAACCTGAGTCCTTGTTCATGACTTGTTTTTGAATCTTAACGTAATTATATCAATGAACTCGAAAAACTATGTTTGCGATATATTATATTGCCTCGAAATTAAATGATTGTTCATTTCACTATATAACGCAGTTATATCCGAGGGTTATCAGTTGTTGATAAAGCGATCTTTTCGACTCTTGTTCACCATGAATTAGGTGAACTTCTTTCGGAGGAGTAGGAATACCAGAAACAAACTGTATTAAATCGTCCCTATCCGCATGTGCAGAGTAACCTGACATGGTATGTACTTGAGCCTCCACTCTAACGCGCTTTCCTTCAATCAAGATGCTCTCTTCTCCATCCTGAATTCGCCGACCTAACGTCCCTTCTGCTTGATAGCCTGCAAATAACACATCATTTCTTTTATCTGGCAGCAATGCTTCTAAATCATTGACGACACGTCCACCTTCACACATACCAGAGGCCGCAACCACGATAGCAGCTTCTGCCGTGCTAGCGAGTCGATTGACGAGCTTTAAATGGTCAGTGTGGCTTTCGACGGTAATACATTGATCAAACGCAAGAGGGTGTCGGTGATGCTCGAGCCGCTCTTTCGCTTCAGCTCCCCAAAGCTTTTTAAATTGCCGATAGGGAGTAGTTACCTTTTTAGCCAAAGGAGAATCGAGAATAATAGGCAGAGAATCTTGCAAGGCGTGCTCATGAATAAGCTGTTCTATATCAAACAGTAACTCTTGAGTTCTCCCGACGCTAAAAGCAGGTATAACAATTACGCCACCATCCTGAAGTGCATGCTCAATAATAGAAAGCAATCGCCTACTGCGAGACTCAACATCTTCGTGAACTTTATTGCCGTATGTTGACTCGATAAACAAATAGTCAGCTTTTTCAGGCGATACCGGGTCAGGTAGGAGAGGCGTGTTACGAGGTCCCAAATCCCCCGAGAACACAACAACTTCATTGTTTGATAAATGAAACTCAACATATGCAGACCCTAAAATGTGTCCTGCTGGTTGAAAGCGAAGATAGGTATGTTCTTCTATCTCTATCCATTGGGAGTAAGAGCAAGGGCGAATAAGCGTTCGAATAAAATCGAGCAAGCTGTCCCTTTGATGGCGCCTCATGCCTAACTGGAGCTTTAATCCATCTTCTAACATAAGCGGTACGAGCTCAGCGGTGGCTTCCGTACAGTAGATAGGCCCCTTATAACCTGCAGCCAATAGCCAAGGTAGCCGACCAACATGATCGATATGAGAATGGGTTAGAACAACCGCTTTGAGATCAGAGATAGAAAAGTCGATATTCAAACTCTCCTGCTGAGCATTATCTTGACCTTGTAGCAAACCATAGTCGATCAGCACACTTCCATTTTGTAATACGAGCTCGTGACAAGAGCCAGTAACCGTATTTTTCCCACCGTGGTGCAGTACTTTCATAACGAAACGACGTCTTTTCCTTTGTTAACCCACGCTTACGAGTATTTGCTTTCATATATAGCGACACCTCGCGACGTAAAGACGGCTCAGTCAATCGCGCAATGAACAAGGTAAGCAGAAAGTGGTGAATAAGTGAGCGTATTGTAGGCAAGGACAATGAGAGTAAGAAAACAGCAAAACCGAAAGTTTAGAGAGACTTAGATATTCGTCATAAATTTGACTGTGTAGCATTGCAATCTGTTGTGATGCAATTCATATTATTGCAACTATTTTCACTTAGACTTCTGAGGTTAACGCGCTAGCTATACAAACATCAGCTATGCCGGAAGGAGTTTAATAATTAGTAAGCCAACAAAAAAAGCGTCACGTTTATGGCGAGTTAAGTGTCAGAAAAAAGACATTTTTTTGCAAGCTTTTTACACGTTCTACTTTTAGTTGCAACGTGTTTACTATACAATTCGTCTCCTGTTTGGAAACGCAACCATTAAACACTACGTCTAAAACTTGCTTCTAGGAGCCAGACCTAGGGGCGGTAGCGTGCCCAAATCATCTGTTGGCCTCTTTCCTACTAGAAAAGAAACCAAGCAAGATAATTTTTAATAATAAGCACCTAAGTGCATTTCTGGCAAGATTGATTTATAAAAAACGAGAACTATTACAAATTTATGTAATTCCCTTTTGTCAGAGGGACGCTCAAAGCTAACAAAGTGGCGAGCAAATGTTGGTTAGGCATAGGTTACAATTTAAATCTCCATTTCTCATACCTATCAAAACCAAGCACTAAGCGTGTAGAAGTAGTTAACTGTCGGCTCAAACCGTTAGTTAGCATATACAAGCTTTGTATTTGGCCTGCCTATAAAAGGCCGAGAACCGATGACCGTCACGAGCTAGTGTCGGTGGAGCTCAGTTACTTACATATTCAATATTAGAAATTAGCGTTTGCAATGCGTTACAGGGCAATCGCATGAAAGTTCCCATTTTTAAAGGGCTCTCGTCAAATTAGTATCTTCTAATTTACAAGGCGTTTCTTCTACATTCATC
>NZ_JAWPOP010000698.1:0-610 GCF_033344345.1 Vibrio sp. 1978
CCTTGGCGCTTTGCCACGGCATCCCACCCGGATTAGATGCCAAAATGATGAAGCCGATCATGAGAAGCACGAAACCAGATGCGCGAAGCACACGCAACATGGTCCGCCAGCGCCGGTCTTTCACCTGCTCTTTATGCAGGGTGAACATGTACTTCTCAATGAGTTCTTTCTCCCAGGGGATCTCTTTGTTTTCTGCCATTAGTCTTTCCTTTTGCATGTTTCGATTATCTGTCCCCAGAACTCTTCATCAGCGCTATCAGCCCGGTCTTTGACTTTCTGGTAAACAAGGTTGGTGTTGAGCTGATGCTCACGACAGAACTGAGCAATGTTGCTGTAGGTCCTGTCCAGATAGGTGAAGGGTTTCCCTTTACCTTTTTTCTTGGCGAGGATGAGTTTCCACTCATCATTGGAGAGTTTGTCTGCGGCCTTCCTTGTGTCCGCAATGCGCCTACGCACCGTTACCGGATCAAGTCCATGTGCTCTGGCTATGCTGGCAACGCAGTTGAACTTCCGACCGTCAATCATGACAGTAGGCAAATCACCAGCGGCAGCCTCCTTGAATCGGAAACCTCTGTAACCTGGTTTGAAGATCCCAGGAGCAAGTTGCTCA
>NZ_JAWPOP010000699.1:0-609 GCF_033344345.1 Vibrio sp. 1978
CGCCGCAGACATCGCCATGTCTGTTCGATTGAAAAAGTGACCGACATCGGTTTTAAAATCCAATCCCATTGCCGAAGCCCAATACAACCACTCATAGTCACGTGTCGCTTTTTCCCACGGCATCGCGTCGTGCAACAACGTAGCCGCTTGCCATTGATTCACAGACATCGACGATGTTTGATCACCAAAAGGAGTTTTTAGCCACCGATGATCCTCAAGGTATTTAGGGCTCATCACTGGCAGCAATTGTTCATCGAGAATCAACTCGGCATCATGGTCTCGATAAGGGTGAAGACCGTAGTCAATGGCGACGTCATAGTCTTTCAAATCGCTGTTGACTAGCGCTCCTTCCGCAAAGATCTGCACTTGAATTTCTGGGTTCTCTAGTTGAAAGCTTTCGAGTTTAGGCACTAGCCACTTAAAGGCGAATGAGGGAGTGAGCTTCAAGCGAACCTCATTGATATGCTTTTCTACTCTCAGATCATCAAGCAACTTGCCTAACTCAGAGAAATGCAACTGCGTGGCTTGTTGCAGTTGTATTCCCTTTTCGGTGAGGCGGACCCCTCGAGAGTGGCGTTCAAAAAGAGTAAAACCTAACGACTCCTCTAA
>NZ_JAWPOP010000700.1:0-609 GCF_033344345.1 Vibrio sp. 1978
GGCTCCTTTTTCGATAGGTCTCTGGATGTTTAGTGAAGGATTATGCGCCGATAAAGGTGCTAATAACACCAATCAAACCACCGAATACGCCACCCCAAACTACTAGCCAGCCTAGGTGTTCTTTAATCATTTTTTGCACCATTTCTTTAACCAATGCCGGCGTTAACTCGCTAAGGCGTTGGTCGATAATGCCTTCGATGTTCTGCTTAATCTCATCCATCATGGCTGGTGATTCAAACTGCTCTTTCAAAGCTTCTTTAATGCTGTCGCTCTTGCTCAGTTCGATGATGGACACTTGCATCTTTTCGACGAAAGGTTGTCGCATCGGCTGTAGAGCTTCCGCACCACCAAACATCGCTAGCATGCCGCCAAACTGGGAGCCCTCAATGACTTCTACTAATGAGTCAAAGGCCGGGTTTAGATCCACTTTCTCAATCATAGGTTGAAGATCGATGTTCCCACCACCCGCCATTTCTTTATTCAAGACTCGGTCGATGTTCGCTTCGGTAAAGAACTGTTCCATCATCAAATTTTTGATCGCCAGTTTGAATTCTTCAAACCGTGCGGGAATCACACCAGAACCGTATAAGCCCGGCACTTTTTCAAACA
>NZ_JAWPOP010000701.1:0-609 GCF_033344345.1 Vibrio sp. 1978
GGCCAATCTTTGATATTAGTACCAACAACGGCGGTATGTACCTTGAGGGTGATCCGTCCAAGCCGGGCAATATTCCTAACTTTGTCGCTTATGAAGCGTCTTATGCCAACCCTGACCATTTTGTTTGGAACTTAGAACATGAATACGTGCATTACCTAGATGGCCGATTCGACCTTTATGGCGGTTTTGGTCATCCAACTGAAAAGGTAGTGTGGTGGAGTGAAGGCATTGCAGAATACATCGCAAACGAAAAAGACAATCAAGCGGCGTTAGATACGATTCGAGACGGCTCAACTTACACCTTGAGCGAGGTTTTTGAAACCACATACGATGGCTTTGATGTTGACCGAATTTATCGCTGGGGCTATCTGGCCGTTCGATTTATGTTCGAGCGACATAAAGATGATGTAAACCAAATGCTGGTGGAAACACGCCAAGGTAATTGGAGCAATTACAAGGCGACCATCAATCAATGGGCAAACCTATACCAGAGCGAGTTTGAACAGTGGCAACAGTCATTGGTTTCAGGTGGCGCTCCTAATGCAGTAATAACCGCAAACAATGAGGGAAAAGTCGGTGAAAGCATTACATTCAGCAGTGAGAACAGTA
>NZ_JAWPOP010000702.1:0-609 GCF_033344345.1 Vibrio sp. 1978
CTCTATTTGCCCACAGCCTCGTTCAGGAGAAGGAAGCGTGGAAGCGTGTTTGATGGTAGCGAGTGATGAAGATGGTCGCCTATTTACCGCACCACCATCAGTGAAGCTCATGAACAAACTAGGCTATGAGCTTGTTAAACCTTTGAGCTACGACGCGACAAAACCAAAAACTTACGTTGGCATCAAAACGGAAGACGGTACACGCGGCCCTGTGGGTGACTTTGCGATGTTCAACCAATACGGACGTGATCGCGCAGGCTTAACCAGCCAATACGCAAACTGGTGTCATGATTTGTCTGTAAGAAACTTTGCTGGCCGTGACAACTGGCGTCGTGCCACACGCAATGAGTTGTTTAGCTTGTATCGTGCATCACGAGGCAGTGTTTGGGATGGGACTGAAAGCATCTATGAAGAAGACAAAGATGGCGGAGGTTTTGGTTGGCCAGCGAATTCGGAATATTGGTCTACTTCGCTAATGGATTTACCGCATCATGAGGGCGTCGTGTATGACATCATTAACCTGCATCGAGGTCGAGCGCAGTTGGTGATGGATGCTCGAGACCCGGCTTATGCTTCCTGCGTGTCTGACGCGCCTGGCGTTCCTCTTAA
>NZ_JAWPOP010000703.1:0-608 GCF_033344345.1 Vibrio sp. 1978
CGATATCCATATCGAAACGTTTGAAAAGACGCTTTCTATCCGCTTCCGTGTCGACGGCGTTCTGCGTGAAGTCTTGACGCCGAGTCGTAAGCTTGCGCCGTTGTTGGTGTCGCGTGTGAAGGTTATGGCGAAGCTCGATATTGCTGAAAAGCGTGTGCCTCAAGATGGTCGTATCTCGCTACGTATTGGTGGCCGAGCGGTCGATGTGCGTGTTTCTACCATGCCATCCTCTCACGGTGAACGAGTGGTAATGCGTCTGTTAGATAAAAACGCAACGCGCCTTGACCTGCACAGTTTGGGCATGACTCCTTCGGTACACGACAACTTCCGTCACCTCATTGGTCGCCCACACGGTATCATCTTGGTGACCGGCCCTACGGGTTCTGGTAAATCGACCACTTTGTACGCCGGCTTGCAAGAAATCAACAGCAACGAGCGCAACATTCTGACGGTGGAAGACCCAATCGAATTTGATATCGATGGCATTGGCCAGACTCAAGTTAACCCGAAAGTCGACATGACATTTGCGCGTGGTCTACGTGCGATCTTACGTCAGGACCCGGATGTGGTGATGGTCGGTGAGATCCGTGACTTAGAAACCGCGCAAA
>NZ_JAWPOP010000704.1:0-607 GCF_033344345.1 Vibrio sp. 1978
GTATGCCACAAAACATCATTGCACGCGCAAAAAGGCGTGACATGTTCTGGTAGATCTCCAGAAAATTCTCGGTAACTTCATACAACAAAGCCCACACTTCGTGGGCTTTGTTGTTTTCCCGATAGGTGAACGCGCTTAAACCACCTTATGTGGGCCAAAGCATTCGTAATGGAATTGTTCCTGAGGGACGCCAAGTTCTTGTAGCTGTTTCGCGACGTGCTGCATAAAGCCCACCGGACCACAGAAGTACACTTGTACGTTGTCTTGTTTGAGTGCGGCTTCGATTTCATGCAGGTTTACAAAGCCGGTAAAGTGGAAGTCTTCACCTATCTTGTCTTCTGCCGTTGGTTGGTTATACCAAATGAGCGCGTTCATGTTTTCTTTCGCCGTGACTAGCTGGTTTACGTGCTCTTTAAAGGCGTGGTGTTTGCTGTTTTCTGTTGCATGTACCCAAGTCACTGGCGCGTGATGTTCCGTCAAGCTTTCTAGCATTGACAGTGTTGGCGTAAGGCCGACACCTGCAGAAATCAGCACCACTGGTGTATTGGTGTCTACATCCATAAAGAAATCACCCGCTGGCGCTGCGAGTTTTACTTTATCGCCGATG
>NZ_JAWPOP010000705.1:0-606 GCF_033344345.1 Vibrio sp. 1978
CGACATGTGGCGTTTGTTCCGCAATCACTTTGCTCCTAAAGATATTGCAATGTTAACCGTCGATATGCCATCAGTCGGACACAGTTCTCATTGGCCTTTGACGGAAGATTCAAGCTGTCTTCATCAAGCCGTGTTGAATGAGCTTTATTCCATTCCTTACGTTGATCATCACAAAGTTGGTTTGGTCGGTTTCCGTTTTGGTGGCAATGCCATGGTTCGTCTGTCTTTTCTTGAGCAAGAAAAGATCAAAGCGTGTGTGGCACTAGGCGCACCGGTGCATGATCTGTTTACCTCACCGAAAAAGCTGCAAAAAATGCCGAAGATGTATCTGGATATGCTGGCTTCTCGTTTGGGTAAAAGCGCAGTTGATATCAACAGCATGGCTGGGCAGATGATGGCTTGGTCATTGAAAGTTCAAGGCTTCTTGAGCAGTCGTAAAACTAAGGTGCCAATTTTAGCGCTGAGCTTAGAAGGTGACCCCGTTTCTCCTTACAGTGACAACCAGTTAGTCGCGCTATTTAGCCACTATGGGCAGGCGAAGAAGATCAGTTCCAAGACAATTACAAAAGGATATGAGCAATCCCTCGATTTGGCGATAAAGTGGTT
>NZ_JAWPOP010000706.1:0-606 GCF_033344345.1 Vibrio sp. 1978
CTAACTACCGCGACGGTTTCAATAATGTTCTCGCCAGCACGCTTTTTCACGTCAAGCACAATGGCAGGCTCACCATCCAAGCGGGCAAAGCTTTCCGGATCACGAAACGCTCGGCGAACTGTGGCCACATCACCAAAGGTGATCACTTCTTTGCCATTCACTTTGATAGGCAATTCGAGAACATCTTTCAGAGAATCAAACACCGACGGAACTTTGACCGAAAAGCGCCCATACCCTGTATCGACAAACCCAGCCGCAACCACTCGGTTGTTTAGTGCGATCAAGTTATAGATATCGGCCTGATCCAATCCATAGCTTTCCATTAAAAGCGGATCGACCACGATCTCGACAATATCTTCACGATCACCAGCAATATCGACTTCCAAAATCTGGCGGAAGCTTTCTAATCGGTCACGCAACGTTCGTGCGATTTGAACAATGGTTCTCTCTGGCACCGTGCCATAAAGCACAACAGTTAAAACAGGCTCCTCTGAAGCAAAAGTGACTTCATTGACCGTCGGTTCATCACTGTCTGCTGGTAGCTTAGGTTTCGCCAGATCGACCGCGTCGCGAACATCCGCCATCGCTTTATCGAGATCCACGCCG
>NZ_JAWPOP010000707.1:0-606 GCF_033344345.1 Vibrio sp. 1978
AATCCATCTTAAACTGCCCAGCCATTCTCTAACCCTTATTCTTTTGTTGATAGAAATTTCGCGCCACAAACCCATCTTTGCGAACGGGTAACATTATCGAGACTACGACGCTCGAAGTCTGTCTCAATATTAAGACTATGCAATAGATTGAGATTTGGCGAATACTTATTTGCATATGCCATCAAAATCAAAATGCAACCTATTGAATTTTAGGAAATTAAAGATACAAAAAAACCACCCGAAGGTGGTTTTTTTGTCATTGTTCAGCAAAGAATTACGCTTGTGGGCGCATTGCAGGGAACAAGATCACGTCACGGATAGTGTGCGTGTTAGTTAGCAGCATAACTAGGCGGTCGATACCAATACCTTGACCTGCTGTTGGTGGTAGACCGTGTTCTAGTGCAGTGATGTAGTCTGCATCGTAGAACATCGCTTCGTCATCACCAGATTCTTTTGCTTCAACCTGTGCTTTAAAGCGCGCGTCTTGGTCTTCTGCATCGTTAAGCTCTGAGAAGCCGTTTGCTACTTCACGGCCACCGATGAAGAACTCAAAGCGGTCTGTGAAGAATGGGTTGTTATCGCTACGACGTGCCAGTGGAGAAATAT
>NZ_JAWPOP010000070.1:0-2201 GCF_033344345.1 Vibrio sp. 1978
ACTGGTCTATTCCTCGCACTCCTGGATCAGTTTCATCTTCCCACCAGCCATCACCGCTTCCGAGCGCGACGTACGACTGAGCATAGCCGATCGGTTCCTCGCCCAGCATTGCGATGTACGGTGTTACGGACTCTTCCGCCATCGCTCTGGGCAGGTAGTGTTCCAGCACTTCATCAAGAGTCGGTCGCTCTTCGTCACCACCCCACCACTCAACGATGTGCGGCCGGTTGAGCCAATCATGGAGCATCGGCAGGTCGCGCTCGGTCATGAGGCGAAGAGTTATGGGGGGGGTGCTCGCGGCCTTGCGGCCCATGGCTCGCTGCTGTTCGGCAAAGCGGGCCTGTCGTATAGCGTTAGGGGTGGCCAGCAGGTTGCCGGTACGCTTGTCGTGTTGGTCTTTCATATTTCCTCCGCATTAGAGCTAACACCATAACAGGCATTAGCTCTAATGCAAGTGTTTTATCCTAATGTCGGCCCTCGGTACTGCTGTTTCTCGGCCTGCTTCGCCAGCTCGGCGCGGGCCTCCTGCACCTGCGGCAGCTCCATCACCTTCTGCACCGTACGCTTGATGTAATCGGCCTCATGGCCCGTCTTGCGCTCCATGATGGCGGGGCTGGCCTCGGCCATGGCCTTGCCGATCTCGTCCGGCTCCCGGCCCTTGCTGGCCAGCTTCATGGCCGCGATAAAGTCGCACTTGCTGAGGTCGTCACCGTACCGCTTGACCAGCCCGGCCATTTCGCTGCGGTAACACCTGAGTTAAGCCGCGCCGCGAAGCGGCGTCGGCTTGGACGAATTGTTAGGCCGCATATCGCGACCTGAAAGCGGCACGCAAGACCTCAACCTTTTCCGCCCCGAGTGAGGTGCATGCGAGCCTGTAGGACTCTATGTGCTTTGTAGGCCAGTCCACTGGTGGTACTTCATCGGCATAGTAAAAGTAATCCCAGATGATCGCCTCCCAGCTGTTACAACGGACTGGCCGCCCGGCGATGACGCCCTCAGCCGCCTCTGGGCACGAGCCCTGCGGAGCCTCCGCGATTTCATACGCTTCGTCTGCCCACCAAGCAGGTTCGCAGTCAAGTAACTCATCCCCGATCTCCGCTAAGAATCCATAGTCCAACTCCTCCATGACGCGCCCGCCGAGCATTTCAACTATTGCCTCGAGCTCGCCGCGCCTCTCGCCGGGAAACGTCAGATCAATATCATCGTGCTTGCGTGTTACACGCCCTAGCCGTGCATCGATCGCCCAGCCCCCACCGATCCAGAGCGGCAGATTTCGCTCATCTGCCGCAGCTAGAATTTTGTGTATCAATGTGACCTGCGTTGTGTCCATGCGGCCTAACGGTTTGGGCTATGGGCAGTGGCGGTTTGCGTGAGCCTTTCCTGTCAAACCGAGAAAACGCTCGGGCGGGCTACCGACTTTGCAAATTGCACTTCAACCCGCCATTGCCTATGAGCCAGTGTTAGCGGTAGTTTTTTATTTATTCAAATAGTAATCCCACGTTATTTTTGCAATGTCTGAAATAATCTTTTCATTAATTTCCGAAGTTTCTTTGGACTCTGCAACAAATACGCTTATAAAAATTAATTGTCCATTCGGTAAAGTAATTACCCCAACATCATTAGTGGCTGCTGCAATTCCATTATTTATTCCGGAAGTCCCTGTTTTATGAGCAACAATTGTATTCTTTGGTAATTGTCCTTTTAATCGGTTACTTCCTGTTGTTGTTTCTCTCATAATTTTCCAAATAAAATCATAACTTTTTTTAGAAAGTAATTGGTTCTTATTATTATAAGTATCTATTAACAGTTTGTTCATCGCTGTTGGGGTTGCCCAATTTTGATATTGGGTATTCCAATCCTTGTGCATTTGTTCTTCGTTTGCTTTGATTGAAATATCAGTGAAATGATTAGCATTCAAGAATTTTTGAACAGAATCAGTTCCTCCGATTAATTTTAGCAAAATATCACAACCAATATTGTCGCTCTCTGATACTGTATAATTTAGTATTTGTTCAATCGTCAAAGTTGTTCCATTAGGGAATTCCTCTTTAATCGGACTCCACATTTTAGGCAAAAGGTCTTGAGGGGTAATCTCTATTTTTTGTTCAAAAGAAAGATTCCCTTTATCTATCTCAGACAAAACGGCTAAAGCAATCGGAAATTTCATAACGCTTTGCATCGGGCAATGGAAGTCGTTATTA
>NZ_JAWPOP010000708.1:0-606 GCF_033344345.1 Vibrio sp. 1978
ATATAGAAACGGAGCACACATGAATAAAAAACTTATCTTTGGACTGATACTTGTTGCCACCATTCTTTTGTTAGGCGCTAATTTTGGTCAATATCTAACGCTTGAAAACGCAAAAGCGCAGCAAGAAGCACTCAATTCATTCATCGAAGCCAACATCGTCTATGCCGCCACGCTGTATTTTTTAGCGTATGTTGCGATTACCGCATTTTCTATTCCCGGAGCAGCAGTGGTTACTTTGCTAGGCGCAGCTTTGTTTGGGTTTTGGTTTAGCTTACTTTTAGTTTCTTTTGCCAGTACGATCGGTGCGACCTTAGCTTTTTTGAGTAGCCGATATTTGCTTAGGGATTGGGTTCAATCGAGATTTGGGGAAAAGCTTGTTGCGATTAACCAAGGAGTAAAAAAGGATGGCGCGTTTTATCTGTTTTCTTTGCGCTTGATTCCAGTGTTCCCATTTTTCCTCATCAACCTACTGATGGGATTAACACCTATGAGCATTGCGCGCTTTTATTTAACCAGTCAAATAGGCATGCTCCCTGGTACTGCCGTTTACCTTAACGCTGGTACTCAGTTAGCAACCATTGATAGCCTTTCTGGTATCGTATCCCC
>NZ_JAWPOP010000709.1:0-606 GCF_033344345.1 Vibrio sp. 1978
ATTGATTTTCCAGACCATAAAGCGTTTTTTGAAGGAAGACCTGAACCTCGAATTGAAGATATCCCTTCTCGCAGCCTTGAATTTCCGGTAGCCGATACCTTTGACCTGAGAGCTAAAAACGCCCCACTTCCTGAATGGCGACGTATTTACAACGGCAAGTGGCAAACGGAATCTGAGATTGAAAAATCTAAATCTGAACTAACAACAACCAAGGAGTAACCCTTGGCATATTCACCATTTTACATCACCCCAGAAGAGTTGGCAGTTTATCAAGAGGCGCAAGAGCAAGAAATACTCGCAGGCGATAATGTCAGAACATGGCATAAGTATGATGTAGAGGAACCATTTCGCTATTACTTTAAACTTTTTGCGCTTCCATTTGTGATCGCCCCATTCCTATTAACTTTGTTTATACACACGAGTGACACGGTTGACGTAACTATTTTTTCTTTTATTTTATCGGTGATGGTGTCTGGAGCCTTTTACCTTACGATTGGTCTCGATTATCGCTATGACTATATTTTTTCTGACAAAGGCTTTGTGATGAAGAAACGTCGCAACATGCCTAAGTGGGTGAATACCGCCACGCAAGCCGTTGGCTGGATA
>NZ_JAWPOP010000710.1:0-606 GCF_033344345.1 Vibrio sp. 1978
ATTCTTACTCTGTGCGGTCATAGTGTTGCTTGGTCTTGGTTTGTTGGTGGTAATTTAAGTTCCGCCTCTATTTCATTCATGGCTAAGTTTTTCACGTGAAAGCAGCAAATCCAATGCGAGCATTGGTGGGTGAAGTTCCGTGAGTCTCCACGCTCGGCGGTTTTGGCAAAACTCAAGTTAATACTAAGCTCATCACCTGAAGTTCTCGGCTATGTTTATAATCTGGACTTCACGTTTAATGTCAAAATAAGTTGTAGTTTTAGTATAGAATGCTCGGGAAGTAATAAGCTAACAAAGCGTTTAAGGCAGATTCGCAACGCGTGGCATTCTCAGTTCAAATTGAGTATTGTGTTTAAGGTGCAATGGTTTAGGTTAGGTGGTAGCGTTGCTCACTACTTAACGCGGCGTTAGCACTGGGTTTAGATCAAAGGTCAAAAGTCTTGATGTTTCTTGGTTTCTTTTCCCAGATTTACACCTGACCAAATGTGCCTCTCACGTTCGCTCCGGTGGCACTAGATGTGAAGTTTTCGCTTTGCTTTCAGCGTTTACGGTTTCTAACTTTTGGGCTATTTCTCTGGTGTTGTTTCTTTTTCGCTGAGATGTTTT
>NZ_JAWPOP010000711.1:0-605 GCF_033344345.1 Vibrio sp. 1978
TGACTCACTCCTAAAAACGCGACTTTCCGTTTATACGTTAAGTTTAGTGGAATTGGCTCATTGTGCTTTTGGGCGATCTGGCTTAGGGTAGGCGGCAAATTATCGGTATGAGATCACCATGCAATCAGACCACAAAGAAAAAATCGCCATTCTCGTTGACGTTCAAAACGGTTATTACACTTGTCGTGAAGCGTATCGCAGTAACTTTGATTACAACCAGTTTTGGTATGTAGCGACACAAGAAAAGGAAGTAGTAAGCGCAAAAGCTTATGCCATTGCCAGTAACGATCCGAAGCAACGCCAGTTTCATCACATTCTAAGAGGTGTGGGATTTGAGGTGATGTTGAAGCCTTACATTCAGCGTCGAGATGGCAGCGCCAAAGGGGATTGGGATGTCGGTATCACGCTCGATGCGATTGAGATTGCGCCTGATGTTGACCGCGTGATTTTGGTTTCTGGTGATGGCGACTTCAGTTTGCTGGTGGAACGTATTCAGCAGCGCTACAACAAGAAGGTCACCGTCTATGGTGTACCAAGGTTAACCTCGCAAACCTTGATTGATTGTGCGGATAATTTCGTCGCGATTGATGATGATTTCTTGCTGT
>NZ_JAWPOP010000712.1:0-605 GCF_033344345.1 Vibrio sp. 1978
GGAGCTAAAGGTTGGGAATGGCTTGGAGTCTGGTGTGACAGTTGGGCCAGTGATCACCATGGCTTCTAAGCATCGTCTGGAGGCTGTTATTGATCAGGCGTTACAAGAGGGGGCTACCATTGCTAACCGTCCTCAAAAGCTCGCAGGGCGCTTTATGGAGCCTGTAATTTTGGATAATGTCGATCAAGGCATGGCTATCGTGCAGCAAGAGTTGTTTGGGCCAGTATTACCCGTATTAACATTTGAAGATGATGAACAAGTGTTAGCAATGGCCAATGATACTGAGTATGGCTTAGCTTGTTATTTCTATACCGATAGCCTTAAACGAATTATCAAGTTCACTGAAGGCTTGGAATACGGAATGGTTGGTGTGAACGAAGGTATCATCTCGACAGAAGTTGCACCATTTGGTGGTATTAAAGAGTCAGGTGTTGGGCGTGAAGGCGCGAAACAAGGGCTCGATGAATACCTAGAGACGAAATACATTTGTCTTGGTGGCTTAAACTGATCTTTGGATGAGAGTGCAAAAGAGAAAGCTGGGTTTCTAAACCTGGCTTTTTGTTTATAGAGCAAAGAGGAGAGAAGGGTGTATTTCTTCCAGATGC
>NZ_JAWPOP010000713.1:0-605 GCF_033344345.1 Vibrio sp. 1978
GCAACGGCCAAACCAAGCAAGCTACCGTAAATAAGAGACGTACCCACATCGGTATTCTCGAATGCACCTAACAATGCAAACTCTTTACCATCAGCAGCCAACGCTTGACCACCGGTGTACATCATCGAAGCAATTGTCGCGATGATAAGCGTAACAATCGGTAGGATTAAGTCAGAGACTTTACCTTTTTCGCTCTCACGAATGTCCAACTCTTCGTTGAGCTCATGCGCTTCTTGAGTGTCGTTCTCTTTGTCTTTGTCAAAACCACGACCTTGAGACGCTGCAATTTCATGCTCGCGCATCTTGCCGATAGCTAGACCAAACCGCGCGACTGCAAGCACCATTAACAGCGCCACTACAGCGTAGAAGGTCATGGGGATAAGACGCACATACGCCCCAAGCGCTGAATACTCAGTAATACCATGTGATACTAAAATACCGCCGATGATAGTAATGATGTAAGCACCCCAACTAGAAGCTGGCATGATGACACACATAGGTGCAGCGGTTGAATCTAGGATGTAAGCCAGTTTCGCACGAGATACATAGAAGCGATCCGTTACTGGGCGTGAAATCGCACCTACAGCAAGACTGTTAAAGTAATC
>NZ_JAWPOP010000714.1:0-605 GCF_033344345.1 Vibrio sp. 1978
TCGCCTCGAAGACATCAAAACACTGTACTCGCATCCGCAACCGCACCAACAGTGCAGCGAATTCTTAAGCCGTATGAAAGGCGTGAAACTTGAGTCTTGCGCAAGCACAGCAGACGCGATGCAAAAAGTCCAAGAGATGAATCGTGATGATGTGGCCGCAATTGGTAATGCTTCAAGTGGTAAGTTGTACGGCCTGCAAGCGATCCAAGGCAACATCGCAAACCAAACCGAAAACCACACACGCTTTATTGTCGTCGCGCGTAAACCAGTTGAAGTCTCAACACAAATTCCAGCCAAAACGACGTTGATTATGTCGACCTCCCAAGAGGCGGGATCATTAGTTGAAACTCTACTGGTACTGCAACGCTACGGCATCAATATGACCAAGTTAGAATCGCGTCCAATCATGGGTAATCCGTGGGAAGAAATGTTCTACGTTGATCTAGAAGCGCACCTAGGCTCAACCGAAATGCAGCAAGCATTGCAAGAGCTAACAAAAATCACTAAACACTTGAAAGTACTGGGTTGTTATCCAAGCGAAAACATCAAACCAACGCAAGTAAAATTGAGCTAATAGACATCGATGAGTACAAAGATCATGGCAA
>NZ_JAWPOP010000715.1:0-604 GCF_033344345.1 Vibrio sp. 1978
AAGCTCATCGCTTATACGAAGATGTGCTCAATCACTTGCCTAGCCATATCCATAAGGCGCTAGAGAATGACCTTACCAAGCCTTGCCAATTTGTGTGTCTGGTCAGCGGATTACGCGATGCGAGCGTGGCGCAATCGGAGATCCTCAACAAACTGGGATTACAGCGCGACGCATTTTCAGCCCTCAACCAAACTTATGCGCTGTTCCAATTTTTGCAACTTGAAAGCCATGAGCTGATTGAGCGTGTTGGCCACCTACTCGGCCAGCAAAGTGAGGACTTACTTGCACACATGGCCGCATTTTGCTCTGCGCAGCGCAATGCTCAATGGATGATAGAGCTGGACCATGTCACTCGCGCCCATGAACAGTTTTTGAATTTACAGGCGATGAGCTCAGCAGAAGCTGTTGCCCCCCACCTCTACAACTAATGAGTACCAGAGCGATGGAAAGCAGCAGGGTTTCAGCGCCATCACCATTGCACTAGGTTTATTTGCTATATCAAACACAAGGATACGTGATGTCTTCTCAAACCATTCTTTCGGTGAACAACTTGTCTGTCAGCTTTACGACAAACGATGGGATCGTCGATGCAGTAAAGAATGTT
>NZ_JAWPOP010000716.1:0-604 GCF_033344345.1 Vibrio sp. 1978
CTTTGGTGTAATTTCAACCATTCGTCATTTAATATTCGTCAGAAATGGTCGTCTATTCAATCACTACTGTGGTAAATGACGCTGTGCATAATTGACAATCGCTTGTGAAATCTCCTGCAATACGCCAGTTTCCAACTGCCAATGATGCCAATAAATACGATAAGACATCAGGAAGCCAGGCGTAACATCAATTAACGAGCCTTGCTCTAGCTCATCAGTAATTTGCAAACGAGGGATCAAACAATATGCCACTCCAGCTAACGCCATTTTGAGAAAGGCCTCTGAGCTACTGATGTTATGATGAATCACGCTATCAGGACGCACATTGAAATGCTCTGTGAGAAACTTTTTATGTAAGTCATCATACTGATCGTAGGAAACCGCTGGCGCCTTTGCTAAGGTCTGATTGTTTACACCTTCAGAAAAGTAACGCTGATAAAACTCAGGGTTAGCCACACAAACGTAATCAATTCGTCCTAAGTAATCGGCGCGACAATTTGGTATCGCTTGAGACTCTAAACTGATCGCCCCTGCGACCTCACCACTTTTCAGTTTTTCTATTGAACGTGATTCACCGTAAATCGTCAGCTTCAACTCTACTTGA
>NZ_JAWPOP010000717.1:0-603 GCF_033344345.1 Vibrio sp. 1978
CAAAAATGTGGTTGGGCTTTTTAATTTCTAAGTACAAGTATTAAGACTCTTTCACTTCTTGAGCGACAAGTTCATCTTCTTCTGTCAGTTTTTCTGGAAGCAGCAAGTTCAGCAGTATCGCGGTGATACCGCCAGCAGCCACACCGGTTGAGAAGATGCTTTTAATAAACTCAGGCATAAACTGCAGAATCTCAGGTTTCTGAGCGATACCTAACCCCATCGAGAATGACAACGCCATAATCAGAATCGCGCGGCGGTCGAGGTCAACACGCGAGATAATGCGCACGCCTGCAGCGGCAATGGTGCCGAACATCACGATGGTAGCACCACCAAGTACAGGTTCTGGGATCAGCTGAACAAAACTAGCCACGCCCGGGAAGAGACCAAGAATCACTAACATGCCCGAGATAAAGTAACCCACGTAACGGCTTGCGACGCCCGTTAGCATGATAATGCCGTTGTTTTGACTGAAGGTAGAGTTTGGAAAGCTGTTGAATACCGCAGCGATAGCCGAGTTCAGACCGTCCGCTAATACCCCACCTTTGATGCGCTTCATGTAAATAGGGCCTTTAACAGGCTCGCCAGATACTTCCGACGTTGCGG
>NZ_JAWPOP010000071.1:0-2164 GCF_033344345.1 Vibrio sp. 1978
GTGCGACCTGAAGTCGTATGAAGCGTTGTTCACCACGACAAGAGTGAACCATCTGTATCACCAGATGACCCTAGGATCCTGAATAAAGCAGCGGATCTGACAATGTAACGAAACTTGGCCGTTAGGCTGAGTGGGAACAAAATCGTGAGAAGATGTTCCTCCTGAAAACCACAATTCGGGTAAGTGCTAGGGAGTCAATATGATGAACGTATGTGAATCCATTAAAGGTGCGTTATACGATGAAGCAGCGGAAGTGGTTAATACGCTGTGGCCAAAACGGCAACGAGAGTCGGAAAGGAGTTGGGCATTGGCCTTTCGTGATCAAAGTACTCTCCGCACTAGAGTGGGCATCTAAGTTGACATTTTACGTAACATACGGAACAGGGTAAGCCTGTATCGCTCCCTATGGGAAAGCCTTTGTGGCCGATAGCGATGCGGGTAAAGGAGGTCGGAGAAAGCGAAGGCTGCATTGTAACGATGCAGATACAGACTCGTGTCTGGTCACGAAAGTGAGCCCACTTCCGACTGGTCTTTCGTTGCGAGAAAGTTTGAAGAACTTTATTTAAGGAGAAACGCAAATGATGATTTCTAAAGAGATTAGTGCCTCTCCTGACAGCGCTCAATGGCAGTCTATCGACTGGAAACCCATTGAATCGCATGTATTAAAGCTTCAGATGCGTATCGCAAAGGCAACTAGAGAAGGTAAACACGGTAAAGCGAAAGCCTTGCAGTGGATACTAACTCATTCTCGCTCAGCCAAGCTTCTTGCAGTAAGGCGAGTATCTCAAAATAAAGGTAGTAAAACGCCTGGAATAGATGGTGTCATCTGGAACACAGATGCACGCCGCATAAAAGCAGTTAATCAATTGAGTCGAAAGGCGTACAAAGCCCAACCGCTCAAGCGTATCTACATCCCCAAGAAGAACGGCAAGCTCAGACCACTGGGAATTCCATGCATGATAGACAGAGCGCAACAAGCCCTCCATCTTCTTGCATTAGAGCCTATATCGGAAACGCTTGCTGACCCCAACAGTTATGGGTTTAGGCCAAATCGCAGTACTGCCGATGCAATTGGGCAGTGTTTCAAATGTTTGGCATTAAAGAAATCAGCTAAATGGGTACTTGAAGGGGATATTAAAGCTTGTTTCGACAAGATCGGCCATCAATGGCTTCTTGATAACATCGCTATTGATAAGAGAATGTTGGAACAATGGCTAAAATCTGGCTTTATGGACAAAGGTCTGTTTTATCGCACCGATGAGGGAACACCACAAGGTGGGATAATATCACCAACCTTGATGCTAATGACTCTTGCTGGACTTGAGCAGCATATTAAGTCTACAGCCCTCAAAAAGGGTACTAGAGCCAATTTTATTGGATACGCCGACGATTTCGTCGTCACCTGTGCTTCAAAGGAAGTGTTGGAGAACGATATCAAACCGTTGATCGCTGACTTTTTAGCGGAAAGAGGATTAACATTATCCGAAGAGAAAACGCACATTACACACATCGATAACGGCTTTAACTTTCTAGGGTTCAATCACAGAAAGTACAAAGGGAAATTGCTCATTAAACCGAGTAAATCTAACACATTGCTGTTCTTGAGTAATCTGCGCGAACTCATCAAAAAGCATGCAACAACCTCTGTAAACGATCTTATCAAACTGATAAATCCGAAATTAAGGGGTTGGGCTAATTATTATCGCCATTGCGTGGCTAAACAGGTATTCGGATATGTTGGTCATAAGCTATTTCTTGCATTATGGCACTGGGCAGTGAGGCGTCATCCGACAAAATCCAAAACTTGGGTGGCCCTTAAATACTTCGTCAACCGAAAAGGCCAATGGCATTTTCATGGTTGGCAGAAGATCATGGATATGGATTGCCAGTTCAATCTCTTCCAAATAGCCAAAGTACCAATCGAGAGGCATGTAAAAATCCGAAGTGCAGCGACACCATATGATCCTCAACACCAAGAATACTTGGCTAAGAGAAAGTCAAAAAGGCAAGCTCGTAACTCTTGGAAGGAGCCTACTCTCGCTGCTTTATAAGTTGCTGGGTATCAAAACGATGCCTTCGTGAAGGCTTGAGCCTAGTGCAGTGAAAGTTGCACGCTGGGTTCTTAGGGGGGCCGCACTTGGTAACAAGTGTCGTCTACCCGACC
>NZ_JAWPOP010000718.1:0-603 GCF_033344345.1 Vibrio sp. 1978
CAAGTTGAACGAGCTTAACGACTTTATGAATGCGCTCTATTGGTCGGAACAAATCACGCGAACCGCGATAGACCATCACGCCAGAGACCAGTAATAGCATTAAGGTAATAAGGCTGATTTCGGCGATGTTGGTCATGTACGCTTTCACAAATGGCCACATCAGGTAGCCGGTATAAAGCATACCAATGACGTTATCGTACTGGTCTTTGATTGGTTGATAAGCGGTGATGTACCACGCGTCGTACACATACGCGCGGTCGACCCATTGCTGACCTTGAGAGAGCACTTGGTTATACACTTCAGCACTCACTCGCGTACCAATAGCGCGCCCTAGCCTATGGTCGCTGTCTAGAGGAACGTTGGTGCTCACACGCAAATCATCAAGAAACACGGTCAACGTACCCACAGGGCGAAGGCGGTCATTATCACTGAGATAAATGAGATCGCGGATTTGATCCACCAGCACAGTACTGTTGTTGAGGAGCAAACCACCATCAAGGAAGCCGATCAAATCGTTCACTTGGCTGTATACCGGAATAACGGTACGGCTCACCAAGCCGCGCGCTTCCATTCCACCGTCAGCCAGAATGGGCACTTCAGCTC
>NZ_JAWPOP010000719.1:0-602 GCF_033344345.1 Vibrio sp. 1978
AGGGGAACCTGGCGCTGGATCACCTCCTTAAACGATGATTATTGCGATGAGTGTTCACACAGATTGATACGGTTTATAAAGTAAAGAGACGATACTGGGTCTGTAGCTCAGGTGGTTAGAGCGTTCGCCTGATAAGCGAGAGGTCGGTGGTTCGAGTCCACTCAGACCCACCAATTTCTTTCCCAAGGAATTGGCGACAGTATCGACACCTTGATGGGGCTATAGCTCAGCTGGGAGAGCGCCTGCCTTGCACGCAGGAGGTCTGCGGTTCGATCCCGCATAGCTCCACCATCTTTAAGTGTTCTTGAAAAAGAATCTTTAAAAATGGTTTTCATCAGAAAATCTAGCTCTTTAACAATTTGGAAAGCTGACAAAACAACAATTTATTGTTGTTTGTAAAGTTCTCAAAGTATTCATTTATGAATACAACTAAAAACACATTCAAGTGTTCTTGGAATTTGAGTCCGGCAAAATCGAATGTCTCTCGCTCATTCAAATAATGAGAGACAACTTTGGTGATTTGAACATCAACTCGAAACTCCTTCGGGTTGTATGGTTAAGTGACTAAGCGTACACGGTGGATGCCTTGGCAGTCAGAGGCG
>NZ_JAWPOP010000720.1:0-601 GCF_033344345.1 Vibrio sp. 1978
ACTTTTTAATTTGCACATAATAGAAAAATTTGGTCGTGTGGAGAACGCAGTTTATTTGCATTTTTACTCGACATTAGAATTCCAAACTTCTGGAATAATCGCAATAAAAATGTGCAATAGATCACTGTTTTAGATAGGGAAAACGTGAAAAATCCTGCGCTGTCAGTTGGCCGTTGTCGGAATGCTCACCCATCCGATTAACGCTAACCATAATAAGAAATTGACTCCCAATATCTGTAAGTAATACCGGCTCTGTAAAACATTTTAAAAAAAGTTTAAAAGGGGTGAGTATGAAGATTGCGGGAGTCAGCACTCCGCCAACACAGCCCGATGAATTAATTAAAGTATCTGAGGGAGGTCACTTTGGTACACCTCATCAAATTAAGTGTTCGCGTCACGTTTATTAAACGACGTTGTGCTACTAGCGAGTGAAAAGGAACAGAACAATGATCATAAACTACGCCCTGACAACTGCTCCTTATTCAAATGATATTGAATCATGTATCAATGTAATGACAGCGAGTATGTTTGCTCTTGTCGACCAAGGAGAAGAGAGCGAAGTCGCTACCTGTGACTTTTACATCGTAGATTTATCCAGAGC
>NZ_JAWPOP010000721.1:0-601 GCF_033344345.1 Vibrio sp. 1978
TACGTTATATTCAGGAAGGTCTGCGTCATAGATGCGGTAGCAATCTAATTTCTCTTTACGAGCCCATTTGCCAATTTTGCCAATGTTTTTCTTCAAACGGTTTGAAAAATCAGGAGCGATTTGAGTATTGGTATCTGCACCTTTTACTTCATCGGCACTACGTTCTGCGATGCTGTAGTTTTTTTGGTGACACGGTAACGCACCATTGTTTAATTTGAATTGCTTATCTGCACGCATGCGAAGACAGCTCAGCAACTCATCTGAACTAGAGAAAATAGACGCTTTGCAGCCACCAAATTCTGCTTTCAATTGGCCACCAAACGCGGTGTAAAGCGCAATCAGACCTGGCTCTGTACCCAAACGTTCGCCGTAAGGTGGGTTAGATACAATCACACCATTTTCAAAACCTGCAGGTCGCGTAATAGTTGCCGCATCGCCTTGAGCAAACTCAATCAGTTCCTCAACCCCTGCTCTGCGAGCGTTCTCTTGTGCAACTTTCAGAACTTTCGGGTCGTTATCGAAGCCAAAAAACTTAGCGTCAACTTTCTTGACGCCGCGTCTAGCCTGAACGTTTGCTTCTGATTTGATTTCAGCCCATGTA
>NZ_JAWPOP010000722.1:0-601 GCF_033344345.1 Vibrio sp. 1978
CTGGCCAGTAGCGGCTCTCAACTCGCACCACTGATTTTTACCAACTTGTTGTTTACGGCCGTTTGGCAATCACTTTTTTTCGCTGATGTAATGAGCCGCACTCAAATCGCGGGCATGGGCTTAATTGTGCTCGCGACGGTATTGAATGGGTGCTGGGATGTATTGGTCAAGCATCATCAAAGCAAGGCGTTACAAACGAGAACATCTTAGTGCCTCGTAAAAGTAAGTTGAGATAAGCATTTAAAACGCAAGCAAATTTGATTTTTCCTGAGAATAAACTAGCGTCAATGAAGGTTCAGGGAGAGAAAACATGCTTACATTAACCTATTACGTAGAAATAACCGCGACTCCGCAGCGCGTATGGAGAGTGCTGACGGATGCTGAGCTTTACAAGCGTTGGGCGCAGGCATTTTCACCTCAATCTCAATTCGAAGGGGAGTGGGAAGAGGGCAGCGACATCACCTTTTTTGATCCGGATATGGGCGGCACTCGCGCAGTGATTGATTCTGTGCAGCCACTGCATCGGCTAGAGTTTCATCATGTTGCCATCTTTAACCCCGACAATAGGCAACAGTTGGACGCCGATATTGCCGCCAAGTGG
>NZ_JAWPOP010000723.1:0-600 GCF_033344345.1 Vibrio sp. 1978
ACATTGTCGCGAAACTGCGGTGATTCGCGCGTCGACAATGACAACTCCACTTCCGGATTAAACAGCCGATAGGCGCAAATCAATTGCACCAACTGCTTATCCGTCATGACAGACTTCGGTTGTAATCCCGACGCTGGTACATTACCGGCACAAGGGCGTAAACGAGGAAAAGAAATCGAATAACGCGATTGCCAATAAGTACGCTCAAGGTAATCCAGATGAGCAGCAGCAAAAAAGCAGTCGGTGCGCCACTCTTCCAAACCAATCAAAGCGCCAATACCGATTTTGTCGATCCCCGCTTTTGCCAATCTATCAGGCGTTTCAAGCCGGTATCGGAAATCCATTTTATTGCCACGCAAATGATGCTGAGCATATGTTTTGGGATGATAGGTTTCTTGATACACCATCACCGCATCAAGGCCCAATGTTTTCAGTTCGACGTATTCGTCTTGATCCAACGGTTGGACTTCCATCGCTAAATAATTAAATCGCTGCTTGATGATTGGCACCATTTCGCGAAAGTATTTCATCCCAACTTTGGTCTCATGCTCACCCGTTACCAGTAACACGCTGTCGAACTTCATTCGCTTAATCGCATCA
>NZ_JAWPOP010000724.1:0-600 GCF_033344345.1 Vibrio sp. 1978
GTGCGCACCGCCGTTTCTAATGCAGTGGAATGCATCCATCCAAATGATCCCACGGTTTGCGGCGTTTCCCATGTACTTTGGACAGGGAAACCAACGCAAGACGGCGCAACGGCTCGCAATGCCGTTTTTTATGGCGATAAAGCACTCGACCGATCGCCATGTGGAACCGGCACGAGCGCACGCATGGCGCAATGGCACGCGAAAGGAAAACTCAAATCAGGCGAAGATTTCGTGCATGAAAGCATCATCGGCAGCCTATTTAACGGCCGTATTGAGGGTATCACCGAAGTAAACGGACAAACGGCGATTTTGCCGAGCATTGAAGGTTGGGCACAAGTGTATGGCCACAACACCATTTGGGTCGATGACGAAGACCCGTACGCGTACGGATTTGAAGTGAAATAAGGACAGTAAGGAAGAACAATGAATTCGCAAAACTCACAGGTGTTTTACGCCACCAACGCCTTTACCGGTGAACGATTAACGACGGCCTTCCCCGTTCATGGAGAGATGGAAGTTAACCAAGCTGCAGAAGCAGCAGACAAAGTTGCACGCAGTTTTCGCCGACTCAGCAACGAAAAGCGCGCCAACCTACTCTGC
>NZ_JAWPOP010000725.1:0-600 GCF_033344345.1 Vibrio sp. 1978
GCTGATGACCTGTAAACTCCACACTCCCTTTAATAAAGCGCTCCATTAGATAGCGGTCAGCGAGTCGTATATCGCCTTCGTAAGTCACGATATCTTGCTGTGAGAGCAGATCTTGTAATACGAGTGCTTCTTTGGTTACTTTCGTATAGCAAGCAGCGAGAGGGGTATGTTCGAACGTTTTCAGTTCAAGAGTTCGAATTTCAACTTGAATACTTTTCGATAGCGCCAGGTTTTGGGTTTGCTCAATGTGCTCTTGAGCGATGAAGAACACGGGTTTATCACAATTGATCAATAGGTGAGTCGGACCTGCTTCTGGCGCGAGCAATAACTCTATCTGAGGTTGGCATTTGATGTCTCGTGCTTGGCGAGTAAGTAGGAAACCTTGTTGGATGTTCAAAAGAGAGAAACCTTATAAATTTTTCAAGTCGCCATTCTAGCATTATGGACTGTAAAAATAACCAGTAATAGAAAATGGAATTAGATACTTCAGCATAGTTACTTCTGGCTTGTTTAATCGGAGGTTTTTAGCAATTACAAATGGCTTAAAAAAGGATTTCTAGTTAACGATTTCGGTATATTAAACCACCAGTTCTGCCAGTT
>NZ_JAWPOP010000726.1:0-599 GCF_033344345.1 Vibrio sp. 1978
CAACCAGGTGGACTGTACCCTTACCCAGACGCGGTGAGTGACAAAGAAGTGTGGGTGCTTCAACGTCGCAAAGGTCGTGTTGGTAAAGGACCGGGTAAAACGACAGGTTGGATCCATAAACGCACATTAGAAAAACGCGGAGTGCATCTGCTTGGTGGAGTGTCTTATGACAAAATTGATGACAACGGTTTACACATTCATGTAGATGGTAAAGCGCAGCTTTTAGAGGCTGATAAAGTCGTTATTTGTGCGGGACAGGAATCAGTACGTCCGTTTGAAGACAAGTGGTCTGAACTTGGTGAAAAACTGCATATCATCGGTGGCGCTGATCATGCCGGTGAGTTGGATGCAGTACGCGCAATTCGCCAAGGCGTAAAACTTGCTGTGAAGCTATAACATCAAGCTTTATATGACTCAAAAGCTGCGTGTAATGCGCAGCTTTTTTGTTTCTGTCAATCTCGGTTTGTGTGAATCATCACGATAATCCCTAAAAAACAGATTGTTATTCGAGTGAGAGGATTATGCTAAAGTGAGCAGCAAAGAAAATAACAGTTAGATTCAATAAGGACTCGCTCATGGAAGCTCTCGATCTTTTGCTT
>NZ_JAWPOP010000727.1:0-598 GCF_033344345.1 Vibrio sp. 1978
ATCCGTACCTTTGGCCCTGTCGGCTCCGGCTTGCTATCGGTGCAAGGCACCAGCTTTAACTTTTTGGGTCCAATCATCGGTGCGGGTTTATCACTCAAAGCAGGTGGCGCGGACATCAGCACCATGATGGCGGCGATTTTCGGGACGATTTTAGTTGCCTCCTTTGCCGAGATCTTACTGTCTCGTGTGCTTGAGCATGCACGTCGCATCATCACACCTCTCGTCTCTGGCATTGTCGTAACTCTGATTGGCCTGACGCTGATCCAAGTTGGCTTGGTTTCTATGGGTGGTGGCTATGCTGCAATGGGCGACGGTACTTTTGGTAGCTTAGACAAACTGGCGCTCGCTGGTACCGTACTTGGGTTAATTGTGATTTTGAATCGTTCTAAAAACCCATACATTCGCGTGGCTTCGATCGTGATTGCCATGCTGGTTGGCTATGTAATGGCGTACTTCATGGGTATGGTCGACACCTCAAAATTGGGGGAAACCAACCTCGTTGCACTACCGATTCCGATGCAGTACGGCTTGTCATTTGACTGGTCACTATTTATCCCTCTCGTGCTGATTTTCTTTATCACGGCGTTGGAAGCGATCG
>NZ_JAWPOP010000072.1:0-2140 GCF_033344345.1 Vibrio sp. 1978
ACGAACTAACAGAACTCCTGAAAGCAAACCCAGCAATGGGACGACCAGGGAGAGTGTTCGGAACAAGAGAACTAATCTTGCAAAAGTTTCCTTACTTAATACCTTATCGAGTCAAAGATAATCGCATTGAGATACTAAGGGTGTTCCCTACACGCATGAATCAACCAGATTTTTGGTAACTCAATAACGAAGAAAGGCTCCCCATCAGGAGCCTTTCCTTGTAAGTGGTCTTCGGTTCGCACAAAGTGACGTTACGTTAAATCGACCACCTACGCACAACGAGAATTACGTAAAATTCAATCCTTCACATTAAGCGACATGTTACCACCTAACATGCCGAATTTATCTTTAAGTCTTTGAATTTATGTTGACCATGAAAGATTAAATGAGCTTAGATCTGAGTAGAAATACGGCTTTTCGCCGTATAGAAAGCGTTATGTGTTTTTCTTGCAAGCGCCATGATTAATCAAAACTTTTTTCTAGCCATGCGGCATGGGTGAATTAAAAAACGGTGCCTTAGAGCGTCAATTTGGCGCCTTATTTTTGCGATTTTAAGTGGTTGTAAGTTGCTGTTTTTAAGGTGTTTATTTTTCTTGAGAACTGGTTGGTAAATGTTAGTCTTCGACTCAAATAGAAAGAGGGCTAGAAAATGGATAAAACAGACCAGTTATATGTACAAGCAGACTTTTCACATCAAGACATGAGTGGTCAGTATTTTAAAAATTGCAAATTTTTCTGCTGTTCCTTTAAACGAGCGAACCTCCGCGATACACAATTTGTAGATTGTTCTTTCATTGAACGAGGTGAATTAGAGGGGTGTGATTTTTCTTACTCGGATCTTAGAGATGCATCTTTTAAAAACTGCAGTCTTTCAATGTCGTATTTCAAAGGTGCAAATTGTTTTGGTATCGAGTTCAGAGAATGCGATTTAAAGGGTGCCAATTTTTCTCAAGCTAGCTTCATGAATCAGGTATCGAACAGAATGTATTTTTGTTCAGCTTATATAACAGGTTGTAATCTTTCATACGCCAACTTTGAAAGGCAGTGTATCGAAAAGTGTGATTTGTTTGAGAATAGATGGATTGGCGCAAATCTGAGTGGTGCATCATTTAAAGAGTCTGATTTAAGTCGGGGAGTATTTTCTGAAGGGTGTTGGAGCCAGTGTAGGTTGCAAGGTTGTGATTTGAGCCACTCGGAGTTGTATGGTTTAGACCCTCGGAAAGTTGACCTTACAGGTGTAAAAATCTGTTCGTGGCAGCAAGAACAACTTTTAGAGCAATTAGGTTTAATAGTAGTTCCTGACTAAATTTGATGGTTTGAACACACACATAACAAACGCCTCAAGAGGGACTGTCAACGCGTGGCGTTTCCAGTCCCAATGAGCCGCTGTGGTTGCAGTTGTTGTGTTTGAGTTTAGTTGTTATGCGTTGCCAGCCCCTTAGGCGGGCGTTAGCCCTCAGGAGGAAAAATGAAAATATCCATTATGGCAGCAGTTTCTGAGAATGGAGTAATTGGCTCTGGATTGGATATACCTTGGCATGTACAAGGTGAGCAGCTCCTGTTCAAAGCTATGACTTACAATCATTGGCTTTTAGTCGGTCGTAAAACTTTCGACTCAATGGGTAAACTTCCCAATAGGAAATATGCTGTGGTTACTCGCTCAGAAATGGTCTCGAATGATCCAGATGTTATTTATTTCACCAGCATTGAATCGGCATTATCTTACTTAGACAATACGACAACACATGTCTTTGTTTCTGGTGGTGGTGAAATTTACAAAGCATTAATCGAACAAGCAGATGTTATCCATCTTTCAGTGATTCATAAGCACATCTCTGGCGACGTGTTTTTCCCTTCAGTTCCACAGAGTTTCAAACAAACATTTGAGCAAAGTTTCAGTTCAAATATTGATTACACGTACCAAATTTGGGCAAAGGGCTAACAAACTGTTTAAGAGTGATTCGCAACGCGTGGCATTTTTACTATGCGTTGGTTTTAGTGGTTAAGGCGGTATGCGGAAGCTTCGGTATTGCGTTGCTCACCCCTTAACAGGGCGTTATAGCAAAGGAGATAAACGTTGAGTAAGTCAATATTAATAGGTTCGTTAGTGATAGGAGCTGCTGTTTTAGCTAGTCCATTT
>NZ_JAWPOP010000728.1:0-597 GCF_033344345.1 Vibrio sp. 1978
TTGCAGTATGAATGTATCAACTGTGGCGCTTGTATTGATGCGTGTGACAACACCATGGATCGCATGGGCTACGAAAAAGGCTTAATCAGCTACACCACCGAACACCGTCTATCGGGCAAACACACCAAAGTGATGCGACCTAAACTACTGGGCTACGGCGCGGTACTCTTAGTGATGATTGGACTGTTCTTTGCTCAAATCGCCGCCGTCGATCCTGCAGGCATGAGCGTGATTCGCGACCGTAACCAACTGTTCCGCGTGAACAGCGCTGGCGAAGTAGAAAACACCTACACCCTCAAAGTGATCAACAAAACTCAACAAGTCCAAGAATACAATCTGGATGTAAAAGGATTGAACGATGTGAGTTGGTACGGCAAACAAACAATTCAAGTTGAGCCAGGGGAAGTGTTGAACTTGCCAATGAGCCTTGGTGCCGATCCTGACAAGCTAAACTCTGCGATCACCACAATTCAGTTTATACTCACCGATAAGAGCAACGAATTCACTATCGAAGTTGAAAGTCGGTTTATCAAAAAGCTGTAACGACAACGTCGATAATTAATGGAAAAAGGCTCAGTAATGAGCCTTTTTGTTTAT
>NZ_JAWPOP010000729.1:0-597 GCF_033344345.1 Vibrio sp. 1978
ATTATGAGTAAAGACAAATACACGCAGCCCGAGTTCTCTCTTTCCCTTCTCCATCCTCGTAACTGGGGAGTTTGGCTTGGGTTTGGTCTACTGGCTATCATCGTCAATATTCTTCCTTATCGCCTATTACTGTCTTTGGGGCGTTCACTTGGCAAGCTAGGCATGCGCTATGGCAAAAAGCGCGTGCATATCGCGAAGCGCAACCTTGAGCTGGCATTCCCCGCGAAAACGCCAGAAGAAGTGCAACATATCGTGGAAGAAAACTTCAAGAATACCGGGATGGCACTGATCGAAACCGGTATTACATGGTTTTGGCCTACATGGCGCTTCAAAACGCTCATTGTCGAGAAAGACATCCACGCTCTAAAAGAAAAAGGCGCGGAAGGGAAAGGCGTATTGTTGTGTTGTGTGCACGCTCTTAACTTAGAAATTACCGCGCGAGCTTTTGCTGTTTTAGGTGTTGCGGGTTATGGCGCATTTCGTCCTCACAACAACCCAGCGTACAACTTCATCCAATATTGGGGGCGCACGCACAACGGCAACAAACTGATTGATCGCAAAAATGTGAAAAAGATGATTCGTGTACTGCGCAGCGGC
>NZ_JAWPOP010000730.1:0-597 GCF_033344345.1 Vibrio sp. 1978
CTCCATTGATGCGATCACCTATGCTGCCGATAACGGCTACCACGTGATTAACATGAGTTATGGCTCTGATGAAATCGATGAAGAGGGCAACCCGATTAGCTTAGTCGGTTATAGCCAAGCGGAAAATGATGCCGTTAACTACGCTTGGGGGAAAGGCGTGTTGTTAGTGAGCGCAGCAGGGAACGCCGGAGACCCGATCAAGAACTATCCCGCAGCTTATGACAACGTGATTGCCGTAGGTGCAACGGATGACGATGACAATCGTGCCAGTTTTTCTACTTTCGGTAGCGATTGGGTGTCGCTAATGGCACCTGGTGACAGTATTCTCTCGACGATGCCAAATGAGCAGTGTGGTACCTTCGATTACGATAATGACGCCTGTCTGCATTGGCAGTCGGGTACATCCATGGCCAGTCCTCATGTTGCTGGCGCAGCTGCGTTACTTTGGGCATACAAATATGCGGATCAGTTATCCGATCCTGCAACTTGCCAAGATGCCTCTGGCGTACCTTGTAACCAGATGATTCGTATGATGTTGGAACAGGGAGCGGATCCAATAGGTGCTGATGGGCAAGATTTACAGAGCATCTCTCAATA
>NZ_JAWPOP010000731.1:0-596 GCF_033344345.1 Vibrio sp. 1978
TACGATCCCGACACGCACACCATCCATATTCCGTATACGTTTTACTTGGAGTCACTCAATTACTTCTCCAACAACCAATATGAAGATCGCTACGGAAAATCGCCAAAGACTGGTGCATTAGATACCTTATTACACACTTTGCTGCATGAAGCTGGGCATGCGTACATCGAGGATCAAAGCATCCCTGTGTTGGGGAAAGAAGAAGATGCCGTTGACAATTTCGCCACTATTTTACTGATCGACTATTTAGACGATGGCGCCGATATGGCCATCAGTGCCGCCGACATGTTTGCGTTTGAGTCCGATGACAGACCCGACTATTACGATTTCGGCGAGTACATTGACGAACACAGTTTTGACCTGCAGCGTTACTTCTCCACTTTGTGCTTGGTGTATGGCAGCGATCCTGAACAGTACAAATCGTTACTCGACGAAGTTGAAAAAGACTACCTTCGAGATCGCAAAGACTTCTGCCAATACAATTACGAAAACATTCGCACTAACTGGCAGCACTACCTGCAGCACAATGAACCCAAAGAAGCATCGACACGTAAAAACAGCGAGAAACCATCAAGCAGCCCCAATGCAATGACGAA
>NZ_JAWPOP010000732.1:0-595 GCF_033344345.1 Vibrio sp. 1978
TTGATCAAGCCACGATTACTACGAATGGTTTCATTGTGTTGAGGTGTGAGCATCGCCAGCTGCAAAGGTTGAGGCTTATCCGATTTCTTTTCTAGCTCTTCTTCTGGCTCGGGGGCTGCTTTGGCTTGTGGCGCAAGTGATTCAGTGCTCTCGACTTCTGGTGCTGGTGCACTGGCTTCAAGATTGGGCAATGCGATGGTCTTCGCGCCTTGGTTTGGGGTGTCACTGAAGTGCACTACGCCGTTTTCGTCTACCCAAGTGTAAGCGACCTGAGCCGAGGCTACAGAGGCCAGTAGCGTGCCGCTGAGTACACATAGCGATGGAATAAGCTGAACTTTCATGGCTCACCTTCTTTTGATCGATGATTTCACGTTTCAATGGCTTAGACCTTTGACCTACAAGGTAAAAATAGCCCAAGCGTATTTTTATTATCCCCTCATGTTAAACGGCGAATCTTGACTGACGAATACAAAAAAGGCCCGCCTGCGAGGCGAGCCTAATATTTTGTTACTGTGTTTACATTTTACACAGTTTGAACCTTATACAGAGTAGTAAAGTTCGAACTCAAGTGGGTGAGTTGCCATGTTGATGCGCT
>NZ_JAWPOP010000733.1:0-595 GCF_033344345.1 Vibrio sp. 1978
TGCCTTGCAGAGAAATGCTGCAAGTAAACCGAATAAAACAGCCTTGATATGTGGTGATAAAAAATTCACATACGCAGAATTTGACGCGATTGCAGGTAAGATCGCGACTTCGATGATTAAAGCGGGCGTCAAACCGGGAGACCGAGTGGCGCTATCGTGCCCGAATTTGCCTTTCTTTCCTTTCGTTTATTTTGCGGTTCAGAAGGCGGGTGCCGTTACCGTTCCGCTGAACGTGTTGCTCAAATCTAGAGAAATCAAATACCACCTAGAAGATTCGAAAGCGAAGTTTTACTTCTGTTTTGAAGGAACGCCCGAACTGCAAATGGCGAAAGAAGGCATGAAAGCGTTTAAAGAGGTGGATGCGTGTGAAACGATGATCGTAATGACGCAAGATCAAACGCAAAAAGAGTACCAAGGTTTACCGACACTGACGTCTTTTATAGAAGATATCGAACCTTTGGCGGATTACGTTGCTCGCGATGCGGATGACACTTGTGTGATTTTGTATACATCAGGCACAACGGGACTGCCCAAAGGAGCAGAGCTCACGCAGCAAAACATCGTAATGAATGCGCTTGTGGCTCAGAACATCATG
>NZ_JAWPOP010000734.1:0-595 GCF_033344345.1 Vibrio sp. 1978
GTAACCAGTACCCGAATGTGTTGTATGCAGAGCCTGATATCAACCACATTGTTCAGTATGTGCCCAATGAAGGTCTCGGTGGAAGTATCTATGCTAATGACTACTTTTCTGAGCAGTGGGCGCTCAATAATACTGGGCAAGTACATTCTACCGTGGTGAATGACCCACTATTTGGTCCGTATCTGGATGAGGCCTCTGGCTTGCCTGGTGCAGATATCAATGCCACCGAAGCTTGGGATATGACGAAAGGTAGTTCTGCCGTCAAGATAGCAATTCTCGATTCCGGTATTGATTGTCGTATGGCAGGGGATAGCGTGAGTAGCATTGAGTTCGGGAACGGAAAATGTGTTGAGCAGAAGAAGTTCATCACCGATTATCAAAGTGATACGTTAGAGGACGTGGTTGGACACGGCACCCATGTCGCAGGTATTGCGGCAGCTCAGACAGATAACGGTATTGGTATTGCTGGGGTCGGTTTTAACAGTTCTGTTGGCAACCTGAAGACGTGCTACGAATATCTGATTTATAGCTGCGACCCATTTTTTGGCTGCTTCCTTATCGCTGCGACGGGGGTATGCCCGCTATCTTCCTCTAT
>NZ_JAWPOP010000735.1:0-595 GCF_033344345.1 Vibrio sp. 1978
TAGTCGCAAAAGTGAGGCTTAAAAAGAATAGTTATATCAATAAACCGAATGAATCGGGAATCAGCGAACAGTGGCTAACGCGTAATGCCGCCGGGCGGTAGCGTGGAAACGCACAAATGAAATTGACAAAAGTTAACCGACATTCACTGCGCGCGTCATTCATAATGTGCAGCGGTCAGTCGACACCCAAGGAACACTTACGTGATTAATAACCGACCATGGCTAGGGGCGTTGAGTGCAATCAGCTTAGGCTTGTGCTCATTTTCTGCCTCAGCAGATTTTTATGCTGGTGCGTTAGTAAGTTACTCTAACGCTGAATTTCATCATTCCTCTTCTCCAGTAACCGAGGGGAACCCTTTCCTTCTTCAAGCGCAAGCTGGTTACTTTTTCAATGATTACCTCGCTTTTGAAGCACGTTACGGAACTTCTGTACAACGAGATAGCGGACTTGCAGTAGATAGTCTTGCGAGTGGTTTTATTAAGTTGAATATGCCTGTCTCCGAGCGTGTAGCACTTTACGGACTTGCCGGTTATTCTAGTGTCCAGATCGACCAACAAAATGTAGGCCCTAATAAAGATCAAGGCTTTAGCTTTG
>NZ_JAWPOP010000736.1:0-594 GCF_033344345.1 Vibrio sp. 1978
AAGATGTTGAAGTACTTCTGCTCCACGATTTACTGGTGGAAACCCTAGCCGTTCCAGAGGCAAAGCAGTGGCTGTTGAATACGCAGATTTCTGACTTCCGCTACGGGCCAACCTTCGCTCGCGATTTACGCCAATATCTTTTGGAAATGGACGACGAACACCTCGCGACTATTTTGCTTGGCGGCTTAGCCTATTCTGAGTTACCTATTCAATCTTCTTCGATGCTACCGAAGATGAAGCGCCCACTGGATTTCGTGATCGAACCACTACCAAACCATCTATTTACCCGCGACACCTCATGTTGGGTATATGGCGGTGTATCACTCAACCCAATGATGATGCCTGCGCGCCAGCGCGAAACAAACCATTTACGCGCTATCTATCGCTGGCACCCGATCTTTGCAGGCCAAGACTTCATTAAATATTTTGGTGATGATGATCTGCATTACGACAACGCAAACGTTGAAGGCGGTGACGTACTGGTGATCGGTAAAGGCGCGGTATTGATTGGCATGTCTGAGCGCACCACGCCACAAGGGGTAGAAAACTTAGCGGCAAGCCTGTTTAAAGCAGGACAAGCGAGCGAAGTGATCG
>NZ_JAWPOP010000737.1:0-594 GCF_033344345.1 Vibrio sp. 1978
AAGCCATGTCTTTGGCATCGTGCTTAACAGCTGCAAACCGTTCCTGCGCGAAGATTCGCGTATCTGTTGGGCAACCAAAGGTCTTGAACCTGAAACTGGCCGACTGCTCAAAGACGTCGCATACGACATCATCGGTGAGAACTACTCGCTGGCCGTTCTATCTGGCCCAACGTTCGCGAAAGAGCTCGCGATGGGTCTACCAACTGCGATTTCCGTTGCCTCTCCAGATGCAGAGTTCGTGGCGGATCTGCAAGAGAAAATCCACTGTAGCAAAACCTTCCGCGTGTACGCGAACAACGACTTCATCGGCATGCAACTTGGCGGTGCAGTGAAAAACGTTATCGCAATTGGCGCAGGTATGTCAGACGGCATCGGTTTTGGTGCAAACGCACGTACTGCGTTGATTACCCGTGGCTTGGCTGAAATGAGCCGCCTTGGCGCTGCACTTGGTGCCAAACCAGAAACCTTCATGGGTATGGCTGGTTTAGGTGACTTGGTTCTTACGTGTACCGACAACCAGTCACGTAACCGCCGCTTTGGTTTAGCTCTCGGTCAAGGTAAAGACGTTGACACCGCACAAGAAGAAATTGGCCA
>NZ_JAWPOP010000073.1:0-2123 GCF_033344345.1 Vibrio sp. 1978
ATGGCAACCACGAAAGCCAAGACAGCAGAGATCACCAAAGAGTCGACAGAGACTTCGGAGCAACCAAACGGCAATACTCAAGTGAAGTTAAAGATGCCGTTGTGGGACTCAGATAAACAGCAGTCTTTCACGGTTGGTGATCTTTACCCGTGCTCAGAAAAAGAAGCGCAGCGCCTGATTGATAATGGCACGGCGGTAAAAGCCGATGCTTGATCTGGTTAGAGTCAAAAACCAGTGCAGTATCGATGACGACATTACCGACCATGACACCTTGCTTACGCTCTACCTATCAGCGGCTAAGAAATCTGTTGAGAACTATCTCAATCGGCCAGTTTACTGGACGCAAGAGGAAGTGCCAGCAGACCCAGAGCAAGTGCCAGAAAATGCCTTTGTGGCCAGAGAGGACACGGAGTTGGCGGTGTTGTTGTTAATAGGCCACTGGTTTGGACATCGAGAAGCGGTGACAGAAAGCAGCGTTAAAACACTTCCTTTAGGCGTCAGCTTTTTGTTGGATTTTGATCGAGACATCAATCTGTGAGGGCGTATGCAAGCCGGCAAACTCAACCAACGTGTAACCCTGTATCGTTCCGTTGAGGGCAAGAGCAACAGCGGTGCGCCTACGATCGAACTGGTAAAAGCAGCAACAGCATGGGCAGAGCTAATCACCAGTTCGAGTGACCAAACCGCCGTAAATAACCGCGAACAGACCCAGAACGGGTACCAGTGGCGATTACGTTGGCGTGAAAATATCGAGCCTGGTTACTGGATGCAGTGGCGAGGCCGCTGGATGAAAATCACAGGCGTGAACGATTCGGACCCTCGTCGCCAGGAACTTATCCTGGACGCTGACGCTAACCCGAAATCAACCCCGCCACCCATACAACCGGATCCTTGATTTACAGGAGTAAGCATTATGCAGCTTGACCGATGGGATGTGTCTGGTTTGAAAGAGTTGGAAAAAGCCCTGACCGATATTGGTGAAAAGGCCGGCTTGCGAACCTTGCGTAAAGCCAGCCGTCAAGCCATGGGCGGTGTTCAACTGGCCATGGCAATGGGGGCTGGTTATGACGCGGTTGGCGCTGATGGTGAGCACATGCGTGACAGCATCAAGATCACCACCAAAAAGATGGACAGCAAGCACGGCGGCAAAGATAACGCCTTGGCCACTCGTGTGGGTCCGTCGAAAAAGCACAGCCAGAAAGCGATTGCTCAGGAGTATGGCACCGCAAAGCAGGAACCAGACCCATTTATGCGTCCGTCTCTATTTGAGAACCGCCATCGTGTGGTGAATACGTTTCGCACGGTATTGGCTATCGAAATTCAAAAAGCGATCAAGAAGCAAGCCAAATGAACCTAGAACAAGCCTTAAACGCCTGGTTAACCACGTTAACTGGTCTGGATTGCTATTGGCTGAAGCGCCCCGAGAAAGCCGATAACGCAGTGGTTTATCGCTGTATTACACCTGGTGTTATTCCCGGAAACTTGCGAAAGACCGGAATCCGTGAAGACGTCTACAGCCTAACGGTGTACCACCATGACCCAGACGCCGGAAAACAATTGGCGAACGACATCGTGGATAAGCTGCACGAATTTAATGGGGTGTTAAACGAAGGAACCGCCAGTGGCTACCGAATACAGCTAGCCACGCTCAACGGCGGATTCGACCAATGGCTAGAAAACGAGATTAACCCTATTTATCAATTTAACCTGGATTTTGTCATTATCCATTAACGGGAGAAAACACCCATGCCAATCGCAGAACCTAGCACCTACGCCAAGTTACCCGCTGGCACCCGTATGCTTTACGGGGCTATCGCTGATGAAACCGCAGCACTAAAACTGCTTAAAGACGCCAACGCTGTAGGCGTTACTGGCCGTACGGCTGGCTTTGTTGAAGCGGATCGTCTAATCGATACCGAGCGCAAATACATAACTGACATGCCGGAAGGCCCAGACAAAGAATTTGTGTTCCTTGATGACCCAACCGACGCCGATTTACAAGCCTTTCTTGATCAGGCGGATGCCTACGACACAGTAAAAATCCGTCTTGAATTTCCCAACGGCCGGTGGGCTGACATGATTGTCGTTCTTGGCGGTTGGAGCCATCAAGAGCTGGATAAAGG
>NZ_JAWPOP010000738.1:0-594 GCF_033344345.1 Vibrio sp. 1978
ATCTGTTCTTGAGTCAGGTTCTTCGCTTCTACTTCTGTTAATGAATGGCTTGAGCTGCTGTATTTTTCATCGTATGAGTAAAATGCACCATCGGGTGCGATCACTTCACCTGGCTTAGTGATGTGCAGTTCACCGTTCATTTCATAAGCTGCGACTTCTAACTCACGAGGTTTTACCGCTTTCTCTACAAGTACTTGATCTGAATAACCAAACGCATCGTTTACTGCTTTAGCGATAGCTTGTTTTTCCGCTACACTGTAACACCCAACAGACGAGCCTTGGCGTGCAGCTTTAATAAACAGTTTCCCCCACTTTTCAAAGGCTTGTTCAGCTTGTTTATGAGCGTGTTCATCATTGCGAGTTAGGAATAAGTAAGGTGTATTTGGAATGTCTAAAGCGTCGTACCAAAGTTTTGATGTGATTTTATTGAAACTGTTGCTGCTTGCTTCTGGTCCACATCCTAAGTATGGGATACCGGCAATTTCGAATAGTGATTGAATGTCACCAGTCTCGCCGGGAAAGCCGTGAATACAAGGCACAATAAAGTCGATCGTTTGGTTGGATTCATTCGAGCACAATTGTTTGGTGTTTAAA
>NZ_JAWPOP010000739.1:0-594 GCF_033344345.1 Vibrio sp. 1978
TTTCAACAGTTGCTCAATATTCGGGTTCTCTTTGCTAAGGTGCATTCCGTAAGCAAATGACGTGAAGTGGCGCAGCGCTTGAATTAACGTCATGCCATGATCGTGCTCTTGCGCATCAATCTGACACAAGCTCGCGCCCCAAATACCAAACTGTTGCAACAACCATTGGTATTGCTCGTTACCACGCCCATCACAGTACACAATCACCTGCTTGGCAAGACTAGGAACATCAGGGCCGAACATCGGGTGTAAACCAACCACAGGTCCAGCGTGCACATTCAACATCGCTTGCAGCGGCTTTGACTTGATAGACGTCAGGTCACACAGAATGCAGTCTTGAGGCAAGGTGCCCAGTTTTTCAATCACCCCTTCCGTCAGGTGAATCGGTACGGTGACAACCACTAGGCCTGCGTCTTTGAGAATCTCATCCGCACGATCCCAATCTTTGCTACCCAAAACTTTCACTTGGTAACCTGATAGCTTGAACATGCGGCCAAACAGACCGCCTAACTGGCCATTACCACCAATAATGACCACTGAGCGTAATTCTGGGTTCAAACACTTAAAACCGGAATCTTTCTCGCTGGCATAAGA
>NZ_JAWPOP010000740.1:0-593 GCF_033344345.1 Vibrio sp. 1978
TTTCATGCTTCATTAAATATAATTAATTACTAATTTAGAATATTGCTACTTTGTTTTTTTTCAGGCTCTCGCTTGTTATTTACTCCCCCGCTTTGCGCATTCGCCATTTACACTTCAAATTTTTATCAATCAAAAATGATAAATTCCGACAACACTGTGGAGAAAAACATACACAAGCGTTATAAAACCAACGCGAGACAATAAGATCTCATCCATCATCTATCGTGGAAAAATCAATGAAAACAATTCAACGTATTGGGCTAGCTCTCTCCGCGTTTGGGCTTATGACGGGCTGTCAGCTAACATCTTCTAAACCGCTTTACCCAACCGCCAATCAAAAAACTATCCAATCAGCAAAAAATGAGTTCAAGGGAATGGAAGAGTTTGAAGTCAGTGACGATGGTGTCATTTCTTTTCGTGCCCGCCTGCCTAGACCAGACTATTACTGGGAGCCATATAAAATCAAACAGTTAAGTTACGAGATATCCTGTGTTTTCCTCACTAATTATGTGGATCGTGGGATGGTGGTGAAATCGTCGTTTTCAGGCGCTCGTGGCCGCGTTGAGTACTATGATATGGAGCGCTGTATGGAC
>NZ_JAWPOP010000741.1:0-593 GCF_033344345.1 Vibrio sp. 1978
TTTAAGATTCACTCGACGTCTTAGTGGCGTCCACGAGTAAATAGATACTTCCATGAAGAAAAAATTAATATTCGCCCTGCTTTCACCTGTTGTTTTATCCGCTTGTAGTAATCAACAAGCGTCGCAAATGGGCATGCGTAGCAGCAGTGTGAACATGTACGCTCAACAAATGAGCAATACTCAACTGTGTGAGACGCTGTATTACAATCGCTCAACGAACCAAACCAAAGTAGCGATTGGTGCAGAATTCAACCGCCGTGGACTCAATAAAAAATGGTGCGATAACGAATTGAATAAGTGGTATTTGGAGAAGTTTGTCGATAGCGTGCTACCAAAGAAAAAGCCAGCACCGCGCAAACCGATGGCAACCATTCAGCCGGCCTCCACCAAATAGTAACTGTAGTAGCTATCACCTCTCTCCAGCTAACAGATGAGATAGAAAGCAGAAAGTCCTTACCTACTTTCTGCTTTTTTACATCTAACAATGATCAAGATCAGCCAAAACCTACCTTTACTTCAGTGAGTTAACATCAATTTACGCAGTCCGTCGAAAAAACAACGTAAACAATTTGTAAACAGTTTGCGTCCTCATT
>NZ_JAWPOP010000742.1:0-592 GCF_033344345.1 Vibrio sp. 1978
AGGTTAATGTAAGACGAGAGACGGAACTGATACTCGCCAATGCCTCTCCACGAAAGCCCAAGCTCATGATCGCTTCTAAATCATCTAAGGTATGGATTTTAGACGTTGCATGACGACTGAGTGCCAGCCCGAGCTCATCTTTCGCAATCCCTTTTCCGTTGTCACGAACACGAATAAGCTTGGCACCGCCTTTTTCGATATCGATATCGATTCGGGTTGCGCCAGAGTCGAGGCTATTTTCCACCAACTCTTTGATGACAGAGGCAGGTCTTTCGACCACTTCCCCTGCCGCAATTTGGTTGGCGAGCCTAGCTGGCAAAATTTTTATCGTCATAATGAGTTAGAAGCTCACTTACTTATTTGTTTGGAATGATCAGGACTTGCCCAACAGCAAGCTCGTCCGAGCGCAAGTTGTTTGCTTGGCGAATACTCGCAACACTCACGCCATATTTGGACGCAATCTTACCAAGGTATTCCCCTCGCGCGACTTTGTGCTTGCGAATCGGTTTATCTTTCACTGCTACGGTGATCTTAAGTTTTTGACCAACCCATAAGGTATCGGATTTTAAGTTGTTCTCACGACGAATATCCG
>NZ_JAWPOP010000743.1:0-592 GCF_033344345.1 Vibrio sp. 1978
GGGCGTGAAGTTCATGTTTAACCTTCAGCCTTTAGGTATTGAGGTTGATGCGTATGGCAAAGTTTCAGGCGTGAAAGTGGTCAAAACTGCTTTGGGCGAGCCTGATGACGCAGGTCGCCGTCGGCCAGAACCTGTAGAAGGAAGTGAACACGTACTGCCTGCCGATGCTGTCATCATGGCATTTGGTTTCCAACCTCATCAAATGAACTGGCTTACTCCGTTCAATGTTGAACTTGATCAATGGGGGCGAATCAAAGCACCCAACAACCAAGAGTTTCAATATCAAACCAGCAATGAAAAGATCTTTGCTGGGGGAGACGCAGTTCGCGGTTCTGATTTAGTGGTAACCGCCATTGATGAAGGACGAAAAGCAGCAGCAGGTATTCTTGATTACTTAGACGTGTAGCCTCGTCCCAACACTCAAAAAGGATCCAAAGATTGGATCCTTTTTTCTTTTATTACATATAATTAAATTCCTCTGTTAAGGAATAGAACTCATGAAAAAAGCCGCTCTGATGCTCATCACTTTTCTCGGCTTAACCGCATGCAGCCAAGGAGTCACTTCGATGCCAGATAGAACTCAAACCCCATG
>NZ_JAWPOP010000744.1:0-592 GCF_033344345.1 Vibrio sp. 1978
TACTTAACTTGATTCCACAAGGGCATATTCGTGTGGATTTGGCGTGTGAGAAAGGCTTACTGAACAGTGGGTGGCAAGGGATTATCATCGCCAATGAAGATGGACAGATTCTTGCGCACAACCAAGTTGCTTCTCAGCTCCTCGCGCAACAAAACGTCGTCGGGCAATCGCTCGAACACATTCTTTCTATCCAGAGTGCCGACCATCCTTTCGTGTTCAAAACAAAGCCGCTGACCGACAAAAAAGTGAAGTCTCGTTCCGTTACCGCTTCCAATGATCTGCATTATGGTGATTCCACTGTCGAGCATTGCTGGCAACAAGCCAATCGCGTTATCGATAAAGACATCAGTTTACTGATTCTCGGAGAAACCGGGGTCGGTAAAAATGAGTTTGTAAAAGCGCTACATAAAAACAGCCAGAGAAAAACTGGCCCTCTGGTTTCCGTCAACTGTGGCGCACTACCGAAAGATTTGGTTGAGTCCGAATTGTTTGGCTACGTCGCTGGTGCATTTACTGGCGCAAACAGCAAAGGCTATCAGGGTAAAATTCGTCAGGCTCATAAAGGGATTTTATTTCTGGATGAAATCGCCGA
>NZ_JAWPOP010000745.1:0-591 GCF_033344345.1 Vibrio sp. 1978
CAAATTGCGATCTGAGACTAATCGGTTAGACGTGAAACATTTGTGAATATGGGTGCAAGCAAAAAACGTCACGTTTGATTTGATGAGTAAGTACTTTGGTTGTGTGGTTTAGACTAATGCTTAATCAAGGTCGTAAACGGTGTAACCTTTATTTTGTAGGCATTTGCGTAGCACGAGAGCTTGTGTTTTGGTGGAATCATTCGCGCCACCTAAAGCGCCTGCACCAGCACCGACTGCACTGCCAGCTACTGCGCCAACTGCTGCACCGCCAATACCATCTTCAAGAGCACCAGCCGCGGCACCGATTAATGCGCCAGTCATTGCACCATTGGTTGCATCAGATTTAGCGGCTTCTGTTTTGTCGACTTTCTCTGCGTAACCTTGGCAGTAGGCAAAATCTTGTTCGTATTGCGCTTGGTCAACATTCGTCATGTCTACAACAGGCTTTTGGTTGTATGCACATGCTGCAAGTGAGGAAGAAAGGACAACGAGTAAAAGTGGTTTATACATGGGATGAATCCATTATCTCTGTGAATTGATGGATTAAATGTACACTGTTTTATTACTTGTCTCTGTCTATGGATTGTATCG
>NZ_JAWPOP010000746.1:0-591 GCF_033344345.1 Vibrio sp. 1978
TCTCCTGCGGGTGTGGCTCTAAAAACTTCTGTTTTTTCAGATATTCATCTGGATAAGCATTTAGATAGTGTTTAATTAATGTTAGTGGCGCGAGTAATGGCAGCGTGCCAGTACGATAGTCTTGAATCACGGTCGCGAGTTCTTCTTTTTCATCTTTGTTTAGAGAGCGTTTGAAATACCCTTGAAGATGCATCAACACATTCGTGTTGTTTTTGCGACTGGCACGGTTCGATAGCGCCGTCATCAGACCTAATCGATATTCTCGGTAAAACTCGTCAATCTCATAGCTGGCAACATCTGCGACTAAGCGCCCCAAAGATCGATACGACTCTGGATGATGCGCCATAAGCGTTAGCTTATAACGAGAATGGAAATCGATGATCTTACCGCGTGTCGGCTCACCTGCCATCGATTCATAAAAATCGTTGAGACAGTAAATGCGAGTAATGAAGTTCTCTTTAAGAACGGGATCATTTAAGCGTCCATCTTCTTCGATAGGTAACCACGGCATTTTTTCCATCAACGTTTTCGTGTAAAGACCAACCCCTTCTTTTACAGCGTTGTTTTTGCTGTACACTTTTACGCGTTCCA
>NZ_JAWPOP010000747.1:0-591 GCF_033344345.1 Vibrio sp. 1978
CAACAAACCATGAGTAATAACCACACCTTGAGTTGCTATCGCTTTCTGACCACCGCCAACGATAAAGACGCCACCAAGGCCGCATTCGTTGCTGGTGTGCTGTTTGTTTTTGCCCCGGTACTGTGGTTTATGCCAGCGTGGTTCGTGGCAGCACAAAACATCGATTTACTGGCGATCTATCCTGCACTAGAGCAGAGTGCGAACAACGCCGCTTATCTCTACTACATCCAGCATTACATGCCTCAAGGTTTACTCGGATTGGTGATGGTGGCTTTGGTGGCTGCGACCATTGCGCCGCTTTCATCAACACACAACCGCAACGCTGGCATTGTGGTCAAAAGCCTCTACCAAGTGTGGTTCAACCCAAGTGCTACCAATCGTCAGCAGTTGATGGTTGGAAAAATTGCGACGATAGTATCTGGCGTATTAGCCACGGTCACAGCTTTACTGCTGGCGTCTGTTGAGTCGTACAGCTTGTTCGACATGATGATTGTGTTCGCGGCGTTCATTCAGATGCCAATCAACATCCCATCTCTGCTTGCGCTTGTCAGTTTGAAAACACCAAACTGGTCGGGGTGGGCCACCGTTATG
>NZ_JAWPOP010000074.1:0-1999 GCF_033344345.1 Vibrio sp. 1978
TAACGTGAAACCATTAAAACGATACCAATACGAGCGCTATGCGGTGCTTTGTAATCTCGCCTACCCTCGCGTCTTCAGGCAAACTCAATACGGGTTCGATCCTAATGGGCAACGAGTCATTAGAAATGAACACGGTAAGATTATGATTCGCGTGCTCTGGAGTAAAAAACAGAGTGAAGTGGTTGTAGTGATTAAAGGCTCACACAGTATCAGTGATTGGTTGTTGAACTTCGCGATGTGGACGAGAAGCTGTCGAAGGTTGGGACTAAACTATCGCATTCACGCGGGTTTCTATCATCTGTTGTTCCAAGAAAGTTTACCGAGCCGGAATGAAGATCGGTTAGGGTTGACCGTGATCGAACGCCTCGAAGGTATCGTTGTACCGCTCATTCTTAGGGGAAAAAGAATCACTATTACTGGCCACTCTTCAGGTGGCGCGATTGGCAGTGTTTTTGCTGACTATATTGAGAAAAAATACCCAAAAAGCATTAAACGCGTGGTCACTTTCGGACAGCCCGCTGTCGGGGATTGGACGTTTAAGAAACGCTACCGTTTGGGGCACAAAACATACAGGATTTGTTGCGACATCGACATCGTGACCTTTATGCCGCCCGTACCTTTTTTGTATTGGCATGTAGGCAAAATGCTATGGTTATATAACGGGAGAATATACGAGAACACCCCAACGCTCATACGGCTTGGGCGCTCCTTATTTAGTTGGTTAATGCGACCGTTCTCTTATCACTTTATGAGTAAATACATTCGCGACAAAGACTTTTTTGATGAACGCTGAGTTAAACATCCGAAAGGTATGACGTACAGACACGAAAAAGCCGGACTTCGCCGGCTTTACGATTAAGTGGTGATCTACAGAGAGGCAATTTCTTTTTCAAGTTGATATTTGTTATCTGTGACAATTCGCTCTAACACTTCAACACGTCGCTTCAAGTCACCAATTTGCTTGTTAAGGTTATCTTGTTCTTCTCGGCTCATCGTATTACGTTCAGATATCTCCAACGCTCTTACTTCTTTACGATGGTTCAAGATTAACTTTATTATCCCGCCCCCAAATATGGCACCGAACACAATAGCCACAACCAATACATCAGCAATAGATTCCATTCTTTATCTTCCTCTAGATTATGCTCAAATATAAGTTACTCATTTGTTGAATGAATATCAAATAACACATTGATTCATTGAAAAGATTTATCAAGAATTGCCTACTCTGTATCAAAATCACAGGAATGGATTATTCAACGCCAACCCAAACCGAGACAGATCCGCCGTTTACTGGGAACTCAGCCCAACCATTCGCATCAGTCCAAACTTCTTCAGTTCGGATACCCAACTTGTCTACGTAGCGAGCACTTGGTTTACCCGTATACATCCACTTCGAGCCGCCAGGTCCATCGCTCATGATCACGGCCATTGAATGTGGATGCTTTGCATCACCTTCTCGAGTCCAACCAATTACGTCCCAGTGGTCGAGATAAGAATGTTGTTTGCCATACGCATAATCTTTACGCAGTGTTACTAGCTCTTCAATGTAAGGCACTTTGACCATATTGATGTCATGCCCTTTATCACTGTACTGCGCGCCGTAGTAATCTGCATAAAACACGGATGGATAGCCTTCTTCACGCAATAAGATAAACGCGTAAGCGAGCGGCTTAAACCACCAATCAACCGTCGACTCCAAAGCCTGCAAAGGTTGAGTGTCATGGTTTTCTACTAAGGTTACCGCTTTGACTGAATTGTCCTTCATCAGCGTACCATCCATGATTTGACGCATATCGTAGCTACCACCCGATTTAGACGCATTGTAGAAGTTCATATGTAACGGTGCGTCGAATAGAGACATGCTGCCAGAAGTTTTGGTGATAAAGTTATGCAACTGATTAACATCGTAGTTCCAGTACTCTCCGACCGTGAATAGTTCTTTCCCTGTTTTCCAACGTAGGTGATCAATCCATTCTTGCAGGTATTGATATTTGAT
>NZ_JAWPOP010000748.1:0-590 GCF_033344345.1 Vibrio sp. 1978
AAAAATCTGCCGCAGCTATCACAACAAAACCAACCGATGAAATGATCATCAATTGTTTAATCATAACTCCCGTCACCGCAGGGACACACTCCAATCCACAAGTTGGAATTTGCATTAAGGTGTTGATGTTGCCCCGCAGCGTAACCCAAATGATGCAGGAAAGCAGAGACACCTTGAGTATCGACTTGATGAACTCAATGACGCTTTTTAGCGAGAAGATGCGCTTTGCGCCCTCGACAGGGTTTATTTTCTTAATGTCTGGCTTGATGGATTCGCCACTAAAAAGAAAACCAAACTGTCCCATGTTAGAAAAAATCGCGATAAGCGCTGCGACCAAAATAATTGGCGCGAGGAGGTAAGCCATCTCTTTGGCGATAGCGATGGCAACATCGATCAATGCGTCTTGAAAGCCTTGATATGCGAGCTCGCTTGGCAGCAAAAGTAGGGCAGAGATGTGCGACATGTAGTAATCGGCAAAGGCGAACAGCACGGCGATGAGTGCCAGAATTAACGCCGAAGAGACGATCTCTTGGCTCTTCGCGACTTGTCCTTTTTTTCGGGCGTCGCGGAGCATTCTGGAGGTGGGTTGG
>NZ_JAWPOP010000749.1:0-590 GCF_033344345.1 Vibrio sp. 1978
CCCCATCGTCACCATCTTGCTGATATTCTCCGGAAGTAAAGGCAGGAGCATGCCAAAGCCGCACAGTAACAACGTCCACAATATGGCGCTCAGCCATGCAAAGTAATGGAACTTTGACACGCGTTTCACACGTAATCCCATCATCAATGGCAAAAGCGAACGCACCACCGGAATGAAACGCGCGCAAAACAATGCAATTAAGCCATGTTTACCCAAAAGAACATCGACTTGTTCGAGTCTTTTCTGTGGGACAGCATTCACCCAGCCTTGAACTTTAGGTAGGCGGTTTAGCCATTTTCCTTGCAGGTATGCCGCCCAACTTCCCAAGCCCGCACTCACAATAATCACCAACATAATGGCAATAGGATCAAGCACGCCCACCGCCGCAAGTGTGCCAGACAACACCACTACACTATCGCACGGAAATGGCGCAGCAGGAATAAAACCACTTTCCAAAAAGATTAATGTCGCCACGACAATATAAATAATCCCTGCACTTCCTGGCGCCATAAGTGCAGAAAAGTCTTGATGCCAAAAGGCAAGCAAGACGCCCATCATTGAATCAAACATAAAAAAGCTCCTAAACATCA
>NZ_JAWPOP010000750.1:0-590 GCF_033344345.1 Vibrio sp. 1978
TCCGTGCGGATATGGAACGTGTTCGTAGCGTGGAGTTACAAGGCCCGGGCTTTGATGGCCGAACCATGGTGGTCACAAACTCTGCATCAACGCGTTTTGATTCTGGCGACGTTGTGAAAACAGGTCGTGCGCTCGACGTTGCCGTCATGGGTGAAGGTTACCTTGCGGTAGAAACGCCAGCGGGTAACGAGGCTTACACGCGTGCCGGTAACATTCAAATCGATACCTTTGGCGCAATGTCTATCAACGGATTCCCGGTTGTGGGTGAAAACGGTCCGTTGGTGGTGCCTGATTATCAAAAAATCGAAATCAGTGAGCGTGGCCTTGTCTCGGTCATTCCACCTGGTGGCGGTGCAGAAATCGCAGTCGGCACATTGAAACTGGTGAAGCCAGAAATCAATCAGCTGCAAAAAGAGAGCGACAGCTTGCTTCACAGTGTTGATGGTGTGCCATTCGCAGCGGATGAAACCGTGCAATTGGCACCAGAACACATCGAAGGCAGTAACGTATCGGCGATCGATGAGCTGATCGGCGTGATGTCGCTAACGCGTAACTTCGAGATGCAAGTACGCATGATGAAAACTGCAGAA
>NZ_JAWPOP010000751.1:0-589 GCF_033344345.1 Vibrio sp. 1978
CGGCATTAAAGGAGGCGTATGCAAATGCGCGATACAATCAGGGTGTTGAGTGAAGATAGCGTTCTTTGCCACCAGCTCTGCCGCATCATCGATTACGGATTTAAGTGGTGCATTTTTGTTGTCTAGGTCAACCGCGTTGATCGCATCTTCTAACGCTTTAGGCTCCATACCTGAGTATGGTGCGTTAACTTGTTCAAACACTGACTTCATTGCAGAAGTTGTGTGATTCATTACTGATGCAAACTCAGCACTGCCTAGTTCACCGGTATGGATGAAGTGCTTTTTCCACTCTTCTTGTGGTGCAGCTTCAACGTGGCTACCGCCTGCGGCGATGATCGCTTCTTCAAGCACACGTAATGCGAAGTCAATCTGTTCGAATGAAATGATAAGTGGTGGAAGGAAGCGAATAACAGAACCTTCGCGGCCGCCTTTTTCAACCATCAAACCACGCTCAAGCGCAGCACGTTGAATCACTAGGGTCAACTGACCGTCAGCAAGTGGTTCACCAAACTTGTTAAGCTCGCCGTTAGGATTCTTGATTTCAACGCCTAGCATCAAGCCTTTGCCACGAACTTCAGCAATACAGTTA
>NZ_JAWPOP010000752.1:0-589 GCF_033344345.1 Vibrio sp. 1978
TCGCCAGTGAGCCATCGCTGGCATCGTTTGTTATCAAGAATCCTAAAGGCGAGGATTCAATCAACTTCTCTGACCCGAATGCAGTGAAAATACTTAACAAAGCACTTCTCACGGCGTATTACGACATTGATTTTTGGGATATTCCTGAGCACTATTTATGCCCACCAATTCCTGGTCGAGCGGACTACATTCACCGAGTGGCAGAACTGCTTGATGGTGAAGTCAAAGGGAAATACCGTCATCAGAACGTACGCGCGTTGGATGTGGGTGTTGGAGCAAACTGTATTTATCCGATCGTCGGTGTTACTCAATATGGCTGGCACTATACGGGCAGCGATGTTGATCCGAAATCCATAGACTCCGCAGCCAATATCGTTGAACGCAACGTCGCGTTAAACGGAAAAATTGAACTCGTACAACAAATGAGTGAGTCACACATCTATCGCGGTGTAATTCAGCCAAATGATCGCTTTGATGTGACGACCTGTAACCCGCCGTTTCATCGTTCAGCAGAAGATGCGGCGATGGGCAGTCAGCGTAAACTCGACAACCTAAAAGCAAACCAGCGCAAAAAAGGGGTCAAGCCGCA
>NZ_JAWPOP010000753.1:0-589 GCF_033344345.1 Vibrio sp. 1978
TCTTCCTCATTTCCGGTGCGTTGGTAATGTGGATGGCAGCAGGTTTTGCCATGTTAGAAGCGGGTCTAGTGCGTTCTAAGAACACAACTGAGATTCTAACCAAAAACTTTTGTTTGTACGCGATAGCGTGTACCACTTACCTTGTTATTGGTTACAACATTATGTACGTCGATAACGGAGAAGGCGGTTGGTTACCATCGTTCGGTGGGTTGATTGGTACCCAGGGTGAAGGCGCAGACCATTCTCTTGAATCCGACTTTTTCTTCCAAGTGGTATTTGTTGCAACAGCGATGTCTGTTGTTTCGGGGGCCGTTGCAGAGCGCATGAAGCTTTGGTCATTCTTGCTGTTCTCAGCTGTTTTGACCGCGTTCATTTACCCAATGGAAGGCTACTGGACATGGGGCGGTGGCTTCTTATCTGAAGCTGGCTTTAGCGACTTCGCGGGTTCAGGTATTGTTCATATGGCAGGTGCATCTGCGGCGCTCGCTGGTGTGTTACTGCTTGGTGCTCGTAAAGGTAAATACGGGAAAAACGGTGAAATCTACCCAATTCCTGGCTCGAACATGCCATTAGCAACACTGGGTACGTT
>NZ_JAWPOP010000754.1:0-588 GCF_033344345.1 Vibrio sp. 1978
GGGCTGCCCTGCGCTGTGAGTAAGGCTTTACGCCCCCATTCCAGTCTCACAACACTAATCAATTATTCCTTTTCCGCAGTTCTCCCTCTAGCAGCTACAAGAGAGCGGTTTTATCGTGCTTTCGCAAGTTTTGATTAGTGCCTTTACCTGCCACCTTTGGAACTTCCCTTGGTCGGTGGCTGATGCGCATCGCTCTGTCCAAAACATCTTGAGTCCAAACAGAGTGCAGGAATACTTGAAGTGCTTAAATGATATGGGCTATCATGAAAGGACTTACACAGGCCGTCAAACCAGTAAGTATTCCGATCAAAGCCAGCTCGCCAAAGCTGGTTTTGTCACATCTGGGGATTGAGATTACAACCAAAGAGCAGGGATCTCAACGATTCCTTTTCTAAGGTAATGAACATCCTCAAGAAAAACGCCTCCCAAAGGGAGGCGTTTTTCGTATCTGCCAGTTGTCAAAAGGTCGCCAAATGGCGACCTTTTGCGTTCTATCGTTCAGTTCGCACTGCGAGTGTTACGTTAAATTACTCATTACTTTCTTTTAAACCAAAGCAGTCCCACTCTATCAGCAATCGACTAAAATTA
>NZ_JAWPOP010000755.1:0-588 GCF_033344345.1 Vibrio sp. 1978
CGCTATTCAAAGCTAACCATCGGGTTACTGATCAGCGCGATCATCATGACGTTGCCAGTATTCTACCCCAATGCGGACAGCACTCTGGCAGCGAACAAACTTATCGGCCTGTGGAGTGGTTTCCTATTTTTTGTTGTCTTACAGCAATTTCATTTCAGTAATAAGCATCGCCAACGGTTACTTTGGTTCATCGTACTGGCTGTCGTGATTGAAGCTCTATTTGGTCTGACACAATATCTTTTTCTAAAACCAGGGAATCCTTTCGGTTACGACACGATTGCTAACCGTCCGTACGGGATCTTTCAGCAACCGAATGTGATGGCTAGCTTTCTCGCTACTGGATTAGTCATTGCCAGTTACCTTCTAGCTCGTCAACCCTATAAGTATTCACGTAAGCTAAGCGACGTTTACCTTTTGTATGCCGTACCTGTTGTTACCTTGCCGTTGATTGTCGCGTTAGCTTCGCGCACAGGATGGCTAGCGACCATCATCGGTTTGTTGTTAGTGATTCCGTATATGTATCGCTTTGCAACCAAAGGCCGCTTTATTCGCTGGATCGCAGCTTTGGTTGCGGGCTTGGTGCTCTCG
>NZ_JAWPOP010000756.1:0-587 GCF_033344345.1 Vibrio sp. 1978
TATCACTGAGCTGTCAAAATTCTTAGTTCGTATTTCGCAAATGGCGGTTGAGTTACCTGAAATACAAAGACTGGATATCCATCCAGTATTGGTGTCTGGAGATGACTTAACCATACTTGATGCTGATGTGACGCTTTGCAAATATGAAGGTGACGCTCAAAAACGACTGGCTATTCGCCCTTTCCCTGCTGAATTTGTTGAAACTGTGACACTGCGTGATGGTCAACCAATCCTTCTTCGTCCAATTCTTCCTGAAGATGAGCCACTCCACGCTCAGTTCATCAATAGTGTATCTAAAGAAGATCTCTATAAACGGTTCTTCTCAGAGGTTGGTGAGTTCAATCACGAAGCTTTAGCTAATTTTACTCAAATTGACTACGACCGAGAGATGGCCTTTGTCGCAGTAGCATTCGATAAAAGTGGACCGTCGATCATTGGTGTCGCGCGTGCGCTGATCACGCCAGACAACAGTGATGCTGAATTTGCGATTTTGGTTCGCTCAGATTTGAAAGGAAAAGGATTAGGAAAAATCTTGATGGAGAAGATCATCAGCTATTGCAAAATTAAAGGCACGAAACAAATGTCAG
>NZ_JAWPOP010000757.1:0-587 GCF_033344345.1 Vibrio sp. 1978
CCGCGCTTGTCTCCATCATCGGGCTTGAAGATATGGTGAGAATGAGCTCTTTGGCGGCTGGTACAACAAAAATGCCGTTCACGTTCTACATGGCCGTTGCACTGATTTTCCTTTTCTTCACCAGTATTTCGACGGGGTTGTTAAAACTCGTTGAACGCAAATTCAGTATTCATGCGAGGTAAGTAATGGATTTTTCGTTGATTATTGAAAGCTTCCCTGTTTACCTTCAAGGGCTTTGGACGACCGTTTGGCTGGTGGGCATTTCATTGGTGATTGGCTTGTGCGTCTCAGTTCCACTCGCCATTGCGAGAAACAGTACCAACTACGCTTTGAGCCTTCCTTCTTGGGGATTCATTTACTTTTTCCGAGGAACGCCACTGCTTGTTCAGTTGTATCTGATTTACTATGGCATGGATCAGTTTTTCCCAGTGAAAGATACCTTATGGGAACACGCGTGGTTTTGTGCTCTTGTTGCGTTTGTACTAAACACATCAGCGTATACGGCAGAGATCATTCGTGGTGCGATTAACGGTTTGCCGAAAGGCGAAGTGGAAGCCGCAAAAGCGTATGGCATGAGTAAATTTATG
>NZ_JAWPOP010000075.1:0-1838 GCF_033344345.1 Vibrio sp. 1978
GGCGCAGTTAATGTGAACCGCGCTGCCATGTAACTGCTGGTTAAACATCACCTCATCAACCGAAGTGAGTAACCAGTTGAGCGGCGTATTTAAACTCGGACTTGGCAAGTTCAAATTTGCCGATACATGATGCGAAAAAATCCCAAGCTGATTAATTGCTTGGTTTGCGCCACAACCGACGAGTTCAACAGGGCGGTCAGCAGTAAGCAAAACCAGTTTTTCGCCCGTTAATTTAGCTTCTGCTACCGCAGGCAACAAGTTTGCGACCGCAGTGCCAGAAGTCACGATAACGGCTACCGGCTCTTGGCTCGCTTTCGCCAAACCAAGCGCCATAAAACCTAATCCACGCTCATCAAAATGAGTATGAATGAAAAAATTTGGCTGTTCCGCCGCTTCTAAAGTCAAAGGAGTCGAACGCGATCCCGGCGCGATACAAACATGCTTCACACCAAATCGGTGAAGCTCAGTCAAAATGGTCTCTGACCAAATTCGATTGAGAACCGCTTGATCGTAACTCATGATGCCACTCCAAGCGGCGGATGATCGGAAATCAACGTTAACAGCGTCGACATCTTTTTATCTAATTCAGCCCATTCGTGTTCAGCAACTGATCCAGGAACAATACCCGCTCCAGCAAACAACTGAACTTGATCGCCAAGCACCAATGCACTTCTTATTGCCACACAAAACTCTGCGCGTTCATGGCTGATGTAACCCATAGAGCCAGCATACCAGCCACGAGCAAACGGCTCGTTATCAAGGATGAACTGCATCGACTCTTTACGAGGCAAACCTGCCACTGCGGCCGTCGGCTGCAATGCAGAAAGCAGTTGTACGCCATTTGTGCCTGTTTTTAAGCTTGCATGAATATTACGTTTGAGGTGCTGCACCTTACGTAAACGCACCAATCTCGGTTCGGTTTCTACTTCTACCATTTCGGAATGAGGAGAAAGGCGTTCCACGATATCGTCCACGACGTACTGGTTTTCGTTTAAGTTTTTTGAATCCTGAGATAACCAGTTCGCCAACTCCATATCATGAGTGGCATTGTCGCCGCGGCCAATAGTGCCCGCTAAAGCCTCGGTATGAAGTTCATGTCCAACACGAGAATACAAACGCTCTGGCGTAGAACCCATAAAACTGTGTTTGCTGTCTAAACTCAGCAAGAAATGAAAGCTGTGATGGTTGTTCAAATAGCTCGCTTTAAGCAGTTGTGCAGCGCTCAACCTGTTATCCAGTTGGACAGTAGAGCGGCGAGCCAACACAACTTTTTTAAACTCATCATTCTCAATCCCAGTCAGAACTTTATGTACCAGCTCATCCCACTCAGATTTAATAGGAGTATGAACAATCGAGCGAATATGTGACGAGATCGGAGGTAAAGCGGCGACATCGCAAATAAGCTTTCTCAAGCTGGCAAGCGTGCGCGCTTTGTCTTCAGTTAGGTTAACCGCGAGTGACCACTGCTGATCAAATCGAATCAGTTCAATTTGAGGCAAAAAGAAGAAAGAAGGCATGCAACGGCGATTTTTTTCGTGCTGGCCATCAAACGATCGCCCGCCCCATACTCGCTGCCCTTCACCAAGAATGGTATAGGCAGGACCCGGCTCAACAAAAGAGTGCAACTGTCCTAGCGCGACGACCTCTTCACGAGTATCACGGGATTGCCAATAAAATTTGGGGAAAAGTGGTTGTGCATCAAGCCAATCAATAAATGCGAAATTCGGTTTTTCGCTGAGGGGCTCGACCAGACGTACTTGATTGCCTTCCGTGTGCTGAACTCGCTCGATAATTCTCTTTACGGCTTGATGGAACTCTGACAAATCAACCTCGAAGTA
>NZ_JAWPOP010000758.1:0-586 GCF_033344345.1 Vibrio sp. 1978
CTAAAGTAAACAGTTTATCTGAACGCGTCTTTGACAACGTCGAACTAACGCCATTGCTGCAAACCGTCGTCGCCGATTTAGCGCCACTTGCTTTAAGACAAGATCAAGACATCAGCCTCTCACCAGCGGAAGTCGCGCTTTCTGGCGACAAAATGTTGTTAGAAGTGTTGTTCCGTAACCTTGTAGACAACGCCATTCGCTATTCAGGCGCACACAACGAAATCCAAGTTAGTGTGCAAGAAAATAGAAATGCCATCAAAATCTTGGTTTCCGACACTGGCCCGGAGATTCCACAAGAAACGCGAGAAAGGATCTTTGAACAATTCTACCGAGGTCACTCAGAAAAAGGCGATGGTGCGGGGTTGGGCATGTCTATTTGCAAAGATATCGCCACGCTACACAGCGCAACGATAGAGCTGATTACGAGAGAAAATGGCAAGAACACGTTTGTCGTCGCATTCCCAAAGTACTAGCAAAAAAAGACGACTAAAAAGGCGATATGGAGCACACTTCTATCGCCTTGTTTCGCACCAAGCATGAGACGCCTCCCACTCTTACATAGACATACGAATGCTTACAATTCAGT
>NZ_JAWPOP010000759.1:0-586 GCF_033344345.1 Vibrio sp. 1978
GTTTTTACCACACCTTGCAAAGCTTGCTTCTTGGTTTCTAGGCTTTGGCTAAGATGAGCCAGTGCAGGCAACAACTTGTGTTCAATAGCAAGTGCTGAGCTGACTTGAATCGCCGTCGGCACCACATCGTTACTGCTTTGACCCATGTTAACGTGGTCATTCGGGTTGACGTTGCCGCCAAGCAATTCAGACGCGAGCGTGGCAATCACTTCATTAGCGTTCATGTTGGAGCTTGTCCCAGAACCGGTTTGGAACAGGTCGATAGGGAACTGATCGAGATGCTGGCCATCAATAATGGCTTGCGCGGCGTCTGCAATCGCATTGGCGATATCACCTTCCAGTAACCCTAGTTGTGCGTTGGTCAGTGCTGCCGTCTGTTTGATGTGGGCTAAAGCTTGGATGAAACCGCTTGGCATGGTGTGCTGGCTGAATGCGAAGTTATCGATAGCGCGCTGAGTTTGCGCTTGATACAAGGCATTCGCCGGGACTTTTACTTCGCCCATGCTGTCGGTTTCAATACGAAATTCGGTGGTCATAGTAGGGTTCCTTTCGTTTAATCAAGAAAAGTCTGAATGAGGCGTAATTG
>NZ_JAWPOP010000760.1:0-586 GCF_033344345.1 Vibrio sp. 1978
TGTTTGTTCAATAGCGTCATAGCAATTTGGAAACGGAAGATTTTAATCCCGCCTGCGGTTGAGCCAGAACATGCCCCAGCCATCATTAAGAAGGCAAAGAGCGTGGTTGGCAGAGCGCCCCAAGCGGTGAAATCTTCCAAGCCGAACCCAGTGGTTGTCACCACAGAAACGATGTTGAACATCGACACTCGCAGGGCATCCAAAATGGTGTAACCATCGCGAATCACTAGCCAAGCGGCAACCACCAAGCTTGAGAACAAGAACAAGTATGCAAAGCCTCGTACCTGTGCATCTTTGACCAGAATATCGATGCTGCGTTTGCGTAGAGCGGCAACAAACAATAGAAATGGCAGACCGCCCAAGAACATGAAAGTGGTCGCGACCCAGTGCGCACCGTTGGAGAAGTTGTTCATCGAGCTATCGGAGGTCGAGTAACCGCCGGTAGATAGGGTGGTAAAGGCGTGGTTGATCGCTTCAAACAGGTTCATGCCCGTCAGAACATAACCACCAATGCACATGCCCGTTAAGATCAGATACACCAACACGATGTTCTTCGCTACAGTTTTGGCTCTTGGGCTGCTTTTAT
>NZ_JAWPOP010000761.1:0-586 GCF_033344345.1 Vibrio sp. 1978
GCGCTCAAATGCAGCCTTCCCCCTCTAGTCGGTTTTCTACTAGCGGGTTTTGGCTTACATGCCTTTGGCTATCAAAGTAATGACGTTATTGTCACTCTGGCTGATCTCGGCGTTACTCTTTTGCTTTTTACTATTGGCTTAAAGCTCGATGTAAAAACATTGCTTTCCAAAGAAATTTGGGGCGGCGCAACAGCGCACAATATTCTTTCAACCGTTTTTTTTGCCCTTGCGTTGTCAGGGCTGAAACTGCTTGGATTAACGTCCCTTGCAAGTATGGAAAGCGGGCAGATATTGCTCCTAGCCTTTGCACTTTCCTTCTCTAGCACTGTTTTCGCGGTAAAAACACTGCAGGAAAAAGGTGAACTCAACGCGACATACGCCACACTGGCCATCGGTATTTTGGTTATGCAAGATATCTTCGCCGTCGTGTTTCTGACTGTTTCAACAGGCAAAGTGCCAGAATGGTACGCCATAGGTCTATTTGCTCTTCCTCTTCTACGCCCGCTGTTTTACAAGTTATTGGATAAAGTAGGCCACGGCGAGATGTTAGTGCTGTTCGGCATTTTCTTCGCGCTTGTTGTGGGTG
>NZ_JAWPOP010000762.1:0-586 GCF_033344345.1 Vibrio sp. 1978
CCGGCTCATCAATTCGCGTCCAAGCCTCGTTGATGAAACCCGGGATGGTGTCTTTTTTCACGGCGAAATCAGGCACCCACCAAGAGTGAATCACATCGTCTGAGGTCAGTAAAAATCGCACTTTACGATTCACAGGGAGCACGAGCGGGTTATCCACTTCAAGTAGGTAATGCGCACCTTTCATCTCTAAACCGTCAATCTGCTTTTGGCTGGTTGCGAGCAAGCTGAAAAATTCCACATCTTCACCAAAGTAGCTGTAATGCCACTTCCATTGCGAACCTGTGATTTGAATGGTGATATCCGATTGGCTAGTGTCTTCCATTGCGACTAAAGTTTTCGTTGCGGGAATCGCCATCGCGACAAGAATGATGATAGGGATTACAGTCCAAATAATTTCCACTTTGGTGCTTTCGTGGAAATGTGCGGCAACTGCACCTTTTGATTTGCGATGACGGATGATGGCATAGAACATGACACCAAAGACAACCAGAGCTATCGCGCAACAAATGTAGAAAATGAGCATATGTAATTCATACACTTGCTCGCTTATCGCCGTGACCCCTTTGGTCATGTTGAGTTCATTGTC
>NZ_JAWPOP010000763.1:0-586 GCF_033344345.1 Vibrio sp. 1978
TTTGCTTCTGAAAAAACATTGACGCTACCGGATGGCGTAAACCAAGTCGTTTTCCGCTACGCACCTTACTTCAACCAAGGTAATGACCGTCTAAGCGTAGAAAGCGACGCTATCGTGGCACGCTTCGATACTGCAAATGCAGAGTTGACGATTGAAGTTCCAAAATACCGCAACATGCGTGACGCGGAAGAAAACATCAAAGATCTCGATTGGAAACTGGTTGATGGTTCAGGCAAAGCAGTAGCAGTTGACCAAGACAAGCTGATCAAACCGGGTATGCAAATCGGCCGTGATTACGTGCGTGAAATCGAAGATTACAACCGCGCTGGCGGTACAGCAGCCGTCGCTTTTGCTGGCGCAGCGACCATGCAACCAGTCACGCTTCCTGCAAAGATTCCTGAAGACATGAAACAAGCGCGTGCACCCGCAGTGAAAGCAGATTCTACGGCAGAAGAAATGCTGCACTTCTGGTATCAAAAAGCAGACGCAGAAACAAAAGCGCGCTTTAAAGCGTACATCAATCAGCAATAATCTTTGATTGACTGATCTGATTTAAAAAGCCACTTAATGTGGCTTTTTTTGATCA
>NZ_JAWPOP010000764.1:0-586 GCF_033344345.1 Vibrio sp. 1978
CTTTTGGCATCGGTAAAGAAAGCGTCACGGTAAACGTTCCCGTGGTTGGGTCAGGCTCAGTAGTGAACTCTTTAACCGTCGCCTTGTACTCGTTGCCACTAGGAACACGAACCACCGCATTAATTGCCGTTAATCTTTCTTCTGTAGGAGGCTGTTTGACGTACAAGCGATCTGGCAACTGAATACGAACTTCTACGCGATCCAGACTGTGGATATTGACGATGTGTTGCCCAACTTGAACATTCTCAAATTGATCAATATTGACCCGAGAAATGATGCCATCAACCGGCGCTTTTAATGTGGTGAACGATAAACGCAACTTAGCGAGTTCCAACTCCGCCAACGCGATTTGGCGCTGCGCAGCAATTTCATCAAACTGCGACTTCGCCAACAAACCTTTATCCACCAAAGGTCGAGAGCGGCGATATTGACTGTCGACCACAGAAAATCTCGCCGTGGCATTATCGACATCCAGTTGATAATCCGTTGGGTCTAGGGTGGCGATAACAGCGCCTTTTTGCACTTTATCACCTTCTCGCACCATGACGCGACTCACTTCACCCGCCACACGGAAACTCAAATGAGA
>NZ_JAWPOP010000765.1:0-585 GCF_033344345.1 Vibrio sp. 1978
ACGGTTACAGGTTGAAACAATCACACTGCCGTTAACCGCTTCGTGCTCTCTGAGTTGCTCAAGTGCAGGGCCGAGCTTATCAGGCCCGAACGCCACTTTCTCTCGCAAGTCAACAGACGCTGTATTGTGATTAATTCCAATAGCAAGCAAGGACATCTAACGTGGTATCTCTGAGATCGGTTATAAAATAGGTTCAGAATTTTACTGTAAGCACGCATTTATTGAAAGGGTAAGCCGGATTTGTTTTCCTAAGTCCGTCTTTTCAATGCTATAGTTGTGAGCGATTCCCGATGAAACTGATTAATAAGCCATCAAACATGACCTTACGTTCCTTTCTCATCTTTCTCTTGTCGAGCCTTATTCTCGCTGGGTGTAGTTCCGTTCCTGAAAGCGTCACCAGCGTCGAATGGCAAGCTCATGAACAACGTCTTGAAACCATCCATGATTTTCAAGCGACCGGGAAATTAGGCTACATCGGCCCCGACCAAAGACAAAGTCTGAACTTTTTTTGGAAGCACTCCACCGCTTTAAGCCAACTTCGATTAACCACTGTCGTGGGACAAACCACATTAATGCTGACGAGTA
>NZ_JAWPOP010000766.1:0-585 GCF_033344345.1 Vibrio sp. 1978
TTGACTAAATAAAAACTCTTTGGTGTTACAAATTTATCGATTGCTTCATGCACTCGTTAAAACAACTTGCACATCAATATAATTATATTCCCAATGTTTCTTATTATGCACAAAAGCACGTAATGTTGGGATTCCATTAAGTTTCAAGGGTTCTGTCTAACCAATTGAAACTGCTTAATATTAATAAGTTAATCGTTGCTTTTGAAAAACTTCGACGTAAATACTAGCCGATTTCTCTAATTAATAAAACTGTGTTTAGCAATATTTTTGATAGAGTAAAGTTAAAAAACAATGTTTAATTAAATGGATGTGGAAAATATCTTTTAATTTCAAAGTATTTATTAGAACCATGATCGGAGGACAAAAAGTTTACTCTGTGATCCAGCTCGAAACGCCGCGTTACTTAAGGGGCTGTCTCTGATCGTTGTGATTACGGTTTTATAAATAGAATAAAGGATGTAGAACGGAAAGATAGATAAACAGCTCTTCATCTGAGCGTTTCACTTCAACTGAAAAAAGTGAAAAAAATGTGATGATGAGTTTTATAAGGTACGGATATGGAACGAATGGAAACTCTAAATCAGG
>NZ_JAWPOP010000767.1:0-585 GCF_033344345.1 Vibrio sp. 1978
TCACAACATCAATGTGGTTGTAACTTGTAAAGTCTACGCCACCTGACAGTTGCAACATCTTCGCCTGTAAATCGGCTTTCGACAGGATGCGACGTTTACGCTGCTTCTCAAACAACTTGTAGTTGTAGTTAAGCGCATTCAACACACCGTCATTGCTCACATCTTTGATTCGAACAGGCACTTTTGCTTTTGCTACCGTTACATGACTGATCCCAGCGCCCATTAAGCCGCCACCAAGAACACCCACTTTTTTCACCGCTGCTGGCTGTGCATCCGTGCCGTGTTCCTTCTTCATTTCAGTAGTCGCGAAGAAGATAGAGCGCAATGCCTTCGATTCGGAGCTCATCACAAGCTCACCAAATCGTTTCGCTTCTAGCTCTTGCCCTTGTGCAAAGCCTTTTTCCAGACCATGTTGAATCACTTCAAGAATCGCGACCGTTGCTGGATAGTTGCCACGGGTCTTCTGGTTGGTTTTCTTCGCAGCTTGTTCGAAAACGAGCTTACGACCTAACCCACTGCCCGACATCAACTTCTCTTTCGTCGATTGCTTTTTCTTGCCCTTGTTCTTGCCTTTGTCGATAAACT
>NZ_JAWPOP010000076.1:0-1787 GCF_033344345.1 Vibrio sp. 1978
TCTCAAATTCGGGTTGTCGGATACCTTAATGTTTGGCGGAACTATGTTGTTGATTTTTGCCTTATTGGCATTAAGAACACTAGGGGGCCGCCATGCTTGATTTGTTATTTGAAACCCGCTCAAACCCTGAAGACCCATCCGTCCCCCTGTCTGAAATAGATCCAGCCGATTGGGGTGGTGGTTCTGGTGTTAGCGTGGAATCAGCCATGGGGTTATCGGCGGTATACTCCTGTATTGGTGTGCTTGGTCGCTCTATGGGCCAACTGCCTTTGCATGTGATGCGCCGTGACTCTAATGGAGTTGTCTCTCGTGCAACGGATCACCCCGTTTACTATCTACTGCATGATGAGCCTAACCCGTTTCAAACCAGTTATGACTGGCGCGAGTCAGGCATGGTTCACGTCAGCGGTTGGGGTAACCACTACACCGAAATCGTGCGCCACCCCCGTTCGGGTGAAGTACGTGAACTCGGGTTAATTCGGCCTTGGGAGTCTAATTTAACCAAAACCAATTCCGGACGTTACACCTACGCGGTGACCGCTGAAGACACGCTGGCAAGGGCCGTCAGTCCTGAAGACATGATCCATATTAAGGCGATTGGTTCTGATGGCAAAGTGGGGAAAAGCCCCATTGCCCAGTGTAGAGAAGCGTTTGCACTTGGCCTAGAAACCCAAGGTTATGGTAACCAGTTCTTCCGAAGTGGGGGCAAGCCAACCGGTATTGTCTCCGTTAAATCGCAATTAGAGGAAAAGAGCTGGAAACGCTTACTTGATCGCTGGCGAACGTCAAAAGCGGAGATGCAAAGCAACGATAACAAAACGTTGTTTTTGCCATCTGAACTGGCATATCAGTCGATCACCATCCCGCCAGAAGATGCTCAGTTTCTGGAAACACGAAAATTCAGTCGTTCAGAAGTTGCTGGTATCTACAACGTGCCGGCACACATGATTAACGACTTGGAAAAAGCCACCTTCTCTAACATCTCAGAGCAGGCTATTCAGTTCGTTCGTCACACCATGATCCCATGGGTTGTGAAGTGGGAGCAGGAACTCAACCGAAAACTATTCACTGAACAAGAGCGACGCGCTGGGTATTACGTCAAGTTCAACCTAAACGGTCTGTTACGCGGCACTGCCCAAGAGCGTGCTGAGTTCTATTCGAAAGCCATTCGCGATGGTTGGATGACACGCAACCAAGTACGAGAGCTGGAAGATATGAACCAAGCCGATGGTTTGGGTACCTATCTGTTAAGCGCAGATCTTCAACAAAAAGAGGCCAACCCAAATGAGTAAAAACCTCAATGAGATTTTTATCCGTAGCGATGAAATCAAAATTGAAAAACGTGAGGACGGAGAGGGACCACGTATCGTCGGGTACGCGGCCAAATTCAATACTCGCAGTAATAACCTTGGCGGCTTTGTTGAAGTGATCGCCCCAGGTGCGTTTGATGACGTTCTGGACGACGACGTTCGAGCCCTGTTTAACCATGACCGGAACTTTGTTTTAGGTCGAACCAAAGCCGGAACGCTCGAGCTGACTGTTGACGAAGTTGGTTTGCGTTACGAGATCACCCCGCCAGATACCCAAACGGTACGAGACATGGTGATAGAACCAATGGACCGTGGTGATGTAAACCAAAGCTCCTTTGCGTTTCGTTTGCCTTCAGACGGTTATCGATGGGATGAGGGGGAGGATGGGGTATATATCCGCACAATCACCCGCGTTTCAAAACTGTTGGATGTCAGCCCAGTGACCTATCCAGCCTACAACGACACCGAAGCCAGTAC
>NZ_JAWPOP010000768.1:0-585 GCF_033344345.1 Vibrio sp. 1978
CAAACTTCCTTGCTGGAGGTGCGGCAATTAACTGCTTTTGCGATGTAAACCAAATCGAATTCAAAGTGATTGACTGCGGTATGCTTGCGCCAATCGAAGTCATGGTTCCTGAGTTTAAATCTCATCCGAATTTAATTGAGCAGCGTTTAGGAAATGGCACTGCCAATTTTTCAAAGCAAGCGGCGATGTCTTCTGAACAAGTAGCGCTTGGTTTGGAATATGGTGCAAGAGTGGCGCAAAGCACCATCTATTCAGGATCTAACTTACTGATGTTTGGTGAGATGGGGATTGGAAACACCAGCTCGGCTTCCGCATTATTGGCGGCACTCAGCCCGCTTGAGGTAAACCACTGTGTTGGTCTTGGTACGGGCATCAACTCAGAGCAGTTGAGCCGAAAGTTAAAGTTGGTTGCTCAAGGGGTAAGTCGTTGTCGAGGTCTAGACGCCAAAGCCGTATTATCGCAAGTTGGTGGATTTGAAATCGTACAGATGGTCGGGGCGTTCCTTGAGGCGAAGCGTTTGAAAACGCCAGTGCTTGTCGATGGTTTTATTGTCTCTGTCGCGGCGTATGTTGCCACGTTACTAG
>NZ_JAWPOP010000769.1:0-585 GCF_033344345.1 Vibrio sp. 1978
GAACCCCACCCAGTAATCCTATCGCTACTATTGCCGCTAACATATATTTATCGTTCACTCCTAAGAAAAGTGAGCCAATGAGTTTTACATCTCCGCCGCCTACAATGTTTATCAACAAAAGTAAAAAAAAACAAATAAAAACAGAGGAACTCACTGCAAGCTGGGTTAGTGGTTCTGGAGTAAAGAACAAACTAAGTAGAGAAGTAATAAAGATAATAAGAAGAAATCGATGTTTCACAATTCTATAACGAATGTCACCATAGAATATGAGTAAGACATTAACCAGGCAAGTTAGCCATAAAGCAAAATTTATATAATTCATTTTACTATTTTAAATGTGTTACTTCTAAATTCAAATCATTTTGGATAATAAAAAATTATGTAATGGATTTCATTACTTTTATAACAACATCTTATATGTAAATAAAAAAGCTTAATTGGTGTGATTGTTTCTGTTGATGTAAATTTTCTTCGTTCACGAAATGAGTGATTAATTCAAGGGAAATAGAGGTAAACATGCTTTTAAATATCAATTCTAAACTTCGTAATATCCGCAACAAATTTAAGTCTGACAAACGTGGTGTC
>NZ_JAWPOP010000770.1:0-584 GCF_033344345.1 Vibrio sp. 1978
CGATTTGGAACGCAGTTTTAAGCTCACTGATCACAAACGCAGGAAGAACAACGGCAAACGAGATGTCTTCTACTTTTTGATCGAGCGGCTCATTGGCAATTCGCAACATTTGCTCAAGAGAGCTTTGATGGGTTTGCGCCAACATGAAGTTGCGCACGGGCTTTTCCGCCACGGAAAATGCTTGAACCAGCGTAATTTCACCATTGTCGTATGGTTGGAACGCATTCTCGTAGATATCCGTCCAAACAGGGCGCATGATGAGCAGAGTAAGCGTTAATGCAATACCCACTAACACGCGGTTTGGCGGGCTCTGCTGCAAACCAAGCGCTTGGCGCAAGATAGCCAGCACCACAATAATGCGTGTAAAGCTCGTCGCCATCAAAATGAAAGCAGGAAGGAAACTGAGCGCCGTCATCAACAAAAGAATTTGTAGTTTAACGCTGTACTCTTGTTGTGCGTCGCCGTCCGTAACGGACAGAATTGTTAAGCCGTTGTCTGCTGCCATTGTTGGGAATGCAAACAAAAGTGACACCAATACCAACAAAGGTAACCAACGATGCCAAGCGCTCAGATTGTTCATTGTA
>NZ_JAWPOP010000771.1:0-584 GCF_033344345.1 Vibrio sp. 1978
GAGCGTATTTGGGTATAGGTACAAGTCGGCGGCGTTGCGGAAAGTCAGTTGGCCAGATTCAACTTCAGTGAAGCCGTTCGGATCATCTTTACGTCCGCCCACTTTAAAAGGCGCTGCCGCGCTCAAAACTGGAATGTCAGCTAGGTCTGGATCGCCTTGAATGAAACGTTCAACGTAGTCTTTTTGTGCAAGGTTAACGATTTGGATTGTTGGGTCATCTTGCACCAAAGCCAAGAAGCTGTACATCACGTCATTCGCTTTACCAATTGGTTGGTTAACGAATTCGCGAGTGCCTTTGTGATCGTCTTCGAGTGCTTTAATGATGCCTTGGTCTGCTTCTGCAAGCGATTTCTTAGTCGCTTTGTCGAAAATTGGTCGAGCTTCAGATTGTCCTTCCACTACTTGCCATTGGCCGTCTTTTTGCTCGATGACCAGATCCATGACTCCCACGTGGCTACCCCAACGGCCAGGCATGACGGCAGTGACACCGTTGATAGTGCCTTTGTTGTTGTCTACGGCTTGTAGATTCTCAAATCCTTTGCCTGGGAAGACCGCGTGAGAGTGACCAAACGCAATGGCATCGA
>NZ_JAWPOP010000772.1:0-582 GCF_033344345.1 Vibrio sp. 1978
GTTTGTTGTTCCTCGCTGCGTTGATTTTGTTTGTCTTCACCTTTGCTGTGAACGCGTTGGCAGAGTTGGTTCGTCAAAGATTGAGAGATAAATACCGTGCGTTGTAGTTTAGATCAGGAAAAAGAGCGAGTGACTGAATGTTAAATTGGATTCGTTCTGGCGCACCGTGGATATGGCTAACAGGCGGTGCGGTCAGCATCAGTCTGTTGTCGGTGTTAGGGTTATTGCTCCTCATTGGTTGGAAAGGATTAACCTATTTCTGGCCTGCGCCATTGTATCAATGGAACGTAACGTCGTTGACGCCGGTGCAAGGTGAAGTGCTGCATGAAAACACCATTTTGATTGGCCAGATTTACGAGCGCAGCTTTGTTCCGAGAAGCTATCTTCCAGTGGATGCCGTCAAGAAGTTAGACGAAGATGAGGATTTCGCGACTCGATTGAACATCAAAATTGCGAATCGCGAGTTATATCCGGCCGATTTTATTTCCGTATTGCAGATGCAGCTGGATGAGCCAACCACACCCAAAGAGTGGGCGGTGATTGAGCGCAGCAGCGGCGGATACTTTTTTGGTAAGCTGGTGG
>NZ_JAWPOP010000773.1:0-582 GCF_033344345.1 Vibrio sp. 1978
GCTCATTCAGGCGAACTTCGCTGATATCGGCATCAAGCTGACTCTGCTCACCGACGACCGTTTCGAGCGAGTGGATCTTGAAAACATCAACGATATCGACTTGCTCCTTACTGGCTGGATTGGCGATACTGGCGATCCGGATAACTTCTTCCGTCCTTTACTATCGTGCGAATCAGACCGAGTGGGCCTTAACGTTTCGATGTGGTGTAACGATGATTTCGACTTTTTGCTGGATCTCGCGCTAGAGACGCAAGAGCAACGTTACCGCCTAAACCTGTATCGTCAGGCGCAAAATATTTTGAATGAAGAGTTTCCAGTTATTCCGTTGGCACATGGGGTTCAATTCCGTGTGCACGACAAGTCATTAACTGGCTTCAAATCGAGCCCTTTCAATGCCCAACCGTTTGATAGAGTTGAGAGAATCCACTGATGTTTTGGTACACCGTTCGACGATTTAACCTCTTTTTCATCACTTTGATGATTCTCACTTTGGTGGGCTTTTCTCTGCTGCGCCTTGACCCGCTTTCACATTGGGCGAATGTGGAGTTCTGGTCTGGCTGGCAAAGCTACTTAATTAACCTA
>NZ_JAWPOP010000774.1:0-582 GCF_033344345.1 Vibrio sp. 1978
CTCTGGATATCGATCTTCCATCTGCTTTAGCAGCCAACAAAACGCGAGCTCACTGTCTGTTTGACCAACAGGACGATGGCGCCCAGTGTACAGATCTTGGTAATCAGACAGCTGGCCATTGTGAGCAAAGGTCCAATACTTGCCCCACAACTCACGTGTGAATGGGTGCGTATTTTCTAAATTCACTCCGCCACGGTTTGCTTGGCGAATATGACTCACAACCGCACGACTTTTGATCGGATAGTTTTGCACCAATTCAGCGATTTGGGACTCACAGCTTGGTTTTGGATCTTTAAAGGTTCGAAAACCTTTACCTTCATAAAAAGTAATTCCCCAACCATCACGGTGCGGGCCAGTACGACCTCCACGCTGCATCAGCCCTGTAAAGCTGAAACAGATATCCGTTGGAACATTGGCGCTCATGCCGAGCAATTCACACATCGTTTAACGAACTCCTTACCTAAACCACAGCCGAAAAAGTGGCTGCAGAAAATTATTCCATCTCTTTTTCAATCAACTGAATGATGATGTGAATAATCTTAATATGTACTTCTTGAATACGGTCTGCATAACCAAAGTGTG
>NZ_JAWPOP010000775.1:0-582 GCF_033344345.1 Vibrio sp. 1978
CCCAACGCGATGAAAAAATGGCAAGCATCAAGCAAGCCATTACGGCGTTCATCTTAGTAGTGATTTTTGCGCTGATTTGGCAAATTTCTCGCTCTATCAACGTTCGTGTTGGTAGCTTACTAGCAACGATTAAGAACATCAGCGAAAGCAATAACATGGGCTTACGCTCTGATCTTGCAGGTAAGGATGAACTATTTGATATCAGCCACCATCTCAACGATCTGCTCGAAAAGCTAGAGCGTTTGATTCACAACACACAAGAAAAATCGATGCAGTTAACAGCGAGCACGGACAACATGCATCGTGAGCTTGAAGGTGTTATGGAACAGTTCCACGCACAGACTGATCACACCGCTTCTATGGCGACGGCCGTGCAGCAGATGGTTGCCACTATCGGTGAAATTTCTGAAAGTACATCGGTTGCGGTTGAAGGTGTTCACCAAGCCGCGACTAACGCCGAACAAGGTCGCTCTGTCGTAGAAATGACCGTGACGAATGTTGGTCAGCTGACGGGTATCCTCTCGAACAGCCAACAGTCTATTGGCTCATTGAACCAACACGTCGATAAAATTGGCGGTGCGG
>NZ_JAWPOP010000776.1:0-581 GCF_033344345.1 Vibrio sp. 1978
CAGCAGCAAATGAAATCCCTGCGTGATTAACTTGCGGTAGAGACGAACAAAAGAGAGGGGTGAGAAGCGGATGCTCATCAAACTTGCATGGCGCAATTTATGGCGGCAAAAAAGGCGGACGTTACTGACGGCCACTGCTCTCGCGCTAGTGCTTTTTCTTTCCTTACTCACCAGAGCCTTCCAAGAAGGTAGCTACAGTTCCAACATCAAAAACGCAGCAAAGTTTTATACTGGGCTTATTCAATTGCAAAACCCTGAGTTTGGCGACTCATCTAGCATTGATGATGTGCTTCCTCAAACCGATGCCTTTATTTCTGCATCTAAAGCAAACTCGAATATCGATGTCATTCTTCCGCGTGTTGAATCTTTTGCCTTGGCGGCGAAAGGGGAGCGTTCGAAAGGTGTCATGGTTCTAGGCGTTGATCCTGAATCAGAAAATGCGTACTCCCACATTAGTGACAAATTGGTTCAAGGTGAGTTTATCGCCTCTGGGCAAAATGCGGTTTTGGTCGGTGGCGGTTTAGCGCAGTATCTTCGCTTGAAGATTGGCGATGAGTTGGTGTTGTATGGGGCCGGGTATC
>NZ_JAWPOP010000777.1:0-581 GCF_033344345.1 Vibrio sp. 1978
ACTCAAAACTTCAATGTTGATTTGTTCCAATGTGATGATAAATCATGTCCAGAAGCTGCGAACATGGACAGTCAGTTTTACGACGCTGCCAACAGCATTCGCCAATGGCTGAAATCACTTGATGAGCAAAAAATCTCGTTGTTTGAACAAGATGGTTATCAATACGAAAAGCTGATGGTGTTATTGGCGGATCATTATCGTCAAACGGCCTCTTTTCCAATGGATAAGCAGTCTACGGGGACGACTGAATTTTTGAAATCGTACTTCGCGGACTACGTTCAATACAACAGTCGTCGCATCAACCCAAAACAACCAAATATGGGAAACTTCAGCCGCAGTGAATTTGGGGCCGATGTAAAGAGAATTGATACTACGGTGAATATGGAGTCTAAACGCAACTTCCGTTCGGCAGGAGTGTATGCGCTGCCAGGTGAGACTTTCACGGTAACGCGTAAAGACAACAATGATGTGACCACAAAAATTGTCATCAATAGCTTAAGAAGTGGAGCGACTCATGAGTTCAGTAAAGACGGTTATACTCGACCTAAACTGCTGACTTCATTTGCTTACGAAGTTAAAGC
>NZ_JAWPOP010000077.1:0-1787 GCF_033344345.1 Vibrio sp. 1978
TCTCAAATTCGGGTTGTCGGATACCTTAATGTTTGGCGGAACTATGTTGTTGATTTTTGCCTTATTGGCATTAAGAAAACTAGGGGGCCGCCATGCTTGATTTGTTATTTGATACCCGCTCAAACCCTGAAGACCCATCCGTCCCCCTGTCTGAAATAGATCCAGCCGATTGGGGCGGTGGTTCTGGTGTTAGCGTGGAATCTGCCATGGGATTATCGGCGGTATACTCCTGTATTGGCGTACTCGGTCGCTCTATGGGCCAACTACCTTTGCATGTGATGCGCCGTGACTCTAACGGAGTTGTCTCTCGTGCAACGGACCACCCTGTTTACTACCTGTTGCATGATGAGCCCAACCCATTTCAAACCAGTTACGATTGGCGTGAATCGGGTATGGTTCACGTCAGCGGGTGGGGGAACCACTACACCGAAATCGTGCGTCACCCCCGTTCGGGTGAAGTACGTGAACTAGGGTTAATTCGGCCTTGGGAATCCAACTTAACCAAAACCAATTCTGGACGTTATACCTACGCGGTCACGGCTGATGACGCAATAGCAAGGGCAGTCAGTCCTGAAGATATGATCCACATTAAGGCGATTGGTTCTGATGGCAAAGTTGGGAAAAGCCCCATTGCCCAGTGTAGAGAAGCCTTTGCACTTGGCCTAGAAACCCAAGGCTATGGTAACCAGTTCTTCCGAAGTGGTGGTAAGCCAACCGGTATTGTCTCCGTTAAATCGCAATTAGAGGAAAAGAGCTGGAAACGCTTGCTCGAACGCTGGCGAAAGTCAAAAGTGGAGATGCAAAGTAACGACAATAAGACGTTATTTTTGCCGTCAGAGCTGGCGTATCAGTCGATCACCATCCCGCCAGAAGATGCTCAGTTTCTGGAAACACGAAAATTCAGTCGTTCAGAAGTCGCCGGCATCTACAACGTTCCGGCACACATGATTAACGACTTGGAAAAAGCCACCTTCTCTAACATCTCAGAGCAAGCTATTCAGTTCGTTCGTCACACCATGATCCCATGGGTTGTGAAGTGGGAGCAGGAACTCAACCGAAAACTATTCACTGAACAAGAGCGACGCGCTGGGTATTACGTCAAATTCAACCTAAACGGCCTGTTACGCGGCACTGCCCAAGAGCGTGCTGAGTTCTATTCGAAAGCCATTCGTGATGGTTGGATGACACGCAACCAAGTACGAGAGCTGGAAGATATGAACCAAGCCGATGGTTTGGATACTTATCTGCTAAGCGCTGATCTTCAACAAAAAGAGGCCAACCCAAATGAGTAAAAACCTCAATGAGATTTTTATCCGCAGTGATGAAATCAAAATTGAAAAACGTGAGGACGGAGAGGGGCCACGTATCGTCGGGTACGCGGCCAAGTTCAACACTCGCAGCAATAACCTTGGTGGCTTTGTTGAAGTGATAGCCCCAGGTGCGTTTGATGACGTACTGGACGATGACGTTCGAGCCCTGTTTAACCATGATCGGAACTTTGTTTTAGGTCGAACCAAAGCCGGAACGCTCGAGCTGACTGTTGACGAGGTCGGCTTGCGCTACGAGATCACTCCGCCAGACACCCAAACGGTGAGAGACATGGTGATCGAACCTATGGATCGTGGCGATGTAAATCAAAGCTCATTTGCGTTTCGTTTGCCTTCAGACGGTTATCGATGGGATGAGGGAGATGATGGGGTATATATCCGTACAATCACCCGCGTTTCAAAACTGTTGGATGTCAGCCCAGTGACCTATCCAGCCTACAACGACACCGAAGCCAGTAC
>NZ_JAWPOP010000778.1:0-580 GCF_033344345.1 Vibrio sp. 1978
GGAAGCAACAAGATGCTGTCCGGAGCCGGTTTAAAGCTGCGAAGGATGCGTTTGAAGCGTTGAACGTCATTGCGTTCGACAAGCACTGGGTAGGTTCAACCGCGACGGTCGCCAAAGTGTCGAACATGATCACTCCGCCCGAACGACTGGATAAGCCCTGGGCGGTGCAAGTTCTGGCCGTGACCAAAGGTGGGACGTGGTTCGCGGTGGATCTGCAAGTGACCGGCACTGACAAGGTTCAGATGCTTAGCCTCCACCAGCTTAGTGAAAAGGCGGCAAAGACCATGCTGGCCTTCGACCTCGAAGTGTATGAGAAATTTTTCGGAAAACCTGATGTTGCATGAGGACAATGTGATGGAAAAAGTCAAAAGCGTAGATGCCGTGGAGTTCACGGCAGCAGATAAGAAGGCGATGACCCATGCGGCATACGCCCAGTGTTTCTTCATTCTGGCCCAAGTGATGGCATTCCCTTCCCTGGGGGTGGCTGGCGCTATGGTTGCTGCTCTGTGCGGCATGATGCCGTGGTTGACCAAGTTCGCCAAAGAGGCTCCATCGAAAGCCTTTGGCATGGTGATGGCTT
>NZ_JAWPOP010000779.1:0-580 GCF_033344345.1 Vibrio sp. 1978
GTTGTTCTTCTGGTTGTATTCTTCTTTATTATTCAAAAGTACGTGATTAAGCACGACGACACGCGTGACTATCCATATCGCGCGAAAGGCCCGTTACTAAGAGGGCAAGAAGGTGCTTTTTTCAATGCGCTAAGAGCTGCAGTTGGAGAGCATGCTGTCGTGTTTGCCAAGGTGAACATGTCTACTTTGGTTGCTCCGAAAGACATCAAGAATAAAAAGCAGTTTTTCGTGGCCAATAATCGCATCTCGCGCAGTTATTTCGACTACGTAATTTGTGATCCCAGAACGTTAGAACCGCGCGTGATTATCGAGTTTGATAACGGGCAGCAATTGAATAAAGGTAAGGTGGAGCGTCAGAAGTTGCTGATGCACGTATGTAAATCTGCCAACTTGCCTCTGATCGGGACTTCTGTAAAACACAGTTATCAAGTGGGGCGTTTACGTCGTTTGTTGGCGGCGCATATTGATTTGATCGAGCCTGAGAAAGAAGTGCGTTTTTGTAAAAAATGCGGCAGTCCGATGATCATCAAAACCGCCAGCCAAGGTGAATTTAAAGGACGACGATTTTTCACCTGTAGTC
>NZ_JAWPOP010000780.1:0-580 GCF_033344345.1 Vibrio sp. 1978
AAACTCACCTCTGGTGGTAAGTCCCACCATCGGGAAGAAGCTGGAGCTGATGAAGGCTTCGCCGTCATCACTGATACATTCGAGTGTTGCGCCACGACAAACCTGGATTGCTTCCTTGATTTCGTTCAGGTTGTACCCGTGACCCATCTTCGAGAGCTCTTTCTGGAGTTCGTACAGAGTGAACATGACTCCAGCCTTGCCCTCGATGATATGGCCTTTCCCGTTCACTGCGAGCTTGCGTAGAGCATCCTCAAGGATTTCCTCTCGCTGTCCCGCGTAGATCAGCACGGTTCTTCCGTCATCCTTCTCGATGATGGCTGGCTTCACCTTCACCGTGCAATGCTCGCCGCTGATGGTGCCTTGTCGTGTCACTACAGCGCTGGATAAATCTTCAGGCTCACGCCTTCGGTCCCAAATGTACTTCGGCAGCGCATCGTAGATCTCGATGGTGTTGGAGTAGTCGTCTTTCTTGGCCGGAGATTCAATGATCTCAAACAGGCTCATTTGCGGTGAGTCTTTGATTACGTCGAGTTTCTCCAGGTCTTTGTCTTTGGTTCTCTTGCTCATGATTGTTCCGTCG
>NZ_JAWPOP010000781.1:0-579 GCF_033344345.1 Vibrio sp. 1978
TGGTAAAGTGCTTGTGCTATACCGCCAGTCTGAAGAGCGTAAAATCGAAATTCCTCGTAAGTAATTCACTTACGTTGTTGAAGAAAAAGGTCGCCATTGGCGACCTTTTTTGCATTTAACAAATAGTGGGCATTCAAGATGCCACTTAGATGTATTCAACTCGGTCAATTTCGAAATCTTTCGCTCCACCAGGAGTCTGGATAGCAACCTCGTCGCCTTCCATCTTGCCGATCAAGCCACGAGCAATTGGAGAGCTCACTGAAATACGGCCAGCTTTAATATCAGCTTCATCGTCACCAACGATCTGATATGTCTTTTCTTCATCGGTATCGACATCAATCAAAGTCACCGTTGAACCAAAGATAACCTTGCCAGTGTTTTCCATTTTAGTTACATCAATTACTTGCGCAACAGATAGCTTATATTCAATGTCACGGATTTGCGCTTCACAAATACCCTGCTCTTCTCGAGCGGCATGATATTCAGCATTTTCCTTCAAATCACCTAGTTCTCGTGCTTCAGCAATCGCTTCTGAAATTTGAGGACGTAGCTTAAGTAGACGTTCTAGTTCTGTACGTA
>NZ_JAWPOP010000782.1:0-579 GCF_033344345.1 Vibrio sp. 1978
TTCCACTTGGTACAAGAAATCTTGTGTGAACGTGCGATCACCAAAGAACAACCAGTTTTTACCTTCAGCATCGCGGTTTTCACGCTCTTGAATAAAGCTGCGGAATGGCGCAATACCAGTGCCCGGCCCAACCATGATGATCGGTGTATTATCATCTTCTGGCAGTTTGAAGTTATTGTTGTGCTCAACAAATACTTTTACGTCACCGCCTTCTTCTAGACGTTGAGCCAAGAAACTCGATGCGCCACCGTAACGTTTTTCATCGTTGTGGTCATATTCAACCAACCCGACGGTAAGGTGTACTTCTTCATCCACTTCAGCTTGGCTAGAAGCAATAGAGTAAAGACGAGGCGTCAAACGGCGCAATAAACCAACCAACTCATCCGCGGTCAGTTTGGTTTTCTTCTCTGCGAATACATCAACAATTTGAGTGTTGGCTGAGTACTCACGAAGCTTGTCTTTATCTTCCACCAGCTTTTGTAGTTTCTTGCTACCGGATAACTCGGCAGACTTAGCCACTCGCTGTGGGTTAGATGTCGTGATCTCGAACTTACTCACCAAAGCACTATGAATCGATAA
>NZ_JAWPOP010000783.1:0-579 GCF_033344345.1 Vibrio sp. 1978
CGCCTTTCGGCACTCGGAACTCATCATCTTGCAAATGCCACAGGCGAAAACCTTCGAGATCTTCAATCAACTCCGGTAGTGAGTCCCCGTTTTCAAAGGGCATTGGGTCGAGGTCGTAACAAATGTACGGGTTCTTCTCTGGCAGAACAAACTGCCAACGCGGATCAATTTGTTGGAAGAAGCGTTTTTGCTCGCTACTGAATGTAGTGACGGAGTAGGGGGTGAAATACCACTCCGCAGTGCGATTGTACTCAAGTCCTTTGGCGATCAGCGTAACGCGGACATTGTCGACAGATAAATATTGCAGCAGAGAACGTTGTAGATCTTCATCATAGCCCGACATTTTGTAGTCGCCATAGATAATATCGTGCGGCTGATAATGCTGCATATTGATGACTAAATGGCTAACTAAATCGAGAGGGCGTGAAGGTTCTTGAAAGCGGAATGCAGACTCCAATACTGCTTGCTTCTCTAGGTAGCGCCACTCATTCATTCCGTCTTGTTTGATCATGGTTAGATATTGGAAGACTGCTTGAATGATGTCATCTACGTGGTCTAACCCTTCTGGTGTGAGTGTAC
>NZ_JAWPOP010000784.1:0-579 GCF_033344345.1 Vibrio sp. 1978
AAACTGATCGCATTAAAAAACATACTGCCAAATGGCATGACCTTGGTTCGAAACACTCGTACTGAGCTTGAATCTTTGACCAAAGCATTTCACATGAACCTAACCGCGATGGGGATGTTGTCATTTTTGGTTGGACTGTTCATCTTTTATCAAGCGATGTCATTGTCTTTTATTCAGCGTCAGCGATTAGTCGGCATTTTGCGTCAAACCGGTGTGAATGGAACCCAATTGGCGCAAGCGCTATTACTTGAGCTCTCGATACTCGTTTTGGTCGCTTGGGCTTGCGGTAACTTCTTTGGACTCATGTTGGCGAACGAGTTGATCCCTGCAGTATCTTCCAGTTTGAGCGATCTATATGACGCCAACGTTGGCCTTACTATCGGTTGGTCGTGGCAGTCGAGCTTATACAGTTTGATTATGTCGGCAATGGGCGCTCTGATTTCCTGTTTGTGGCCACTGATTCGATTGTTGAAATCGCAACCAATTCGCTTGTCTTCGCGTTTATCGTTAATGCGCTTTGCAGGCAGAGAGTTTTCTTGGCAAGCATTGGCGGCATGTGCTTTCTGTGTAGCCGCGGTC
>NZ_JAWPOP010000785.1:0-579 GCF_033344345.1 Vibrio sp. 1978
CTCCGGGCGATACTTTAGTGTTGGTGCCGGGCAAGCGTTTTGAGTCTGAGCGTCGAGCGCACCGTAAAGAATTTGTGTTAGTGCACGACTTAGATTCCAGCGCACGTTTGGACTCCAATAAATCGACGATTGTGTTGATTGGTTTTGCTGCGGTTATCGCCTGTGCACTACTTGAACTTGTGCCGATCATTAAAGGGCTCGCGGTATACATCATTGCACTCATTGCGTTTGGCATAGTGCAAATCTCTGAGCTTCGCCGCCGTTTTCCCATTGATATTGTGGTGATTGTGGGCTCTGCGCTCTCTATTGCGCAGCTGATGATTTCATCGGGCTTGTCCGTCAGGATGGGCGAGATGTTTATCGAAGCGTTTAACGGCTGGGGCGTATTTGGTGCGCTGGTGGCCACATACATCATGACCTTGGTGCTGACTGAATTGGTGACCAACAATGCCGCTGCCGCGTTAGCATTTCCGATTGGCTATAGTATGGCTGTCGGGTACGGAGTGGATCCGATGCCATTTATTATGGCGGTATTGTTTGGCGCAAGCGCGAGCTTTATTTCTCCCTACGGGTATCAAA
>NZ_JAWPOP010000786.1:0-579 GCF_033344345.1 Vibrio sp. 1978
TTTCGTGGTTTGATAATAATTTGTAACGTCTTTTTTTCTTTGGGTTTGGTCAATTTTAATCCAGCCATGTCTGGTGAAGTATTGACAGTTCCAATGGATATTTCTAATTGGTCTTTCAAAGGAAATAAATTTGAGTGCAACCTGATGCATTCAAAGGTTCCAATGGGGAAGTTTTATTTCCGTGCGGAACCAAATAATCAAATTTTATTTATTTCCGATATACGCAACGAAGGGAATAAATGGCAAGGTGTGACATTAATTAGTCAAAATGCACCGTGGGATAAAGAGCTTTATAGAAAAGTTGAATCTTCTCTTACGGTTACCAAGCCTTCTCGTCGATTTGTATTCCGTAAAGGCGCACCCTCATTAATGAAGGCGATTGCCGGTGGTAGTTGGATTACGCTGGTATTGGAAGGAAAAGACGCTTCCGCTTTGTCAGAGGTCAGAATCCCAACAATTCAAATTCAAAAGGCACTGAGCGAATTTAATGCGTGTCTTGAGCGACTACCGAAACTTTCGTTCTCACAAGCAAGAGACATCGTTTTGCCTTTTCAATTCGGTCAGAAAACACTAAATGCG
>NZ_JAWPOP010000787.1:0-579 GCF_033344345.1 Vibrio sp. 1978
TTTCTGCATCACCGATTCCACCGAGAGCGACGGATCTTTACTCAGTAAATAAGCCGCCACCACAAACACCGAACGGCCACGCCCAAGTGCGCAATGCACAACCACAGAGCGCCCGCAGGCGATTTGGGTATCAATCCAATTCATCGCATGACGTAAACGCTCCAAGGTCGGCGCTTTATGATCCAGAACGGGAATAGAAAGGTAGTTGAATTGCTTGTCAGCCATGGCGCTTTCTAAACCTGCGAACTCCGCCGTAACATCAACAATGCAGGAAATGTCGTGCGAGTCGAGAAACGCCAAATCGCTCGGGAACAAGCGCCGAGAAAGATAAAGATTGTCGCTGACTTGCTGAATGGGAGGGACAGTATCGCGCCGTCTCTCCCAGGCGTTGTAGGCTTTCGCCCCGAGCAAGAAAGGAATGAATGCCCATCGAATCCACCAGACAATTTTTCCGTCTTGGCTTTTTCTAAAGATGGACGGGAAATCAAATAAATAAGCCGCACTGACTAACGCTAAGGAAAGCGAAACCCAAAGCAGCAGTAAACTCACTACGATTTGAGGTATGTAGATAGCAGCGAG
>NZ_JAWPOP010000078.1:0-1758 GCF_033344345.1 Vibrio sp. 1978
CTTTATGCGAAGTTTTCAGTTTAAAGATTAAGAGGTGTCTATGAGTGCAGCTGTTACTTTTGAGCAATTCTGTCAGCGTTACGAGTACGATCCGAGAAGTTCGTTATCTCGATTTGAATATGAGAAGTACAAAGAGAACTTAGAGATAGCTAACGAGCTGATCACCAAAGATGCCATCGATAAGATGAAAACATAGAAAAAACGCCCTTAGAGGGCGTTTTTTGTTTCAATCGAACAGCGAACTTTTTGCCCTGTAAATCGCTCTGAAAGCGTCACAAACTTACAGCCCGATTTCTGGCTAATTAGGTAAGGATAAGTGCTTAAAAACGCTCCAGGAGCGTTTTGAGAGCGTCAGATTGGCGTTTTGAGATGCTAAGTCGGCTATTTAACGTAATAGGAATAATAAGAACCTAGTTTTATAATTTATGGTGTGACATATTGTTTTACTTAATATCCAGCTCAATCGGTACAAGTTATTAGATGAAAATGGTAATCGTTTTCTATTAAAAATTGGCAAGGTAGACATGTATAAAATTATTTCTCTTCTTATTCTCATTTTATTTAGTTTCAACACTTTTGCATCACAAGAATATGCATGTGTTAAGTATCAAAGAAAAGATTACTCATGGGGAGATTCTTATAAAGTTCCAGCGACAATTGTTTCAGGTGATGCAATCAATGAAGCAACTAAGAGTTATAAGTATCATTCTTGGAGTAATTACGCTGTTGTTGAGTGGCCAAATGGAGGTTACAGCGCATTAGAATTGCCATCTTATTATGATGATTTATCTAGCATGTTCTCATACATAGATACTAAAGATCAGAATGGTAGGACTTATAGAATCAAACAAGCGCCTTCATATGGTCAGTGTTATTAAACATAGCCCTCTCATAAGCCGAAAATTTTGTTTCCAGTGACCGGAAAGTTAATTCACCATAACCCCCGTTGTACGAACCCCAAAAGGTCGCCTATCTAGGCGGCCTTTTCGTTACTGCGTCACGGCTTGGTTTGGAGTTTTAGCGATTACTTAGGTTCTTTTTGCAGTAATCTTCCCAATAGAGAGTTGCGAACTCTAGCTTATCTTCAAAAGTAGAGTGTTCTACTGATAGCCATGCTCGGTTGGTTACGTCCCAAAACATCTTGTCGAATTGAGTGAAGCTCTTAAAGTTCGAGCGGTTTACTTTGTTGTAAACACTTTTAGAAAGTTCACGCATTCCTGAGTTTATGCGTTTTACATTCACTTTATCTTGTTCGGTCTTTTCTTTGGGCATGTTTGGTTTAAGGTGCGTGTTCGATTTTAGTGCTCAATTTAAACGAAAAACGCCTCCCATTGGGAGGCGTTTTTCTTGAGGACGTTCATTACCTTAGAAAAGGATCGTTGAGATCCATGCTCTTTGGTTGTAATCTCAATCCCCAGATATGACAAAACCAGCTTTGGCGAGCTGGCTTTGTTCGGAATACTTACTAGTTTGAAGACCGGTGTAAGTCCTTTCATGATAGCCATATCATCTAAGCACTTCAAGTATTCCTGCACTCTGTTTGGACTCAAGATGTTTTGGACAGAGCGATGCGTATCAGTCACCGACCAAGGGAAGTTCCAAAGGTGACAGGTAAAGGCACTAATCAAAACTTGCGAAAGCACGATAAAACCGCTCTCTTGTAGCTGCTAGAGAGAGAACAGCGGAAAAGGAATAATTGATTAGTGTTGTGAGACTGGAATGGGGGCGTAAAGCCTTACTCACAGCGCAGGGCAGCCC
>NZ_JAWPOP010000788.1:0-578 GCF_033344345.1 Vibrio sp. 1978
GGATTCCGCCCGGTTCGCGCTGCGCGTTCCTTAACGTGGAAAGTACCAAACCCAGTGAGCGCTACTGTCCCACCCGCTTTAAGCTCCTCTGTCACTGAGTTGATCAGCGCATTTACCGCAGCTTCGGCCTTTGCTTTGCTAATGTCAGCGTCTTCGGCCACTTTCATAATCAGTTCACTTTTGTTCATCGTTATTCCTGTTTGTTTTCTTGGTTACTGTTTACACCTGCATACTCTGGGGTGTGGTTAGTGCTTTCTTCGCCACTCCCAAGGGGGAGTTCTCTCCGATTCCGGTAATGCCCAGAGACCTCGCTTATCGGCTTTGGCTTCGGCCTCCAGCTTGAACAGCTCCGGTGTTTTGGCGTACTGCCGGTACACCCACGCACTCCCAGAACGGACCATTTCGGCATTGACCCATTTGCCATCGACATAAAGGTTGGCGACCAGACGGCCATAACGGTCTTTGTCGATTTGCTCGACTTTAATCATTCGACCAAACACCAGATCGGACAACGCCTGTTTCGCCTTTGAGCCGTAGGGTTGTTTCTTCTCTGGGGTGTCGATTTCCGCCAGCCTTAC
>NZ_JAWPOP010000789.1:0-578 GCF_033344345.1 Vibrio sp. 1978
AACTCTGGCGGATTTAAATCAAGCTTTGAAGGCGGTCGAGAAGCCTAATTTAGAAGCGCTTAACGGGAGTTTAAGCACTGCTCAACATTCGTATCTAGAAATTAGAAATCAGCTGGATAGCACGCGTTCACTGTTTGAAGGCTTGGAAAAAGTTCGCAATGAAATTTCGAATCTGCACGATAAAAACCGTAAATTAGAGGAAGAGTACAAAGTTTTCGGTACGCTTTATGATGTCGCCAGTGGTAAAACGGGCAGCCGTATCAGTTTACACCGATTTGTGTTGGGGGTTTTATTGGATGATGTGTTGATTCAAGCTTCTCAACGACTGAGTTTGATGAGCAAGGGTCGATATATTCTAGCGCGTAAAACAGAGGGTTTTAAGGGTGCAGCAGGGCGAGGACTTGATCTCGTGGTGGAAGACGGTTACACCGGAAAAATGCGTGATGTTGCAACGTTGTCGGGGGGAGAATCCTTCATGGCAGCTTTAGCTTTGGCATTAGGCTTGTCTGATGTCGTGCAATCTTACAGCGGTGGAATTCGTTTAGATACGTTATTCATCGACGAAGGCTTTGGTAGCT
>NZ_JAWPOP010000790.1:0-578 GCF_033344345.1 Vibrio sp. 1978
GACCATGATGCGCTTTTTGAAGTCTTCGCTCAAAACAGTTTTGATCAAGAGGTAGAGCAGCCAACTGCTATTGAATCTCCATCTGAGTTAGACGATTTTGATGAATCAACGATGGCTAACTTGCTTGCAGATGAGCCAAGTGCTGAAGCGTTTGATGGCAAGCTCGACAGCGACACCATTGCAAGTGCAGGCATGGATTTCGAAACCATGTTGGATGTCGGTGATGACTGGGATGGTTTTAAGCCAGCATCAGACATGCCTGAACCATCGGTTACGGAAGAAGTCCCTGAAGATCAGCAAGAAGTGTGGAGTTCGAGCGAAGCGCTGACTCAACCTGAAATCGCGCAAGAGAACTGGGCCGAGCAGGAAGATCTTGATGACTTTGACCCTAAGAAAAATCAGTTTATGACTATTGATGAACTGATGGCTCAAGTGGACAAAGAAGGTGGTGAGTTTGAAGAGCAAGAACTGATGCTCGATGTCGGTTTGAATGAGTTCCCTGATGTGATTGGTGATATCGGTGACGTTGATGTAGATACCAATGCAGAAGCAGCAGGTAAGTTGGACCTTGCTAAAAT
>NZ_JAWPOP010000791.1:0-578 GCF_033344345.1 Vibrio sp. 1978
GCTACGCCGATAAAGTGTACATGGCGCCTGATGGTGGCGTGCTGATTAAGGGCTACAGCGCTTATTCTATGTACTACAAAACTCTGCTAGAGAAGTTAGACGTATCCACTCACGTTTTCCGAGTCGGTACTTACAAATCGGCTATCGAGCCGTTTATTCGTGACGACATGTCGGATGCGGCAAAAGAGTCTGCCACTCGCTGGGTCACTCAGTTGTGGAGCGCGTTTGTCGATGACGTGACGACTAACCGCAACATCAACGCCAAAGTGCTAAACCCAACGATGGAAGAACTGCTTACCGAGATGAAATCTGTGGATGGTGATTTGGCGCAATTGGCAGTCAAAATGGGGTTAGTTGATGAATTGGCGACACGCCAAGATATTCGTACCCTATTCGCCAAAGAATTTGGTAGCGATGGTAAAGACAGTTATAACGCCATTAGTTATTACGACTACCTAGCGACGATTCGCCCAGACTACACACTCGCGAACCATGATATTGCTGTTGTTGTTGCAAGTGGCGCCATCATGGATGGTCAACAACCTCGTGGAACAGTAGGCGGTGACACGGTTGCAAGT
>NZ_JAWPOP010000792.1:0-577 GCF_033344345.1 Vibrio sp. 1978
CTTGAACAGCTGTCGGCACAAGAGCGAGTAAAGTGGGCTTTGGAAAATCTGGATGGAGAGTTTGCGGTATCCTCAAGCTTTGGTATCCAAGCCGCTGTCATGCTTCATCTTGTGACTCAAGAAAAACCTGATATCCCAATTATTCTTACGGATACCGGATATCTGTTTGCAGAAACGTATCGCTTTATTGATGAGTTGACAGAAAAACTCAACCTTAATCTAAAAGTTTATCGAGCGGAGCAAAGTGCTCAATGGCAAGAAGCACGTTATGGCAAATTATGGGAGCAGGGCGTTGAGGGGATCGAGAAGTACAACAAAATAAATAAAGTCGAACCAATGCGTCGTGCATTGAAAGAACTTAATGTTGGAACATGGTTTTCAGGTTTACGTAGAGAGCAAAGTAAATCACGAGCGGGTTTACCGATACTGTCGATTCAAAATGGCGTGTTTAAGTTTCTGCCCGTAATCGATTGGACTAATAAAGATGTTCACTACTACCTCGAGCAACATGGTCTTACCTATCACCCACTTTGGGAAGAAGGTTACTTGTCTGTTGGGGATACACATACGACACGTA
>NZ_JAWPOP010000793.1:0-577 GCF_033344345.1 Vibrio sp. 1978
GCAATGCGCGCTGGTCAGCGTCGCTTAATTTTGTTGAACGTACCGTCGCCAATTAAATATTTGCACGCAAACTTGCCGAACAAATCGAAGCTGGGTCTGTACTTTAACCCTTACGGTAAAGTGCTTGATCTGATTGATGACTGTATTGCCTGTGGTGTCGATAAGCTTATTGAAGAGCAGGGCGGTTTGGTTTGGGAGCCTGAGAAGTTTGAAGCGTTGAAAGAACACGTTCGCGCTGAACTGGGTGATACCGTGGTAGAAATTGCCAAACAGGTAGAAACCATTCTGACGACGGCTTTCAACATCAACAAAAAGCTGAAAGGCAAGATTGATTTCACCATGGCGTTTGCGTTGTCGGACATCAAAGCGCAAATCGAAAGCTTGATTTTTAAAGGCTTTGCAACGGAATGTGGCTGGAAACGTTTGCCTGATATTCTTCGCTACATGCGTGCAATTGAGCGCCGCATGGAGAAATTGCCGATCGATCCGAACAAAGACCGTTTGCACATGCTTAAAGGGGAATCTGTCACCAAGGATTACAAAGAGTTGCTGAATAAGATCCCGAAAGGGATGGTGA
>NZ_JAWPOP010000794.1:0-577 GCF_033344345.1 Vibrio sp. 1978
GAAGTTCGGCCATCTAGGTTGATGGTTTGGACGATATTAGGCGTATCCATGATACAAGTGCTCCCCGACTGCTGAACAAGTAGCGGGTCGTATTCCTTACCATACTCATAGAAACCAATCTTTTGATTGCCTCCCGGGCCATCTGCTTCTGCATGAGCTAATCCTTCATACTGCAACAGCACTTCACCGGATTTAGCATCCACGAGATAAGTTGGTCTAGTGGGGTTTACCGCTTGTTCAGAATCGGCAAAAAACTGGATCTCATAGGCTAAATGCGCAACGTCTTTGTCATCGATATAAATACGCAATCCCTGTTGTTGATCTTCGATGTGATAGCCAACATCCAAATACGGCTTTTGTACTTTGCTTCTTATTCTTTCAAGGTTGAGCTGAGGAGTCGTGTTAGAAATGTCTTGCCCGATATCATGAACTAACGTACCGCCAAAGCGTTTGATTTTCCCTTGTTTATCCCGGTGTAAAACGATCTGTTTCCCCCAGATCGGAATTCCTTTGTAGGTTTGTTGATACCGGACGTGGACATCACCATTTTTGTCTTGGTTGGCTTTAAGCTTTTGAA
>NZ_JAWPOP010000795.1:0-576 GCF_033344345.1 Vibrio sp. 1978
TGTCTGCGACAATGAACTCTGTGATCCCTTTAACTAACGCATGCTCTAAACGTTTTGCGACAGGCCAAGTTCGCCACTCAAGCGCAGAGGCATCTTCTTCTTTGCCAACACCTTTATCTGCGTACTCAGCTGCGATATCTAACAATCTTTCTGTAGCGTCATCTCGACGGTTAAGCACAACGTCTTCTACTGCTTCTCGTAATTTTTCTGGTACGTTGTCATAAATTTCGAGCTGCCCCGCGTTCACAATGCCCATGTCCATACCGTTTTTAAAACAGTGATAAAGGAATACGGCATGGATTGCTTCACGAACGTAGTTATTACCGCGGAAAGAGAAAGACACGTTCGACACGCCTCCGGAGATCATCGCGTGTGGCAAATCGCGCTTGATGTCCGCTACAGCTTCAATGAAATCAACAGCATAGTTGTTGTGCTCATCGATACCCGTTGCGACGGCAAAAATGTTCGGGTCAAAAATAATGTCTTCTGGCGGGAAGCCAACTTCATCTACCAAAATACGATAAGCATTTGTACAAATTTCTAGCTTGCGCGCGCGTGTTTCTGCCTGACCAACCT
>NZ_JAWPOP010000796.1:0-575 GCF_033344345.1 Vibrio sp. 1978
AAAGGCCCTTACTGGGTGATATACCCTCTTAGTCAATATCCTGAATTGGATCACAATGAATATCATGCCCAAATGGTGTGGCAAGTTAATGAGATGAAAATAAAACAAAAATAATGAAGTTATCAGAAGCTTACCCAATTAAACAAAAAAATTATTCGACGACCAGCAAAATGCTCCTTTTGGTTTTTGCCACTTCTTTATTGCTCGCAAATGTCATATTGCTCCAACAAACTCGGGTCTTAGCGCAAAGTTTTACTGATGAGCAAAAACAAGCGACATGGTTTTTATTCCAGTTATCGAAAGAACTTTCTGAGCTCGTCAGTGAAGCACGTCGACTGGACGAAAATGTTTTAAAAATAGAAGGTGCAGAACTTCAGTATGAGCTTGCTTGGAGCCGTTTTGATTTATTAATAAATAGTAAAGACGTCTACACCTTTTTTTCTCGCAATCAAATTCAGCAATATTTTTTGCAACTGTTTAATGAGTTTAAAGAGTTAGAACCTCTGTTGGTGGAAGCCAAAACCGGAGACAGCCAAGCGGCAGCTCAGTTTTATCGCGCCACTCAAACGCTGTAT
>NZ_JAWPOP010000797.1:0-575 GCF_033344345.1 Vibrio sp. 1978
CTCGCAACGATCAAGGGATTGCGGGAGCGTTAAAGTAGATTGGCAGCAACGTTCAAGGCTCTACCTTAAACACGAAAGCCAGTGATGAAATGAGCCACATGATGTTTGGACAGAGTAAGTTGTCCGGTTTCTCTGGTTTGTTCGCGACACACCCACCATTGGACGAAAGAATTCGAAGAATCGAACCCAATTGGGACGGAATCTACGCTCAACATTCTCATGCTCAAAGCACGGCGCTTGATAACGAACAAGTCAGTGGCTTTGCCGTAGGTGGCGGCTCTCCTGCTTCGCAATCTGCCTCACCATCGGAGCAATTGAGTGAGACAGGCCAACAGTTGATCAGTCAATTACCACCAGAGTTAGTTGATATCGCACGTGAACCATATAGCGCCCGATTTATTGCATTCGCCTTCATTTTTGATGGCAGCGATATTCAGCGCGAAATGATTAAGTCGTACGTTCCACTCGCATCGCAATCTACATTGCTTCCCTGGTTAGATTACGACTTACCACTTCATCTGCGTTTCCCGTTACTCGAACTCGCTCTGCCGGCACTTAAATCGCTGAGTGAAACC
>NZ_JAWPOP010000079.1:0-1615 GCF_033344345.1 Vibrio sp. 1978
ACGACATCAATAACTTGTCGACACATGGTGCTGCGGAACTGCCTCTAAATGGCATTGGTTTGTGTGAGTGGTCGCTCAATGAATCAGTAGCTTTGGACAATTACCAAGACTGCGCAGATACCGGTGGTTTCATCATCATCGATCGCCTAACTAATGTGACCGTTGGCGCTGGCATGGTGAAAGAAAGCTTAACAGAGCTTGAACGCGGTTTGGCTGATGTATCTGCCTTTGAACTTGAGTTGAACGCCCTTGTTCGCAAACACTTCCCGCATTGGGAAGCTAAAGACCTAAGCCAGTTACTCAAGAAGTAATGGCAGTAAGCCTAGGGACGTTATCAGTGTCTAGGTTCACAGCCTAACCGAGTGCGAAATGCGGTTAGGCTGCCTCTAAAACCGGAATGTTCAGTGAAGCCCAAGAAAATCTGAGCATTCTGGCACTCTTTTTCGCTTTGCTTTGCTCTGGTTACTTGTTTTATCGCTCTACACACTGTCGTTGTGTTGCGGTTTGTTTCGCTCGTTTCGAGCTGTTTGGTAAGGAAAGGCTATGTGGGAACAAGGATTTGTATTAGCGATTTTGCTTGGCATTATCACTTGTTTGCTTGTGACTAAGATTAAGCCGAGCTACGTTTTTGCTGGTGCAGCCTTTATTGCTTTCATGGCGGGAATGATGGATTCCACGACCATTGCTGCGAACTTTACCAACTCATCATTGTTAACTTTGGTCCTGCTGATTCTCGCTTCTTGTGCATTAGAAAAAACGTTACTGATCAGTTGGGTGAGCCGTAGTATTTCAGAAGGTCATTTAGGCAGTGTGATCGCCAAGCTTGGGCTATCGACCGCCTTACTGTCTTCCTTTACCAACAATACGGCCGTTGTTGTGTCTTTGATTGGTGCGATTAAACGCAATCAACAGCACGCGCCTTCTAAGCTACTGATTCCACTTTCTTACGCGGCGATATTTGGCGGCACATTAACGCTTATCGGTACTTCGACCAACCTTATTATTAATAGCTTTGTGGAAGATGCAGGGCTACCGAGTCTGAGCTTTTTTACTCCGACGATGATTGGCTTGGCTGTCTTAGCGGGTGGTCTTTTAATTCTTATTCCGCTGAGCTATTTGCTGCCAAGTTACGATGACCAAAACCAAGAAGACTTACCGTATTTCCTTGAATCTCGTGTTGAACCAGGTTCCCCTTTGGTTGGCCGAACCATCAGTGAAAACAATCTGCGTGCGCTGCGTAAGTTGTTTCTTGCAGAGGTGGTTCGTGATGGCGTGACGGTATCGTCAGTAGGCCCCGACTTCGTGCTGAAAGCGAAAGATCGTCTGTTGTTTTGTGGCGATGTCGAAAGTGTGGCGACCTTGCAAGAAATTCCGGGGCTGACTCTATTTGGGCAACAGCATTTGAATGGTCAAAACTTTATTGAAGTGGTGGTCAGTTCCTCTGCAACCTTCTGCCATAAGACCTTGAAAGAAAGACGCTTCCGCGAACGTTTTGATGCGGTTGTTGTCGCCATTCGTCGTGGGCATGAGCGCTTGGAAGGTGGATTGGGCAGTATTACCTTAGCTCCGGGCGATACTTTAGTGCTGGTGCCGGGCAAGCGTTTCGAATCTGAGC
>NZ_JAWPOP010000007.1:0-204347 GCF_033344345.1 Vibrio sp. 1978
GCTCGACTTGCATGTGTTAGGCCTGCCGCCAGCGTTCAATCTGAGCCATGATCAAACTCTTCAATTTAAGATTTTGTTCGGCTCAATGAATACTGAACATTACATAAAGTAATGCTTGAATTGACTGTGCTGAATCCGAAGATTCAATGGTCACTTCGTTTCATTGAAACCTAATTTGATACCGAGGTATCTAATTGGATTATCATCAACGAGTGCCCACACAGATTGATAGGTCTATATTGTTAAAGAGCTTGCTTCGTAAGCTTTGCTATCGAAGCGGAGGCGTATTCTAAGGAATTAATTTTCAGTGTCAAACACTTTTTTAAATTAATTTTTAGAAGTTTTCTTTCGCCTTCTTGCCAACCGCTTTTGCGTTTCCGCTTTGCCCTGACAACGGAGGCGCATTATAGGGAGATGATTTTTCTTAGCAACCCCTTTTCAGAAAAAAATTCAAAAAAAAGCGTCGAATGATTAAATCTCACTCAAACGCTTATTTTTAGCACTCAGTTGTTAACTTCAAGTAGCAAATAGGCAATCAATATGTGTCTATCCAAGACTCTTCAAAGCCTGTGATATCGAGACTCAGTGATTGCGCCGCTTCGATTTGCTCGATAGCCTCTAGTTCTTTATTTACACTGCTCATCGTTAATGTGTTGTTGTCTAGCTCAAACACTTGGCGTTGCGTGGTGTAATAGAACTTAAGCGTAGTGAGCGCTTTTACATCGTCATTGCTCGCGGCTGCTTTAATGCTTTTTAGTTTACGAAAGATTTTGTTGTGCAGTTGCTTGAGTTTCCAAACGTACAGCACTTCTTCCATGTATGGTCGAGTTTTAATGTGATTCAATAAAGAGAGGGAAGTTGCAACTGCGAGAACGACACCAATCAAATTCCAATGGAAATTGCCCGTTGATTGTTCTGGTACGACTTCAGTGTTGCCAAACAAAACAATCAACAAGGTACTAAAGGCAAGAGAGGAGATGGCGAGCAACGCAACAAAACCGCCAATCACAAGGTTTACTTTCTTTTTATAAATGTCTTTATTTATCTGTTTGATTTCCATATACCGCTCCTAACAGGTTACCTCTATTTTAACCAGCACACTCCGCACGACAATCGAAGCTTTGTAAGTAAGTTCACATTTGCTATTAAACTCGCATCCCTTCCCTGCTTGGGTATATACTTCCGCGCATTCACTCTTCCTATATAGAGGCTAAATTCATGCGCTCTTTTGTTTTACGAGCTCGCGCGGCGCCAACCACCAGCAAAGCACTGTTAGAAGGTGTTGGTAATGAAGCGCATACAGAGATTCTTGCTCATACCATGATGAACACTATGTTCGTTGCTCAATCACACCGTGAAGATGTGGTTGTTCACTTGGTTTTGGAAAGCACAAAAGACTTCTCACGCACCATTACTATTCGCTCCAACGACATCACCAACATTGGCGGCTTCCATGAGTCAACCTTGATTGCAGCAGTGGCTCGCGCTTTGGATGCTTCGGTTGGTATGGGTAAAGAGCAACTTCGTGAAGTCGAACCTGGTATTACCGTTCGTACAGTGAGCTTTGAACGCCTAGTACAAGAGCTGGCAGAAGATCACCAACTATATATGTTGGATAAGAAAGGCGAATTTGTTCGTGATGCAGAAATTGGTGAAAATCCATGTTTCTTGCTAACTGACCATATACCGATGCCGAAAAAGTCTTTTAACAGCTTAAAGCGCCTTGGCACAGAGAAGATCAGCTTAGGTCCTAAGATGCTTTTCGCTTCTCAGTGTGTGGTATTGATCCACAATGAGTTGGACATACGCGAATTCTAGTTATTCGCGCACACGTTGCTAGGTAATGAAAGAGGACTCCATTGAGTCCTCTTTTTTGTTTCTATAGGGATGCTAAGTTTACTTACCACCAATGCTCAAACGAGCAAAACGAACGTCTGGCGAGAAGAAAGTTCGGCTATCGTTAATTAACTGAGTATCACCCACTGCCTCAACTTCTTGCAGCATCTTGTAGAAGTTACCCGCTACCGTGATCCCACGAACTGGTTGAACGCGCTCTCCATCACAGCACAAGAAGCCACTCGCACCAAATGAGAAATCACCACTCACTGCATCCGCACCAGAATGGACACCTTGAAGCTCGACTAACTCTAGGTACTCACCCGCTTTTACTTCTGACGCACTGCTGTTGCCTGTCGCAATCACTTTGTGATTCGCTGATACGTCTAGGCTCGATTTTGCACCGCGAGCGGCACTTGCTGTCGAGACTGCGCCCAAGTAACTTGCGGTCTGGCTGTTGTGTAGCAAGGTTTTCAACTCACCATTAGCAATCATGACATTATCTTGAGTAGCGAAGCCTTCACTATCAAAACTCGCGATTGCCATACCATTTGGCATGTAAGCCGTATCAGTAAAGGTAATTAAATCACTCGCAACACGTTGACCAAGCTTGTCACCCAGTGGCGTAATGCCTTTCATCGCGCTTACGCCAGAGAAAGCACTGCCGAAAGCACCGAATAAACTTGCTAGCGCATTGATGTGGAAGATAGCAGGGTAGTTACCCGTCGCAACCGGTGCGCCTTCAAGAAGATCGCGAGCAAGGTTGTAGCCACCCTCGATACAGTAAGCTGGATTCAACTCATCAAAACGGCGACCCAGTGACATTCTACCCGCCATTGACTGTTTGCCGTCTTTTTCAAACAAGGTATACGCGTAACAAGTGAACGAGCGCTCGAAGTGTTGACACAATGTGCCTTGAGTATTGGCAATGATCAGTTGTGTTTCGCCATCGCTGTAACCATTGTAAGGTGCGCTAGAGGCGTGAGGCAGAGCCACTACGCCTTGCTCAAGAGCGAGAGACAGTTCGATTTTTTCGTCAACAGAAGTTGTATCTTCTTGCGCAATCTCAGCAACATCAGTCGCGATTTGACTGTTCACGCAACTAATCGTCTGATGTTCATCTTGCTTGGAAAAGCGAGCGCTTTGCAGTGCGTTGGTCAGCATCAAATCCAAGCTTGGTTGCTCTAACGACTCAGAATAGCTTGTTGCAACACGCGCATCTTTCACAACACGAACACCCAGAACTTGGCTTGAGCTTACTTTGTACTCATCCAGCTTTCCTTGGTTCGCTTTCAAAGAAAAGCTACTGTTACGGTTTACAATGACGTCCGCTTCTGCACCTTGGCGTTTTGCTTCTGATAGGACGTAATCAACCGCATTAAGAAGTTGTTGTTCTTGGCTCATTAGTTACCGCCTCCTACCAGAATGTTATCTACTTTCAGCGTTGGCTGACCGACAGTTGTTGGTACTGAACCACTCACGGAACCACACATGCCCGGCGCAAGCGCCATGTCTTTGCCGACCATGCTGATTTCTTTCAACACTTTTGGACCCGTGCTGATCAGCGTTGCTGTTTTCAGAGGCTTGGTGATTTTGCCATTTTCAATGAGGTAGGCTTCACGAACAGCAAAGTTAAACTCCCCCGTACCCGGTTGAACAGAGCCACCGCCCATCTTCTTCGCATAGATACCACGTTCGATGCCTGCCAGCATGTCATTAAGTGAATGCTCGCCCTCTTCGATAAAGGTGTTACGCATGCGCGAGGTTGGTGCGAACTTGTAGTTTTGACGACGACCAGAACCCGTAGGCTCATAACCTGTCTTCATGCCACCCATTTTATCGACCATGAAGCTGGTTAGCTTACCGTCTTTGATCAGTTGAGTGCGCTGAGTCTTCATACCTTCATCATCAATGTGAATCGAGCCCCATTCGTTGGTCATGGTGCCATCATCGACTGCATTCACTGCGGTGTGAGCAACCATTTCGCCCATCTTGTCGTGGAAGACTGATGCTTTCTTCGCAACTGAAGTGGTTTCTAGCAAGTGACCACATGCTTCATGGAAGATAACGCCGCCAAAGCCGTTACCAATCACCACCGGCATTTCACCCGATGGACAAGCATCCGCGCCAAGTTTTACTAACGCTTGCTGCGCGATAGTTTGACCTAGCTCTTTGGCATCAAGCTGTTCACTGAATTCCCAACCAGCAAGAGCGCCAGGACCTTCCATACCAGAAGACTGCTCATTACCTTTTTGCGCGACAGTGTTACCAGCAACACGAATGTAGTGGCGAGTATCGTCAACGTGTAGACCTTCTGAGTTGAAGATAGACACTTGTTGCTCGCGCTGAAGAACGCTGCCAATAAACTGGCTGATATGTTCACTCTCAGCACGTGCGGCTTGGTCAACTTTCAATAGAAACGCGATTTTTGAATCTAGGTTAGCATCCTTACCTAGCGGCATGCGGCAACCATGTTGGATTGGGTAGCGGTTCAAATTCAAAGAACCCGCTGACGCGATTTGCTCACGCTTGTCTTTTGCAGCAAGCAGCGAGGTTACGCGCTTTAGTTCGGCTTCATCTGTGCTGTTGGTGTAACCGTAAAGCACCTTATGACCGAAAAAAAGACGAATACCGATACCAAAATCGATACCCGAGTTAACCTTATCCACTTCACCAGATGCGATCTGGACAGTGTTGGTTTGGTGATGTTCAACGAATAGTTCAGCGAAATCAGCCCCCAAAAAGAGCGCATGATCGATCACTGACTTCGCTGTTACAGAATTAAGCATGAAGTCTCCTTGCTCGATGATCGTCTTAGCCTTCCTAATTAACTGTGAAAAAGTTCAACAAAGTTAAATTGGCAACACGTTAAATTTTAACAGTTTTTTAACCTTGTTTTGTGCTAATCCTTGCTTAACGAGACCACGATTATTTATTAAATATTCCAGGTTCTGCTCATTCACCAGAGCGTTGCACTAGTAAATTCCACCCAGCAAACCATTTAGGTGCTTACTTTATCACTCACCTCGCATAATTGAATACTCATTATAATTACGCTCAAAAAACGTATCCCTTCCGCAATGGTCCTGCTATCATCCGAACGAAATAGTCGGGGGGCCACACGACAAGTGTTGGCTGAGATCGAAATTCGAGACCCGTTGAACCTGATTCAGTTAGCACTGACGTAGGGAACTATGCACACTTTGCCTTTCGTCGCCCCTCTTAGGTAAGCGATAGCGATCGAAAAATCGATCTATCTGCAACGGTCAAAGTCAGTTCCTATACGTCTTGTAGTAGGAGCGACCATGACGCAGCAATCACAACCTCATTCACATCACACGCCAGCCTTGCCTACCCCTATCGTATTGACCATCGCGGGCTCAGACAGTGGTGGCGGTGCAGGTATTCAAGCCGACATCAAAGCGATGTCCGCAACCGGCAGTTTTGCTTGCTCGGTAATCACGGCGATTACTTCGCAAAATACCCAAGGCGTTTCTGCGATTTTCCCCATTCCTCTCGACCATGTAGAGAGCCAACTTGATGCAGTATTTACCGACCTCAACATCGTTGCAGTCAAAGTGGGCATGCTGGCAGATTCCAACATCATCAAAGTCGTTGCAGACAAAATTAAACAATACCAGCCAAAACACCTCGTGATTGACCCTGTGATGGTGGCCACCAGCGGCGATCTATTACTGGAACAGTCGGCAATCAGCACTTTAAAAGAAGAATTGATTCCGCTCGCAGACATCATTACCCCTAACCTACCCGAAGGCGCAGCATTGACGGGTAAGCCAATGCCTCAATCAGAATCTGAAATGAACGATATGATTGCTGACTTGCGCGCATTAGGGGCAAAAGCGGTGCTGTTAAAAGGCGGTCATCTGGAAAAAGACAAAAACAGCAACGATCTGCTGATCATGCAAGACAATGCCGAGTTAATTAGCGCTAAACGCTTTCCAACCAAAAACACCCATGGCACAGGCTGCACACTGTCTTCTGCTATCGCGTCTTACCTTGGTCAAGGCAACAACCTGCACAAAGCGGTGCACCTTGGTAAGCAGTACATCAGCCAAGCTATCGCACACGCTGACGAATTGGATGTCGGTAAAGGTCATGGTCCTGTGAACCATTTTTTTGCAGGTCACACGCATGTGCGCTAATGCACTCGGCATTCAGCTTACCGAAGCAAGTCTGCAATACAAAGACAGCCAAACACCAACATTAGCTGGGTTGAGTATGACCATCCCTGCCAATCAATGGACGGTGTTACTTGGTCGCAGTGGTTGCGGAAAAACGACGATCCTTCGTTATCTAGCGGGTTTGTTAGACGACAAAGTTGAATGGCATGGCGAGTTAACGACCACGGATGGCATCACCTTACACAAGCGTATTGCCTACATGGCGCAGCAAGACTTGTTACTGCCGTGGTTAAATGTGTTAGACAACGTCTGCCTCAGTTCTCGATTTTCTCAAGACCAATCACCAGAGCAAAATAGACAACGTGCACTGACTTTACTAAGCCAAGTGGGACTCGCCGATTACGCGGATGCTAAGCCAGCTCAGCTCTCTGGCGGCATGAGACAACGTGTTGCCCTTGCTCGCACTCTGATGCAAGACAAGCCTCTAGTTCTGATGGATGAGCCTTTCTCTGCACTGGACGCGGTTACTCGTCATAAGTTGCAAACCTTGTCTGCCGAATTGCTGAAAGATAAGACGGTTGTTCTGATTACCCACGACCCACAAGAAGCGGTGCGATTAGCTCACCAACTCTATGTGTTGCAAGGCACACCTGCGCAAGCTCAGCACTTGGTCGTTCCAGACTCCAAGCCGCCCCGAGTTCTCGATGGAGAGTGCGCGGCGTTACAACAAGCGATTTTGGATCAACTGGAGAAAGACTATGAGTGATATGACTCAGTACAACTCCGTTTCGGCACGCATTAGTAAAAAAGAACGCGTGACCCATCCGGCTCTGCGCTTGGTCATTAGCACAGCGGTGATCTTGGGATTGTGGCAGTTGGTTGTTGTGGTATTCGACATGCCAAGCTTCATCTTACCTTCACCAATTGAAGTGCTGGATAGATTGGTCACTCGTTACGATGTCTTGCTCAAACATACTTGGGTTACCGCGCAAGAGATTTTACTTGGTTTGGCGCTTGGATTATCAATGGGTTTGCTGTTCGCATTGCAAATGCTGATGTTCGAACCGCTGAAGCGTTGGTTACTGCCCATTCTGATTGCTAGCCAAGCGATCCCTGTGTTCGCCATCGCGCCAGTACTCATGCTTTGGCTGGGTTACGGCATTGCATCGAAAGTCGTCATGGCGGCGATCATCATCTTTTTCCCCGTCACCACATGTTGCTACGACGGCTTACGTAATACACCAACAGGTTACCTCGACCTTGCCAAGACCATGGGCGCGTCTAAATGGCAGTTACTTCGTCATATTCAATTGCCAGCCGCCCTACCAACTTTAGCCTCAGGCATTCGTGTTGCCGTCGTTATTGCGCCGATTGGAGCAGTGGTCGGTGAGTGGGTAGGTTCAAGTGAAGGCTTGGGTTATCTGATGCTCCAAGCTAATGCTCGCATGATCATTGATGAGATGTTTGCGGCGCTGTTTATCCTAGCCGTGCTGTCTATCTCACTCTACTTCATCACCGATAAATTATTGAAAAAAGCCATCCCTTGGGAAAGCAAATAATTACAGAAAATAACCAAAGAAAATTGGGAAAGAAAAGGAAGAACCCCGTGAATAAAAACAAACTTATGAGCGCTGCTGCTCTACTCGCTTCAGTGGTATCAACCAATGTGCTTGCAGCAGAAAAAGAGATGACACTGATGTTGGATTGGTTCGTCAACCCAAATCATGGTCCTATCGTGATTGCCAAAGAGCGTGGTTACTTCAAAGAACAAGGTTTGAAGGTCAACATTCAAGAGCCGGCAGATCCAAGCACGCCACCTAAGTTGGTCGCGGCGGGTAAAGTCGACATGGCGATTTCTTACCAACCAAGCCTAACTATCGATGTCGCGGCGGGTTTGCCACTAATCCGCTCTGCGACTTTGATTGCTACGCCACTCAACACGTTGATGGTGCTGGATAACGGTAAGAATGAAAACCTTGGCGACTTGAAAGGCAAGAAGATCGGTATTGCGATCGCAGGCAACGAAGAAGCGACAATCGGCACCATGCTAGCGCAAGAAAACGTGAAGTTTTCTGACGTACAAATCATCAACGTAGGTTGGGCGCTGTCTTCGTCTCTTGCGTCTGGCAAGGTGGATGCGATTTGGGGCGGTCTACGTAACTTCGAAACCAACCAACTGGCACTAGAAGGTTATAAAGCTAAGGCCTTCTTCCCTGAAGAACACGGCGTGCCAGCGTATGACGAGTTAGTCTTCGTAGCCAATGCAAAAAACTACGACAAAGAAGCCATCAAGGCATTCAACAAAGCACTAGAGCAAGCGACCACTTACATCGTTAACCATCCAAAAGAGTCGTGGAAAGAGTTCGTGGCTTATTCACCAGACACGCTCAACAACGAGCTTAACCAACGCGCTTGGAACGACACGCTAACTCGTTTCGCTCTTCGTCCATCCGCAGTAGATCTGAAACGCTACGATGATTATGCGCAGTTCATGTATTCACAAAACATCATCGAAACACTGCCAAAAGCGAAAGATTACGTACCGAGCTTTGACTAATTCTACTGACCTTAGGATCTAAGCCTAGGGTCTTTTGATAACGAGATACTCATAATGAAATACCAAGATTTGATCGACGCTTGCCGCCAAGATTGGCAAGAATACACTGAGCATGCTTTCGTGCAGCAATTGGCGCAAGGCACTCTGGCTCAGCCTTGTTTTCTGCATTACCTAAAGCAGGATTTTCTTTTCCTAAAGCAGTACGCACGAGCTTACGCATTAGCGATCTACAAAGCACGTACTTTGGATGACATGCGCCGTGCCCTACCAAGCGTACACGCATTGCTCGATTCTGAAATCGCCCACCACGTGACTTACTGTGAGCAATGGGGACTGACAGAATCCGACTTAGAAAACGAGCCAGAAGATTTCGGCACTGTGGCTTACACCCGTTACGTATTAGATGCTGGCATGACGGGCGATCTTGTTGATCTATACGCGGCACTAGCACCATGCTCTATCGGTTATGCCGTAATCGGTAAGATGCTGATTGAAGACGAAAGCACTGTGCTCGAAGGTAACCCATACGCAAGTTGGATCAACCTCTACGGTGGTGAGGAATTCCAATCTGGTGTCGCAAAAGGTGCAGAACACTTTAATCAGTTATTGGCGGAAATCGATATCAATAGTCAGCGTGGTCAAAACCTGATTCAGGTATTCAAAACTGCAACGCGTATGGAAGTGGCATTCTGGCAACAAGGTCTAAACGCTCAGCAAGATTAATCGGAGAGTCTCATGTTAATTGAACAAATCACCCAAGCATTAACCGCAGTACGCCAGCAAAAGCCGTTAGTCGTCAACATCACTAACTACGTGGTGATGAATAACACAGCAAACGCACTATTAGCGATCGGCGCTTCTCCAATCATGGCGCACTCCAAACAAGAGATGGCAGAGATGATGTCGTTCGCTGGCGCACTGGTTATCAACATCGGTACCCTAGACAGCGTTTGGACACCGCGCATGAGCTATGCCGTAGAGCAAGCCAATTCCAATGGTAAAATCGTTGTACTCGACCCTGTCGGTTGCGGAGCAAGCTCACTACGTACCGAGACATCACGTGAGATCGCACGCCTTGCAAACAAGCTGATCATTCGTGGTAACGCCTCAGAAATCATTGCACTCGCTGGCGAGCAAGCACAAAGCAAAGGCGTCGATGCGTTAGACAGCAGCGACGCAGCACTTGGCGCAGCGAACTTCTTAGTCTTAGAGTACGGCGCGAGCGTAGTGATTTCTGGCGAGACTGATTACATCGTCACGAAAGGGCAAACCGTGCAGCTAAACAACGGTCACGAGATGATGCCATACGTAACCGGAATGGGTTGTACACTAACGGCTCTAACAGGCGCTTTCGCAGCAATCGGCGACGAAACGGGCCTTGCTGCGGCAGCGGTGCTTGGCGTTGTGGGTGAAATTGCGGCTGAGCAAGCGCGAGGGCCAGGTAGCTTGCAAATGCATCTTTTGGATGAGCTTTACCAACTGGATGAAGAAACACTGGCAACACGCCTTAAATTACAAGTGAGATAAATCGCTTCTCAATGCTTTAAACGCCTCTCACTCCAACGAAAGTGGGAGGCGAAAGGAAACACAATGAACGCCTATCGTTTGTATTTGGTCACCGACGACCAACAAGATTTAGCCACACTAAAACGTGTCGTGAGAAAAGCCGTGGAAGGTGGCGTGACCATGGTACAAGTCCGCGAAAAACACGGCGATGTGCGTGCGTTTATCGAACGTGCTCAAGCCGTCAAAGACATCCTTAAAGATACCGATGTGCCCTTGATCATCAATGACCGCGTTGATGTCGCACTGGCTGTCGATGCTGATGGGGTTCACCTCGGGCAATCAGACATGCCAGCAAATATCGCTCGTGAGTTGATTGGACCAAACAAAATCCTCGGCTTATCCATCGAAAATGAAGAGCAGCTTGCACAAGCGGATTCTCTTCCAATTGATTACATCGGTTTGAGCGCAATCTTCGCGACGCCAACCAAAACCAACACCAAAAAACATTGGGGTATTGATGGTTTGAAAATGGCGTTAGAGACGACTTCACTGCCGATTGTTGCCATTGGCGGCATTAACGAAACCAACATTCCTGCCCTGAGTGCGACAGGTGTACATGGTTTGGCTTTGGTTTCTGCCATTTGTCATGCAGAAAACCCAACCAAAGCAGCAGAATACTTACTTTCTCTGATGGATTAAGACCCCAGCGCTTAAGGATGAGCGCCTTTACCCTCCGGATAAGTGTCATCAATTCATCACTCAACCTTCATTCTCTCGTCAAATTGACAGAGCGTTGATAAGTTTTTCACGCCAGATAACGTAAGATAAGCCCATTATTTTCACGTGGTTGAATAACCCTCAATAAAAACAAAACGCTCTCAATGAAAACCAAAAAATATGGATTGATGATGCTCGCCTTGTTTGTTCTTGGCATCATCCCAATGTCGCTGTTTGGCTCTTATCACAATCTCACTTCACAGGTGCCTGAAAGTCTGGGTATTACTTTTACTTTGCTCACAGATTCTGCTGGTAGCAAAGGTTTTTTAATTACGTTAACACTGCTACTGCTTTCTTTATTTCGCTTTAAACCAAGTCGCATTGAGTGGATACAAAAACTCTCAATGTTAGGGTTGTTACTGGTGATTGGTTTTGCCAGCAAAACGGGGCTAAAACTGATGACAGAAAGCCCGCGTCCCTACGCCGAACTGCTTGCTGCAGAGCAATTGATTGAGCACCCAGAAGCGTTTTATCAGTTGGATACAAAGCAGCAAGCCAACGTAATTAACCAGATTTCTGAACACGTCAGTGATTGGCGAACGCGCCATTGGCAAGGCGAGAAAGACTATTCTTTCCCATCCGGCCATACGATTTTCGTTTCGATTTGTTTGGCTTTCTTTGGTGGTTTGTTCTTACAGAACAAGTGCTATATCTCTGCACTGTCATTGTGGATGTGGGGAATGAGCGTCGCATATAGCCGCTTATGGCTGGGCATGCATCGCCCTGAAGATTTAATAGGCTCGGTCTTGTTTGTCGCGATTGTATTTACTTTACTCCCGACATTTCAGATTAAGAAATAGATGCCGTTTGTTTCTCTCGCTTCGCGCTAATGTGAACGATGACTAGATAAAAAGAAGCCAGCGATTCGCTGGCTTCTTGCTTTCAATCGCTACTTTTTTCTAGCCATTTCTTGGTGGTTCAAACGCTGTTAGTTCTAATTCTGGGCCAGTGTATTTTTCAATACGAACCAGTGCCGAGTTCGCCGCACAGCCGTTTGCAAGTCGAGAGGTCGGAATATCCAACGTTAACACGTTACAACCGCCGTTCTTACAAATGCCGGTTTTAGGATCCAAATCCGGCCAACCGCCTTCATGAATACACACTGAACCTTGCTTGATTCGGTCAGTCACTTCTGCACCAACCAATACTTGGCCACGGTTGTTAAACGCACGAACTAGATCGCCCGTTTTAATACCACGCGCTTTCGCATCTTCAGGGTGAATCCAAATAGGTTCACGGTTTGCAATTGCGTACTCTTCGCGAATCTTCGCGTAGTTGAATTGGCTGTGTAGACGATGCGCTGCGTGCGCGGTCATTAGCTGCAACTCGCCATCTTTCGCAGTACCCGTGTACTCGGTTGGTGCCATCCACGTTGGATGTGGAGGACAGTCTTCCAACTGATAGCCTTCAATGGTTTTCGAGAAGATTTCGATCTTACCACTTGGTGTACCGAGTGGATTCATGATCGGGTCTTCACGGAAATCTGCGTAACGAACAAACTGTGCGTTCTTCTCGTTCCACTTCATCTCGATCAGTTGGTTATCTTCCCAGAACTTGCTGAAGTTCGGCATTGCTACGCGAGAGCCACGGCCACCTTGTTGCGCCGCCTTGTAGAAGCCGTACAGCCATTCCATTTCGGTTTTGCCTTCGGTGTATACGTCACGGCCACCCGGAGCTAGCATCTCTGCCATGTCCGCGAATACATCGAAGTCATTACGCGCTTCACCTTGCGGCTCAACCACTTGCTTCATTGGCACCAAGTGTTGGTTACTGTAGTCACCCGTCATCGTTAAGTCGTTACGCTCGAACGATGTGGTGATTGGCAGAACAATGTCCGCGTGCTTCGCAGCCGCCGTCCAGTAAGGCTCTGAAATCACGATCAGCTCAGGCTTTTGCCACGCTTTGATCAGACGGTTGGTGTCTTGGTGGTGAGTAAAGTTCGCACCACCTGCCCACCAAATCATCTTGATGTCCGGGAACGTCAGTTCATGACCGTTATGATGGTAGGATTGACCTGGGTTTTCCAACGCCTCGACAATACGCGCCACAGGGAAGCTTTGCACCGCGCCAGACACCGCCCAGTCGTTCCCCGCAGAAGAGCCGCCACCCAGCGATGCCGAAATCGCAGGAAGTACGCCAGCATCACGAGCAGGGTTACCACCGTTTGAGTAGTGGTAAGAGAAACCAAAACCACCGCCCGGTAAACCGATTTGACCCAACATCGTTGCCAGTGTAACCAGCATCCAGTGACGCTGCTCACCGTATTGTTGGCGCTGCATGCCCCAACCCGCCATCAGCATGGTGCGGTTTTTACTGAAGATGTCAGCCAGTAGCTCAAGTTGCTTCGCAGGTACGCCACAGATTTGTGATGCCCATTCTGCTGATTTTTCTACGCCGTCTTCTTCGCCCATCAGGTACGCTTCAAACTTGTCGTAACCTGCGGTGTATTTATCGAGGAAGGCTTTATCGTGCTTACCTTGTTTCACTAAGGTGTGTGCGATACCCATCATCATTGCCACGTCGGTCATTGGGTGAGGAGCAATCCACTCCGCATTCTCACCAAAGAACTCGATGGTTTCAGAACGAATAGGGTCAATAGCGATAACCGTCTTGCCTGATTTTTTCAACTGATGGAAGAACTCAAGACCAGCACAGTCTGTTGAGCTCCACGCGATTTTTAGAGTGTTAATTGGGTTTAAGCCCCAAAGCACAACCACATCGCTGTGCTCTAGTACCACTGGGTACGTGGTTTGTTGCTCGTACACTTCGATAGAGCCCACAACGTGCGGCATGATGACCTGCGCAGCACCCGTTGAGTAGTCACCCAAGTGGCCTGAATAGCCACCCGCCATGCTCATGTAACGTTGCAGCAAGGTTTGTGCTTTGTGCAGCACGCCACTTGAACGCCAGCCGTAAGAACCAGCAAACACAGAAGCCGGGCCATATTCTTTACGAATGCGCATGTGCTGCTCGTGTATCAACTTGTAAGCTTCATCCCAAGACACCCGTACAAATTCATCGCTGCCACGAACTCCTTCGGGAGCTGATGGGTTTGCCAAGTAACCTTTGCGAACCATTGGGTACTTGACACGCGCTTTAGTGTGCACTTGGTCAGGACCGGTGCTTTGTAGGCTGTTTGGTACCGTTTGTGGCAATGCGTTCGTGGTTGAAACCAGCTTACCGTCTTGCACTTCACACAGCATTGGGCCCATACGGCCCGCTGTCAAAATGCCCTTGCCACGCTGGTTTGAAGACGCAACAGACATAGGTGCAAATGAAGTGAATGCCATTGCACCAGCCGCCATACCAGTGCCTTTTAGAAATCCGCGACGGGTCATATTAGTCATAATCTTATCCTTCTATTTATCGTTAGTGACCAACCACATCTTTTGCATGGTGCTGGAAGAACTTGGTTAGAATTTCTAGGTTCTCGGCTGAAATATCAGTTCGATCACCCATACTCTTCGCTACCGGTCCCCATGCATTCACTGTGAAGTGATTTGAAGGAATTTTCGCGTGACAAGTTGCACAGTAAACGTTGTCCAACTCTTCTGCGTATGACCATACTGGTTCAAGCGTGTCAACAACTGGAGAATCAATAGCGCCAGTTAAAGAAACCGCGCGCCATTCGTTGCCGTAAACATCTGCCTCAAATTCACCAGTTTCAAGCGCTTGTTGGCCTTGCTCTGTTAGCGTTGCTACGATGGCACGTTGACCTTCTCCCATGTAAAGCACTTGCTCTGCGCCTTTCATTTGGAATGCGTTCAACTTAACAGTGCGGTTGTCGCCTTCAGAGCTGATTACTTCCAACTTCGTCGTTGGGTTAATTTTACCCATCTCACCCATTGCGATTTCAGTCACAGGGTAAACGACTTTGGCACCAGGTGATGTTTTTGTGGTGAAGCTCATCAACGTTTCAAATGCCTTGCTGTCTAGCTCTGCTTCTGGTGCAAAGTGCGCCACACCTTTATGACAATCGATACACGTTTGATCGTTTGCTTTCGCGTAAGCGTGCATCTTCGCCGCATCACGTGATTGCTCAAACTCTTCCATTGCATCGAAATCATGACACGAACGACACGTCGCTGAATCGTTTTCACGGAACTGAGCCCATACCGTTTCAGCCATATCTTTACGATGTGCTTCGTATTTCTCTGGCGTGTCGATCTTGCCTGTCACAAATTCGTGGTAAATGTCTTTCGACGCACGAATTTTGGTGATCAGGTAATCCATTGGTTCTTGAGGAATATGACAGTCAGAACATTCCGCGCGAATGCCTTTCGCATTACTGAAGTGCACTGAGCCTTGGTACTCTTTGTAAAGGGTTTCCATAGAGTGGCACGAGAGACAAAATTCAGTATCTGAGGTGTAATGCATTACTGCCGCACTCCCCCCCAAAGTTAACCAGCCCACACCAATGCCGGCAGCAACCAGCAGTGCAACATATCGTTTTTTATTGACATAATTAGCAACACTTCCAAATAAAATGTAATTATAGGTCGCAAATTACTACTTTATGGGTAGCCCTCTCTTGATCCACATCATTTCCGTGTTGCTCTGTATGCCTCAAGTATGAAATTTTGTTATTTGCATCTCAAAGATGAATATATGGCAATAATCCATTACCCAGCCAACTATTCACCACATAAATCACTTTTATGAATGCAACTATTTGATTAAACAGATAAGAGGATGAGAGACTGAATCTCCACATTGATGCAGTAAGGACACGCATGTCAGTTTATATCGAGACGCACAGAAGCCAATTAAGACCCATCAAAGCCAGTGACTGGGAACTCTTTCAACGATTACTCTCCGAACAAGAGGTTATTGCGCTCTGTTTCGATCGTCCCAGCGAAACAGAAATAAGAGAAAAATTTGCTTCGCGATTATTACCATGGACCCCAAATTGCCAGCATTGGCTTTGCCTTGTAATACTCGATAAGCAATCTGAACAACCCATCGGCATCACTGGCTTTGCTATTGAAAACGGTAAGGCAGAAGTAGGTTACTTACTTTTGCCGGAATTTCATGGCCAACAGTTTGGAACAGAAACTCTTCAAGCGCTTCTATACTGGGCAACCTCGACACATAACATCAACCACTTTTCCGCGACGGTCACTGAAGGCAATATTGCGTCAGAACGTGTCCTGATAAAATGTGGTTTCGAACTCATTGAGGTCATTCCAGACGCATACCAAATTGGTGGCAAACCCTACGCCGATAAAATCTACTCACTACAAAAATAAGGACGTATTTTGAATAAAGTAGTCATCATTACCGGCGCAAGCCGAGGCATTGGAGCCGCAGCGGCGAAAAAGCTGGCCGAGCAAGGCTATCGCGTTTGCGTTAATTACCGCACTCAGCAAGAGGCCGCCGACCAAGTTGTGGCAGAAATACAAGCAAACGGTGGCAAAGCGATTGCCATCGCCGCAGACGTAGCCGATGAGAAGCAAGTGCTCTCCTTGTTTGATGAAACAGAACGTGAATTTGGTGCAGTGACGCACTTGGTCAACAACGTTGGCATCCTATTTACTCAATCGCCTTTGTCAGAAATCAGCTTGGAACGCTTTCAGAAAGTAATGAACACCAATGTGAATAGCTGTTTTCTCTGCTGTCGAGAAGCGGCGAGGCGATTCAGTGCAGGCGGTGCAATTGTGAATGTCTCCTCTGGAGCGTCGCGCTCAGGCGCGCCATTTGAGTATGTCGATTACGCCACATCAAAAGGCGCGATGGATACCTTAACTAAAGGGCTCTCGCTAGAGTTGGCAGAGCGCAATATTCGCGTCAATGGCGTTCGACCTGGTTTCATTTACACTGATATGCATGCCGACGGCGGAGAACCAAACCGAGTAGATAGACTCAGCCCTCAAATTCCTCTTAAACGCGGTGGCACGGTAGAAGAAGTAGCAAATGCGATCGCTTGGCTATTAAATGACGAAGCCTCTTATGTCACAGGATCATTTATCGATATTGCAGGGGGCAGATAGAATGCAAGTCCATATCCGACAAGCGATTCCCGATGATTTAGACGGAATTTTTCAGCTTAATTTTCAAATTAATTCACTGCATTTTGCGAATGCGCCAGAAGCCTTTGTTGCGCCATCAGAAGCTGATCGAGAATTTCTTGCACAAGCACTAGAGAACAAAGAGCGACTCTTTTTGATTGCCGAACGCGAACAGCAAATTCTCGGCTTCTTAACCGCGATGATCACCCAAAACGACACCGTCAGTTTTCTGATCAAAGACCCAATTTGTCGCGTGGGAACAATTGTTGTCGATGAAGCGCAAAAGCAGCAAGGAATCGGCCGCCAACTGCTCCAAGCCTGTGAGCAATGGGCGCGCGATGCCAATGCCACACAAGTTCGATTGGAAGTGATGGAATTCAATCAGCCAGCACAGCGCTTTTACGATAATCAAGGTTTTAAAACTAACTCACGCATTATGCTGAAACATTTGTAACGATAACGACAATTAAGCGCTTTTCACGACTAAACCCACCTAAATCGCATTTATCGATGCAATTTACCCCCCTGATTTTAGAAAAAGACGATATGATGTGCGGATAAGGAGATTCGAACATGATTTATCTTTTCGATTGGGGGAACACCTTGATGGTAGATTTCCCTCACGCACAAGGAAAAATGTGCGATTGGGAACACGTAGAAGCAGTTCCTCAAGCCAGAGAAACACTGGCAATACTTTCCCAAAATCATCCCATCTACATTGCGACCAGTGCATCTGATTCCAACATGGAAGAGGTTCAGCGTGCATTTGTTCGCGTCGACTTAGACCAATACTTAAATGGCTATTTTTGTTTTGCCAACCTCGGTATCGCTAAAAACCAACCTGAGTTTTATCTCGCCATCGCAAAACAGTTAGGGGTTAACGTGAGTGGAATAACCATGGTTGGCGATTTACCTCACAAAGATATTTACCCTGCGATGAAAGCGGGCGTAAACACAATTTGGTTTAACCCAACGGGCGCTGATGCACCAGCCGAAGCCATTCCTAACCAAATTCGTTGTTTATCTGAGCTTATCCCCTAACCGTTACTAACCTGCACTAATCAAGGAAGATGAATGCAAATCAGATCCATCAAGGTGAGCGATATCGCGCGCTTCACCGCGCTGTGGAATCGAGTGTACTCCGAAGGGGAATTTTTGATTTCTCCTGCACCCGATAACGCAACGCTTCGCAGAATCCTGCAACGTGTGGAAAACGAGTCCATCCCTCAGTTTGTCGCGTTTGACCGCCAAAAACTTATCGGTAGTGTTGAAATCTACCCAGCTGAGATGTGCGGTTACGAAAGAGGGCAACGCCTTCGCGTCGGTATTCTTGGTATTCACATCGACAAAAACTACCGAGGCAAAGGATTGGGGCGGAAACTATTGGCAGTCGCGATCGCACGTGGTTGGGAATTTGGTTACGACCAAATCGCACTCTACGTATACACAACCAACACACCAGCGATTGCTTTATATGAACGGTTTGGATTTGAACATCAGGGGGAACTTGGGGAAGTGACCTTGCCAAATGGTAAAGTCTTGATGAGTCAAAAAATGGTATTGTATAAAGCGCAAAGCCCTTCGAAAAACCCCGATTTGTAGACTCACGATAACCGTTGTTCGCAACACTTATTCGGGATTAACACCCTTGCGTCACATACCCTCGAACAATTGAATCGTTAGAGGCTTGATTCACGTAGTAGAAATAGCATGCTTCTTCTGCCAGTGTGTAACCTTGCGGCCAAATGTACACCACGCGATCAACACCCGATTTATCTAAGAACTGATAATCAGGAATAGCGACAAAATGAGCACTGTTTGGGTGCTGCTGACCGATGATGCAAAAATCACTGCCTTTGCACGGCACGTCAATTTTCGAATAACCTCTGGCTGGTAGATCGATTTCTAACAAAGCTCGAATACTATCGGCACTCGCTTCTGGCATGCCTTTGCGTGTTTTGACATGTCGGTCAATGTAGTGAACGTGCTCTTGGCCGTAAGCGTTATCAATCACTGATTGAGCATGAAAGAATTTGAGAGCCGTACCCAAAGAAGACTGAGAACTGTGCAGCATCGCAGCGTATGCTTGGCGATGAATATCGAGTAGTACTGGTAAAGCAGCTAATGCGATGAAAGCCAAAGTGGTAAGCACTATGGTGATTTCCATCAGCGTAAATCCCTTTGATTTCACGTTTCTTATCTCAACTAGCCCAAGACAATAGCCCCACATCCATGTGAGACCGAGCCAATATATCGCCAATTTCTTACGATTAAAGGCTTAAGGGGTAAGAAGAGACAAACACCACTCAAACTTGAGAACAGCAGCCAAAGAGCAGTGTAACAAAACGACGCTATGTGTCAGATATTAGACGGTTTTTACTCTCTAGTTACTGAGTAAAGGCACATTATTTCGCACCAGACCACGACGAACATTCGTGCACATTTTGCCAAAACGACGAATCTCATCGAACTGCGGAACAATGCCGCGCTCCATGGCTGACTCCCAATAAGTGACTTCTGAATCGACCATTTCCAACAATTTCTTCGGACAGCCAATGCACTGCCCTTCTGGTCCACATACAAACGTTTCTGGTTCATAAATTGGTAGTTCCGCTTTTACTTGCTCGATGATGCTACGCATGGCGGTCATTCGATCTGGCTTTACCTTCATCATTCTGCTCCACGGATTAAGATGAAGCAGATTGTACCCACTGATACGCAAATGTCCCTACCCAATTTAGGTATATTCTGTTTGAATCGATTTCTTTATCGTCAGATCCGGCTTTTTAACCACCAAATACACCGCCGTAGCTGCCAGTACGAAACCAGAAATCCCCATCCAATCAAATGACTCTCCAAACGCGAGCCAAGCCTGAATCGCCGTCGTTGGCGGCACCAGGTAGAATACAGAAGCTACGCTCGATGCAGCACCGTTCTTAACCATGTACAGCAGCAGTAGAATAGCTACACAAGAGAGCACGACGACCAACCACAACACAGTCAAAATAAACTCCAGTTCCCACTGCACTTGCATGGTTTCAAACTGCATCGCAACGGGCAGAAACATGACGAGCGCGGCCAAATATTGCACCGTCGCACCACCCACCATATCCACTTGTTGGCAATGTTTTTTCTGATAAAGCGTCCCTAGCGTGATACCAACCAAAGCCAACAAACACAAACCAATGGCCAACACTTTATGCTGCTCGGATTGCCACTCCATTTTGCCCATCAACACCATAGCGATACCGACAAAACCAAGAGCCAAACCCAACCATTGCGAGGGTTTAAATTCCTCACGAACAAACACCACCAGCAAAGCCGCGGTTAAAATCGGTTGAATACCCACCAGCAACGAACTCAACCCCGCAGGCATACCTAAGGCGATAGCGAAATAAGTACCGCCCAGATAGAAACCGTGGATCAATGCACCAACCACACAGCTGTGCCATAAATCTTTTCCTGTCGGCAACCTTCTACGCAATACCGCCACAAGAACCAAAAACAATAAGACATTGAATGCCATACGGATAGAAAGTAGTGTCGCTGGCTCGGCATATTGCAAACCAAAACGCGCACCAACGAATCCAGAAGCCCAAAGGATGACAAATACAAAAGGGATGGCTCGGATTAACATGATCGCCTCACTCACGCTTGTTTTATGTTTTGAGATACTGCTAATGTAATTAGGTACAGTGTTTTCAAAAAGTGACAGATGGAAGTGTTTTTATGGGTACAGATTTATTGGGAAGCGGTGAAGGGAATAAGTACCTCGTGGTGGAAAAACACCTCAAACAAGCCATCAGTGGTGGCGTTTATCAGGCGGATGATCGACTGCCCTCCATTCGCTCGTTGAGCCAAGAATTAAACGTCAGTAAAAATACCGTGATTCGTGCGTATCAAGAGCTGGAAGCACAAAACTTGGTGTACTCGGTTCCCAAATCGGGTTATCGAGTTAAAGTCGCTTTGCCGACCTCTCGCTCAATTCCGGATCCGACTCGCGTGGATTTGCTCTCGATCTGCAAAGAAATCCTTACTTATCCTGAATACCAAGAGCGTTTGCCTACCGGTTCTGCCCACCCAAACATTGACTCTCCCGCGATCAAAAGCTTGTACGCCGAGATCGGCCGTCACAGCCGCCAGCAAACACATGTACCGAGCCATTACCAGTTGCCACCCGGTGATCACCTCTTAATTAAACAACTGGCGAAAATCACGCAAGATTTGGGCACACCAGCCAAATTGGATGAAATCATGGTGACGCACGGCGCGCAACAAGCAATAAGCCTAGCGCTGCGCGCAACGACACAAAAAGGCGATATCGTCGCGGTGGAGTCTCCTTGTTATTTTGGAAACTTATTGATGCTCGAATCACTCGGCCTCAAAGTGGTGGAAATCCCGAGTTGCCCACGAGACGGTATGTGCCCCGAAGCCTTAGCAAAAGCAATGGCGACATGGGACATAAAAGCGATCATCGTAACACCAAACTTCACCAACCCTACTGGTGCCATGATGCCGTTAGAAAAGCGCCAGCAATTGCTATTGGCGTCCGGCAATATTCCTATTATCGAAGACGATGTGTTTGGCGGGTTAAGTTATGATAAGCCGTTGCCAAGCTTGAGATTGCTCGATGACAAGCAACGCGTAATTTACGTGAATTCGTTATCCAAAACGCTCGATTCGCGTTTGAGAATTGGTTGGATGTTGGCGGGGCGATATCGAGACCAAATTGAACAATATCTACTGTGTGAGAACATGGGCAGTTTGAACCTGATGCAATCCGCCGTGGCAACGTTTCTAACGTCAGGCAAGTATCGAACGCATACTGCGCGAATGGGTCGGGTTTATCAAAACAACATGCGACGATTTATCCAGATGCTTCATCAATACTTGGATGAATACGAACCTCTAAAAAATCGATACCAGATCAACGCCGTACAAGGCTCGTTCTTACTTTGGTTGCGACTGCCCGAAGACACGGACAGCTATGCGTTGTATCAAGCATGCAATAAGCACAGAATCAGCCTACTTCCCGGTACCGTATTTGGCACTCAAGGGCAATATCGGCATTGCGTACGCCTCAGCGTGGCAAACTTTGGTCATGAAACCGATTGGAGTCACGCGATGCAAACTCTGGCAAAATTGATAAAAAAACATGCCTGTTAACTCGCTCTTGCTAAATGAACTTATGCCGACATACGCAAACAGGTAACAACAAAAAACTCCACACAAAGGTGGAGTTTTTTCATATCGTCATCGCCTTCAGTTCGACTTAATTTGCCACATTCTCGCGACGTTTTCGGCTAAATTAGCAACGTTGACGTCGGCCTCTTTCATGGCCTCAGGTAAGCTCATCGCCCTTGGTACACAAGCAAACACCGCATCAATGCCGCACTCATAAACCGCCTGATAGTTGTCGCCCACACAGCCTGCTAATGCAATGACTGGTAAATTACACTGCTTAGCCACCTGAGCAACGCCCATCGGCGTTTTGCCATGTGCGGTTTGATGATCGATTCGACCCTCGCCTGTAAATACGATATCCGCATCCTCAACATGCTGAGCAAGTTTGACCGTTTCAAGCACAATCTCAATTCCTGGTTGCAAACGTGCTGGCGTGTACCCGAGCAAGGCCGCGCCCATACCACCAGCAGCACCCGCCCCTTCACGAGTCAGTACATGCTTACCCGTCGCTTGTTCCGTCAACTCGCCAAACTTGCGCAATGCGTTATCGAGCAGAGTGACGTCTGATACCGTCGCTCCCTTTTGAGGGCCAAAGATAGCCGACGCGCCTTTGTCACCACAGAGTGGGTTATCAACATCGCACGCTACCAACACTTCGCAAGTTGCTAAACGAGGGTCAAGACCAGAAATATCGATGGACGCAAGCGCCGCTAACCCGCCTCCATTTGGGGTAATTGCATGACCAGATTCATCAAGAAACGCCACCCCCAACGCGGTCAACATGCCCACGCCACCATCATTGGTAGCGCTGCCGCCCAAACCAATGATTAAACGTTGAATGCCTCTGTCTAGCGCGTGTTTGATCAGCTGTCCGGTACCAATGCTACTGGTCAGTTTTGGGTCGCGAGCGTCACTCGGCACAAGGTGTAGCCCACTGGCCTCCGCCATTTCAATAACCGCAGTTTCGCCGTCGCCGAGGATGCCATAAAACGCTTCAACATCATTCCCTAATGGCGCAGTCACTGTTGTGAAGACTTGTTCGCCTTGAGTTGCATCTATCAAAGATTGAACCGTGCCTTCGCCACCGTCTGCGACCGGAACCGTAACAAACTCGGCATCATGCCATACGCGAGCAAGACCCGTTTTGATCGCCTCGCTCACTTGTTTGGCGGTTAAGCTTTCTTTAAATGAATCAGGTGCAATTACCACTTTCATACGTATTTCCAGAGACTTATAAGAGAACGAGACTCAAAATGTACACCAATGCCATTGCCGTGACACCTTGAACGAGCGTAGCCATGGTTTGCGCGCGGTACGCTAAGCCCACTGACATGCGGCTAAACTGCGAAACTACCCAGAAGAAGCTGTCGTTTGCATGAGAAACCGTCATCGCACCTGCACCGATCGCCATCACCGTTAATACGCGGCCCATTTCTGAATCTAGCCCCAATTGCGTAAGCATAGGCGCAACCAAAGCCGATGTGGTCACTAGTGCAACCGTTGACGAACCTTGCGCCGATTTTAGCGCAGCCGCAACGATAAATGGCATGAAAATACCCACGCCCAGCGCCGATAGCGTCGTACCCAAGTATTCACCTAGCGGCGTTGCTTTTAATACCGCGCCAAATGCACCACCCGCACCGGTAATCAAAAGAATAGGCGCAGCAGCCGTAATACCTTGGCTGATTCGCTCGCCAAATTCTTCAATCTTGTTGTCTGACTTGAGTAGGCAAACAGAAAGGAACAGGCCAATCACCAATGCCGTTAGTGGCTGTCCTAAGAAAGTCAGAACATCAAACACAAAACCTTCGCCCAGCGGTAGGCTTGGGAATTTCGCGATAGAGCCAAAACAGATCAATAAGATAGGAACAAAAATAGGAGCGAATGCTTGGCTCGCCGTTGGCAATTTGCCGTAAGACGCTTTGAGTGCTTGCCAGTCTTGCTGAATTTCTTCTACGGCTTCAATGCCATCTGGTTCAACATGTTGGAATCGGTTCGCCCACAACATACCCGCTAACGCCGCAACCGCTGCAACAAACACACCCACACCAATCACTAAACCAAGGTTAGATTCCAGGCCTAAGTTACCCGCAGCGGCAATCGGGCCAGGAGTTGGCGGCACAAACGTGTGCGTTGCGTATAGGCCAGTTGCCAACGCCACACTCATCGCAACGCTTGAGGTTTTTAAACGCTTAGCGAGTGATTCTTTGAGCGAGTTCAGAATGACAAAGCCTGAATCACAAAATACTGGAACAGAAACGATGTAACCGATGATGCTCATGGTCAATGTTGGGAAACGCTCACCCAACACTTTGATGACCGTATCGGCCATGGTGATCGCCGCACCACTTTTTTCCAAAATAACACCAATGATGGTACCTAAAACGATAACCAAACCAATGTAACCAAGGATGCCGCCAAAGCCAGAAGCAATGGTTTTGGCAATGCTATCTGCCGGTAAGCCGTAAGCAAATGCCGCAAGGAACGCCGCGATGATCAGCGCTAAAAAGGGATGTAATTTGAATTTGGTGGTCGTGAGCACAATAAATGCGATCACCCCGAGCAGGATTAATATAAGGTTCATGATAACTCCATTTATTCTTATTTTGCTGAGCGAGTCCGTGTTGGCTCACTCAACATGTAGGGACGCATGAATTATTAATCGTTTGCTTTCGAATTCCTTTAGGCGGAGTGACAAATGATGTGGTCAAAAAATAACGCGTATTGTGCAAATGCACAACATCACGACATTTTTGAGAGCCGAGTCGCAATATAAAGCTCCGCTAACCCCACAAAATTGGTTGTTGGTAGCCCTGTTATCTCGGTGATTTTCTCTAACCGATAGCGCAGAGTGTTCCGGTGAATAAACAGCATTTTAGAGCATTCTGTTACATTGCCATTGCATTCAAACAGTGCATCTAGGGTTTTCAATAATTGCCCAGATTTGTCTTTCTCTTTCAACCGTTTCACGCCATCAATAATTTGTTCACCTTGCCAAATATCCGCCAACGGCGCTAACAAAACAGGCAAACGAAGTTCATCGAACAGGTACTTACGTTTCTCTGGGTAGAACTGCTTGCCAATGGCTAATACCTGCTTCGCGCTTTGGTATGACAACGCGACATCTTTAGGCTCATTAAACAACTGTCCTAGCGCAATGTGAAACGTATGCGAATCGTGATCGCTTAAACGCGACATCAACTTATCAATGCGCTCACTTTCAACTTGGCTATCCCACTGCTTGGCGGAATGACACGGTTTCAACACCACAATTTCATTCACCGAGACAATCGCAACTAGGTTGTTACGCTCTGGGTATTCAAGCAGCTCAACAATATTGCGCACACTCTTCATGCTTTTCGAGGCGGACGGCGTCGAGACTTCAATCACCGTTGCCACCCGTGGTTGAGTAACATCGATAGAAAGACGCATCGCCCAATCTTTCAGCTCTTCATCGGTCAATTTCCCATTGATCCAAGCCAGAATAAACTCTTCGCGATGACGTCTGTCCCACTGAAATTTTTCCACCAGCGCGGCTTGCTCGATTGTCAGTTCAGCGGTCATTTTAACCAGTTTTGCAAAATCTCGGATTTTCTCCGGCTCGCCTGTGACGCCAACAATACCGACCACGTCGCCATGTAATTTCAACAACATATTGATACCGGGTTTGACACCCTGCAACGTCAAACATTGTTGCTCATTAAGCTCTAGCGAATCGCCATGATTCAGCGCCAGTACCGCGCCATCATGCACTTGCCCAACACGTTTAGGGTCGCCACTGCCAATGATGATGCCTGCCGAGTTCATCACATTCACATTGTGACCAATGATGGACATGGTTCGATCAACAATTTGTTGTGCTAAAGCGTGGTCGAGAATCACCATTTCGAGTTTCCAAATTGACCGTTTAACCACTCAATAAATCACAAATGGCAAACTATCGCGATGCTGCGGTTCTAAATAACGGAAGCAGCTCAAAGCATTATCCAATTACCCATATTTAAAAAGTGGATTAAACCTTCATTTTTAGCAGAGGGTTATATACTTAGAACAAAGGTTACCAATGCATTCTTCACTGTGCATTGATGCCACTCGTCTACCTACAGAGGAGAGATCAACATGGAGTTACGGAATAAATCGGGGGAAGTTGCAAATATTGCTGATAACCTCACTTTGAAGGAAATCACAGAAATGGGCTACACCGTAGATTTATGCGATGAAGCATTTGCTCCTGGAGAGCATTGGAAAGCTGAAGGTAAAACGCAAGGTATGGGCGAGTATCCAGAGGAGTAAACGTCCTGACTAACCAGCGTACAAAAGCGTTCCACAAACAGAAAAGCCGAGCGACTTAACGCTCGGTTTTTTACTTCTGAACTTCTTGAATAAACAAGCTCATCTCTTCAAGATAATTGCCGTTTGAGCATCCCCAGTCGGTGACCTCAATCAACTCAGTAACTAACTGTCCAGACTCATCATCTTGCACGCTCTGCATAAACGCTTCAAAACGTTCCAGTTGTACCTGACTCTTAACGCCATGCACGGCATATTCTACAAGCAAGCCGTTGTACGTCTGCCAGCGCTGATCGCCCGCAACATCATTGCTTAAAATCACAGAACACTTTTGTTGAATGCTTTCAACCGCATCATTTCTTGGTGGCGCGACTGTGGAACATCCAACTAAAATCGTACCTACCGCCAATAACGTAACTTTTGTCTTATTTATCATATCGTTTCCAACTGTATCGCCACGATATGGAAATCTTATTACACCTGATAAGGATCATCGATAGCGCACCGCAGATTAATTACTTAATAAACTGTAAACTCCATACCAGTCTTAACACTGCAAGCTCATAACTCCTATTAACTCACCCAAATGTAAACAAATAGTAAAATCACCTTTACGCGATGCAAAATCGACATATGAGATTAGCGTTCCTTTCTCGCGACCAAGCGTGCAATAATCAACTGTCTACATAACGAAACCATTTGAAGGATCAAAATGACCGCAACGGATTATCTCAACGACCTCAATCAACGTTACCTTGCGATTCACCGCACCAAAGAAGATTTCTTTTGGGAAACTTACATGGGGATCAGCGATGACCATGATGGCTCGACGCAAGCACAAACGGCATGGACAAGCTTTTTAAGCAACGCCGAGCAAATTACCGCCATCAAACAACAGCTTGAAGCCGCGGACTCAATTACCGACCCACAAGAGAAACAACAAACCATTACGGGTCTATCTGGTTGGCTGGCGATGTTTGAATCTCACGCTATCGAGGGCGAAAAAGCACAAGCGTTGAAAAATCAGCTCATTGCCTTTGAAGCTGAGCTCTTCGAGAAAAAACAGAACCACGTACAAACATTTACCGATGAGAACGGCGAGCAAGTAGAAGGTTCACTTCCAGTATTAAGCTCAACCATTCGCACCAGCAATCATGAAGAAGTTCGCCAATCGGCTCATCAAGCGTTGCTGAACCTTGAACAATGGCTACTGCAAAACGGCTTTATTGAACTGATCAAACTGCGCAACCAGTTCGCTCGCTCACTGGGTTATGCGACTTTCTTTGATTACTCCGTGCAAAAAACGGAAAAGATGAGCACTGAGCAGCTATTCGAGATTTTGGAAGATTTCGAACAACGCACGCGAGATGCGCACCTAAACAGCTTAGAAAACTTGGCGAAAGAGAAAGGCGCAAGCGCACTAGCAGGCTACAACTTTGTTTACTCATTCGCGGGTAACGTTATGCGTGACCTTGACCCATACGTGCCGTTCTCAAAATCTCTGAGACGCTGGGTAGAATCATTTGGTCGCCTAAATATTGATTACTCTGGCGCGACGCTAACGCTGGATTTACTAGATCGCAAAGGTAAGTACCCGAACGGGTTCTGCCACGGCCCTATCCCTTCTTTCTATAATCAAGGCGAATGGGTCGCAGCACAGGTGAACTTCACCAGTAATGCCAAACCAGACCAAGTGGGCAGTGGCTACGATGGCATTAACACGCTGTTCCACGAAGGCGGCCACGCAGCACACTTTGCGAACGTAAAAATGAACGCGCCTTGTTTCTCGCAGGAGTTTTCGCCGACGTCAATGGCTTATGCAGAAACTCAGTCGATGTTCTGTGATAGCCTGTTAACCGATGCCGATTGGCTAAAACAGTACGCACTGGATGATGAAGGGAATTCTGTTCCTGATGAGATTATTCAAGCAATGATCAACAGCCGTCAGCCATTCAAAGCTTATGAAGAACGTAGCATCTTGGTTGTGCCATATTTTGAGCGCGCGTTGTATCAACTGAGCGATGACGAGTTAACGCCAGAGCGCATCACTAAGCTAGCTCGCGATTGTGAAAAACAGATCCTTGGTTTGGAATGCAGCCCTCGCCCACTGATGGCGATTCCACATTTGCTATCCGACGAAGCAGCTTGTGCGTATCAAGGTTATCTACTCGCGCACATGGCGGTGTATCAGACCCGTGCATACTTCCTTGAGAAGTTTGGTTACCTGACGGATAACCCAGAAATTGGCCCACTGCTGGCAAAACACTACTGGCACGCAGGCAATCACTTGTCGCACAACGAAACCATTGTCAGCCTGACTGGCGAAGGCTTCAATGCCAAATACCTTGCAGACGTGTGTAACCTGTCACCAGAACAGGCATGGGAAGTGCAGCAGAAGAAAATCGACTCACTTGCGACGCGAGAGCGAGCATCAGTCGCTTCACTGAACGCCGCGATTAAAGTCGTCGACGGCAGTAAAGAGCTGGCAAGCAACACCATCTCTGACGAACAAATGTGTGACGATTTTGAACGTTACATCGTAGAGACTTACGGTCGATAAAACACAGAAAGCCAGGAGCTCGCCTTCTGGCTTTTTATTCTTTAGCTAATGCAATAGGAAGGAAGATCCATGTACCAAGAAGTCATCAAATTTTGGTTCGAGGAGCTATCGCCCCAAAATTGGTTTGAAAACAACCCAGAACTGGACAAGCGTATTACATCGCGATTTGCCTCGATATTAGAACAAGCCGCTCGTTGTGAACTGTTTAATTGGCGTGACAGCGCACAAGGGCGATTGGCCGAAATCATCGTCCTCGACCAGTTTTCACGTAATGTGTATCGCAACACCCCAAAAGCGTTTGCACAAGACCCACTCGCATTAGCATTGGCTCAAGAGGCAATTCGGTTAGGTCACGACAAAGAATTAGCGCCTGAGCAGCTAAGTTTTTTGTACATGCCGTTTATGCACAGCGAATCTCGCCTCATTCATGTCGAAGCTGAAAAATTGTTCCGCGCATCAGGGCTTGAAAATAACTACGATTTTGAGCTAAAACACAAAGCCATCATCGACCAGTTTGGGCGCTATCCTCATCGCAATGCGATACTGGGAAGAAAGAGCACTCCCGAAGAGTTAGCGTTTTTGCAACAACCTGGGTCAAGTTTCTAAATAACAATGAATAATGAGTTAACCATGAGAGACCACGCAGTATGCTGGCCATGCTTGCTAAAACTAGCCGGCGACGATGAGCTGATCTACACGCATTCCCAGTCCGACTTAGACTCTGAATGCGAAGCCCTCATTTTTGGGCAAGATGATTACGTTATTGACTCAAATGGCAACACGTTCGAATTGAAAAACAATGGTTCGAACACCACTCTTTTACACCCAAAAGAACGAACGCTGTCCGTAGAAGAGGTTACGTCATTAATCCAATCGCATGAATTCAGCCTCGCGCAACGGTGCATTATCAAGATTCATTTCACCTCGGTGAGGCAAGCTGTTGAGGCCTTAGCTCACTAACTCAATCCCAACACCCACATCATTAAATAAAATTATTATTTTTATAATTTATGATAATTTCATGTAATTAATATCACGCCATATACTGTCCCACATCGAAACAAGACAACGTTCAAACACACATGTTGGGAGCAAACAAATGAAAATGAATCATGTCGGTATTATGGTCGGAGATATGGACAAAGCGGTTGAGTTTTACACGCAAGCGCTAGGTCTAAAAGTCGTTATGGGCAACACGAAAGTAATTGAAGAACGCGAAACGGCAATTGGCAGAATGTGTATTGCGGTCTTTGGGGAAGGCTTTAAAGGCTTCAACATTGCGCACCTTGTGACAAGTGATGGCATCGGCCTTGAGTTATTCGAAATGAAAGAGCGTCAAGAGCGCCATGAAGTGGATTTTTCTCGCATCGGTATCTTCCATTTCTGTTTGCAGACAGACGATTTTGAAGGTGCTATCAAACGCACCGAAGCACTAGGTGGCAAAGTTCGCATGGACATCATGCGTTACCACCCAGAAGACGATAATAAGCCTGCGAAAATGGTTTACCTAGAAGACCCATTCGGCAACCTATTCGAGCTTTACTCACACACTTACGAAGAAACTTACGCTTCTGATTACGAGTAATAGCCCCATCCATATTCCAAAAGGCTAGCAATACGCTAGCCTTTTTTTGTTTGCTTTGAGTTGCAGTGTTTCTGCACTCGCTCTAGCAAAAAAACATCTGGAATTTGATCATTTCTCTCACCACTTTTAAGGTCACTTTATACTTACCTCAACACAATGCAAAAAGGAGTGAAGCATGCCCACCAAAAATCCAATCGCCATCAAAGCGCTTGATCATGTTGTTTTAAGGACCTGTAACCTCGATGCTATGTTGCATTTCTATCGAGACATTTTGGGCTGCCCTGTCGAACGCGAAGTAACGGAACTTGGTTTAACTCAACTTAGGGCAGGTAACGCATTGATTGATGTAGTGACGGTAGACAGCGAATTGGGTCAACTCGGCGGTAAGCCACCAGTTCAAAATGGTCGTAATATTGACCATTTTTGCCTGCAATTGGCGCCTTTTTCCGAGGATGAATTACTGGAATATCTGCGTGCGCGCGGCATTGAAACCGAAGAGTTTGCGAAGCGGTATGGCGCACAAGGGTTCGGTAGATCACTCTATATACATGATCCGGAAGGAAATGTCGTCGAGTTAAAACCTCAAGTGATTGATGAGTAAGCGAGTAAAAAACCTTGTTATATTCTGAAAATAACAAGGTTAACTTCTAAAATAATTATTGAAGTAAGAACATATTATTAAGTCAAAATTATATCTGGCTCACCTATTTCTTTTTCTCGCCACCATTGTTTATTTATATGTTCTTGATGAACGTAAAAACTCTCCCCCGGCATTGGCGTCAGCAGCGTTATATGTTCTTTTTGACAATGGGTAAGCAAATCTAAAATCGGTTCGTCCCAGCGGTGAGTAAATAGCTCGTATGTAGCCCAATGCACGGGCAACAGTTTTTTCGCATTTAAATCGCGAAACGCTTGCACGGTATGATGAGCCTGCATGTGCCCCCAGTTTTCGACCGGATAACCTTGGCCTTTCACATCAGCAGCCACTTCCAAACAGGCAATGTCGATTGGTCCACATCGCAGTGCGATCTCGGAAAAGTGCGAATCGTAAGCTGAATCGCCACTAAAATAGAGCGTCTCTTCTTTGCCTTTGATGACCCAAGAAGCCCACAGGGTCGAGTTTTTATCGAAATAAGTACGACCCGAATTATGGTTAGCAGGCGTACAAATCAGTTCGATTCCGGCATAGTGCACGCTATCCCACCAATCGAATTCCACGATGTTGTCTGCGCAAACGCCCCACTTTATCAGATGCTTGCCAACCCCTAAGGGTACATAAAAAGTCACGGGTTTATCGGCGTAGAAACGTATGGTCGATGCTTCTAAATGGTCGTAATGATCGTGCGAAATCACGATAATTTCAGGAATCGGCAAACAATCTCTGGCATGGGTATTGGGAATATTGCGTTCAAACCACGCTTTTGCGATGAACGGAGAAGCGTAATCAAATACCGGATCAGTCAGAATTCGAATGCCATCGACCTCCACCAGCATGGTGGAATGGCCCAGCCAAGTAACGCGCATCGATTCACTTCTCTGCGCAAACTGCGTAGGTTGAATTGGGAAATGTGGCAGATGTTCGTTAGGACTCAATGGCGTTCTACCACCAAGATAGCTCCAACACACCTGCCAGAATGATTGCGGGCTAGGGATATTTGGCATCTCGTTTTTAACGCGGCCGTTTTCAAATTGAGGCGAGTGGTGAACACGGTGCGCCAACTGCGCATGGTAGGTTTGAGGGGAAATCAGTGAACTTGGCTTTTGTGTCTTTTGTTCACTCGTTAGGTATGTGCGCTTAAGTATCGTTTCAGACATATCGTAGTTTTGTCTCGCTTGCGAACGCTCAACAGTAGGTTTATTAAAACGTGCGTGTATGTCTATTTCGTGACCAAAATGAGGTGTAAGATGAAGATTCAGTTTCAATCAAACGTTTTCTATATTAAGGAAGCGGTTCTCAAACCTTCTGAATACTGCGTCGGTTTGAAAGGAGAAAGCTATGGTGACTTGCAGCCAATACGATTTTATTGAAATCGCCTGTATGTTTAAGCTCCCTATCGAGATCACACTAAAAAATGGTGAAACTCATCAGGGCAACGCGTTCGACACAGGCTACGACATGCAGCGACAAGAGTGCTTGTTTTTAGATATGGATGGTGAGCACACCGCCTTCCCGACTGAACAATTAGTCGCAATGCGCGCGCTCAAAACCAATCCGCATTTTGACGAAGTGACATTAGAGTAAACGTCCTTCTTTCACTGGCACTGTCCAATAAAAAACGCCTCTCAAGCTGACACAACTTGAGAGGCGTTCTCTTACACTATTCACCGGAACTTCATGTTATTCACGCGACCGAATGAAAACCAGCATCGGCATCATGATCACGAACATCACTCCCACAAGCTGGAAGGTGTGCACAAACGCGACCATTTGCGATTGCTGCTGCAACATCTGTTGGTATTGGTCTAACGCAACCGGGTCGGTAATAGAAAGCCCCTGATTGGCCGCCCAGTCATGCAAGTTAGGATTATAAGGATTAATACCCTCTCCCAGCGCATGCCATTGCTGCTGACTATCACGATATTGGAACGTGGTGGCGATAGAAATACCAAACGAGCTACCAATGGTACGGAACAGATTGTAAATACTCGCCGCCGCAACAGATTGCTCTTTCGGAATCGTTAAATACGCCAAGGTGGATAGCGTCGAGAAGGTTAAACCAAGCCCCATCCCCTGAATCATACTCGGCATCACAATCCAAAATGTATCGATCTGCAGTGAGTACTGCGTCATCAAATAGCTACCAATCCCGATGCAGCTCAAGCCAAAGACTATTTTGATTCTGGGATCGAATTGCGGATTGAGCTTAATCACCAAAATCAACATCGCCGCTGACGCCAACCCACGCGGTGCCATTAATAAACCAGTGGTTGAGACCGGATAATCCAGCAAGCTTTCCAACAGCATTGGTTGTTGAGTCGTCAGGCCAAACATCGCCATCGACACCACGGCAATCATCAATGACGAGACCATAAGGTTTCGGTCTTTCAGCAGCAACAATGGCGCTATTGGACTTTTGGTTTTCCAACTGCGATAGATCCACATCACCAATCCCATGACTGCGAGCAATATCGCCGTCTGAATCATGCGTGAGTCGAGCCAGTCTTCTTCATTCCCTTTATCCAACACAAACTGCAACGCGCCCACACCTAACGCCATGTAACCGATGATCCACCAGTCAAAGTTAGGTTTGGATTTGTTGTCGATGTGGATATAGCGATAAATCAAAGAGGTACAGATCAAACCGAATGGCAAGTTGATGTAAAAAATCCAGCGCCAGTTAATGTTGTCGGTGATCACACCACCCACAACTGGGCCCAAAATAGGACCAAGCAAAATGCCGATGGAGAAAATCGCCATCGCTTTGCCTTTTTGCTCATACGGATAAATCTGCACTAACGTCGACTGCGCCAATGGAATCACCGACGCGCCGAAAGCGCCTTGGATAATGCGAAATAGCACCATCTCTTCAAGAGACTGTGCTTGCCCACAAAGCGCACTGGCAATCACAAAACCGATCACAGCAACCAACATGACTTTGCGTTCACCAAAACGCGACACCCAGAAACTGGTCATCGGAATGAAGATCGCTTCCGCCATGCTGTAACCCGTCAACACCCACGTAATTTGGTCTGCCGTTGCGCCCAACGCGCCCATCATGTGCGATAGCGACACGTTCGCAACGGTCATATCGATTAACACCATGATGGCAGAAAGCATCACGGCGACGGTGGCAATCCCCCGTTTGTCTGCCGTAATTTGATGGCTCATTGCACGCTACTTTGCAAATCAATGGTGACTTCTGAGCTCGCACCCACGCGAAGTTGCGGCGCATCGGCCGGTACTTCTAATGCCAAACGTACAGGGAAACGCTGTTTGATTTTAACCCAGTTACCCGTTGCGTTTTCTGGTGGCATCAAGGAGAACGATGTACCACTCGCAGGCGATAGTTGTTCTACCGTTGCTTTCCACACCACGTCTGGGTACATATCAATCACCACATCCGCATGCATGCCAGGTTTAATATGAGTAAGATCGGTTTCTTTAAAGTTCGCGCGTACCCAATAGCTGTCTTTTAAAATCACAGGGAACAACGTTTGACCCACGCTAACGACCGAGCCTACGTGCGTATTGATTTCACCGGCAATGCCATCCACTGGTGACGTAATGTCGGTGTAGCTCAAGTTCAGCTCCGCTTGCGCTAACTGTGCTGCCGCTTGTTGAACGACCGCAGCCTCTACGCCTTCTTCACCACGGTTCGCAATGGCTTTTTCTACCGTTGCGCGCGCTTGCTCCAGGCTCGCTTGGGCATTGGCGAGTTTGTTTTTTGCCGTATCTAAATCTTGGTCCGACGCCAGTTTGCGTTTCACTAGGGAATCCGTACGTTTGTACTCTACTTGCGCTTCTGTCAGGTTAGAGCGCGCCGCATCTAAGCCCGCAACAGCTTCAGTTACCTGCTTATCGGCAACGTCATGTTGCTGGACCGCCAATTGGTATGCCGCTTTTGCTTGCTTCACGGCCAACAAATATGGGCGTGAATCTATCTTCAGCAGTAGGTCACCTTTATTAACAGATTGGAAATCTTTAACATCCACAGAAACCACTTGGCCTTTTACCTGAGGCGCTACCGACAAAATTTTTGCCCTAACGTAGGCATCTTCCGTGCTTGGGTGACTGTCTGAATACTGCCAAGACCAATACATCGCACCAAATGCGATAACACAGAGAGTAAAGAAAAGAGTTTTTACCAGCTTAGATCTGGAGGAAGAATGCTTTGCGATGTCGTCGCTCATTTATATTGTCCACTTGTTCAATTATGTGATCAGTGTAGGACTTTTCGATCTTCCGACAATAAAATGATCTGCAAGGTAAAGATCCAATTTTGCATGTTGCTAAGTGGAGTAAATGATGTGCAATCAAAACGAGGATAAAAAAGAGGGGCAGTCCCCGTAACCGCCCCCAAAGTCATGCCAATAATAGTAATGTGCGTGTAACTACTGGTTTTTCTTAGAACTTGTAACCGCCGCTGATCATAAATACCCAAGGGTTAATTTTGACGTCGGTTTTTTGCTTCACTCCACCTGCTTTATAAGTTGCTTCTGTCTCAATGTTTGCGTACCACGCAGCGGCGTTGAGGAACCATTGATCGTTGATCATGTAATCCACACCAATATTCGCTGCTAGACCGAATGAATCATCCAACTTAAGATCTGAAAGACCAGCGCCTTTACCCGTGCTATTGAAGCCCTCATCAAAGAACATGGTGTAGTTGAGACCTGCACCCACGTATGGACGGAACTTACTTTGTGGCTCGCCAAAGTAGTACTGCACCATAAGCGTTGGTGGAAGGTGTTTGGTGTCCGCGATATCACCAAGACCTAACAAGTCTGTTGAAATATCGTGGCTGAATGGTGTTGCTGCTAGAAGCTCTAAACTGATGTTGTCTGTAAACATGTAGCCAAACGTCAAACCAAGCTGCGTATTTGAGTCAACTTCTAACTCTTCTTGAGAACCAAGAATCTTATCACTGCTGTCATTTGGAACGACAGACGCCGCACCAACACGAAGAACGAAGTCACCTTGTTTATGAGCGAAAACACTTGGTGACACGAGTGCAGCAACCACTGCTAGACTGCAGATTGTTTTTTTCATTTTTATTTCCTTTCGTAGGGCTTCGTTATGTCGTACCCAAAGGGGTGCCTGCTAACTGATCTGAGATTTCAAGTAAACTCAGCGCCTTGAAGCACACGGGTATCTATATCTTTTTGAGCTGTGCGCAATCTAGCACATAGAAACCCTACTATTTTGATGGAAATCAATTTGTGAAAAATATAGGTTTTTTGTATGGAGAAACGCCATATTGATCAACAAATTATGCAAATAGGATACAATTCTGTAATGCAAACTGTGCGTGTGAGTTGCCATGCATACCCATAAATGCGAATCCTCTCGTTAAGGCTCGTAGCCAGCAAAAACTTTTTTCGCCCTCTACGTCTTCTATTTTCAAAAAACAACCCACTTAAAAAGCTCGTTTGACCCCTTAAAATCGCGATTTGAGGGGTTTGTAAAACACTGAAATACAAGAAGTTATTTTTCTGGAAAATCAGTCACTTGGAGTGCTAGTCTGCTCGCAACTAAGGAGAAGACATGTTAAAAACCGATCTCATTTTTGAACGAGAAAACTTTTCTCATCACGATTTTCAGAATGCTACCTTTAAAAACTGCCACTTTTATATGTGCTGTTTCGACCATGCCGATCTGCGCGATGCTAAGTTCATCGACTGTCGCTTTATCGAATCCAAAGCGCTAGAAGGGTGTAGTTTTCGCTTCGCGAACTTAAAAGACGCTAGCTTTACGAACTGCATGTTGGCGATGAGCCTGTTTAACGGCGCAAATTGTATGGGCTTGGAGCTACGTAAGTGCGATCTCAAAGGGGCAAACTTCCAAGGTGCGAACTTTGCTAATCGCGTCAGTAACACCATGTTTTTCTGTTCTGCTTTTATTACTGGCTGCAACCTCACCTACTGTAACTTCGAGCGAGTGTTACTAGAAAAATGTGACCTCTTTGAAAACCGTTGGAACGGTGCGAACCTCGCAGGGGCAACTCTCAAAGGCTCGGATTTATCTCGCTGCGAATTCTCGCCAGAACAATGGGGAACCTTTAACGTTGAGCAGTGTGATCTGACTCATGTCGAACTAGACGGGCTGGATGTTCGCCGCGTTTCTCTGTTTGGTGTTAAAATTTGTGATTGGCAACAAGAGCAATTGCTTGCGCCTTTTGGACTGATCATTCTCTAAGGAAAGGCCATGAACCTGTTTAAAGACTTACCGAATAACCTCGACGAGGAAGTGTTCGAAGACCTGCTGACCCACAAAAACCTGCGTATAGAACGCATTCTCTCAACGGGGCAAACCTCTCCCGAAAGTGGCTGGTACGATCAAGAAGAACATGAATGGGTCTTGGTTCTTAAAGGAGCAGGTGAGCTGACTTTTGAATCAGGTGTCGTGCAACGACTTGAGGCAGGCGATCACGTTACGATTCCAGCTCATACCAAACACAAAGTGAGCTGGACTGACCCAACGCAAGAAACCATCTGGTTGGCGGTGTTTTATCAATAAACACAAAACGATCTTAAACCAAAAAATAGGCGCTGAGTTTGCTCGATACTACTAAGCCGTCACTGGCACTGTTTGATTTTGATGGCACCATCACCCGAGAGGATATGTTTAGCCTTTTCCTCCACTATTCTGCTTATGGCCTGCGCAAACGAGTGGGAAAGGTCGCTATCATGCCATTTTATGCGCTGTACAAACTCGGAGTGTTACCCGCTCGTGTTATGCGTCCTCTCAGCAGTTTTATTGCATTTTCAGGGAAAGAAACGCAGAAAATTGAAGCGATTGGCGCTCAGTTTGCCCACGAAGTGATCCCGCTGTACTTACGGCCAGAAGCGATGGAAAGGTTGGCGTGGCATCAGCACAGAGGCGATACCATTGTGGTGGTGTCGGCATCACTCAATGCGTATCTCAAGCCTTGGTGTGAAGCGAACGGTTACCACTTGCTGTGCAGTGAACTGATCTCAGAACAGCCAAAACTGAGTGGCTTTTACCAGCAAGGTGATTGCAGTTTAGAAAAAAAAGTCTCGCGCGTTAGGGCCACGTTTTCGCTCGACGAATTTGCGTCTGTTTATGCCTACGGTGATACGCACGAAGACATTCCGATGCTCAAACTGGCAGACTACGCGATGCTCAACTGGAACGAGTGGAGAGCAAGCGAATAACGATATGTGCTCTGATTTTCAAGACAACCACTCGACCAAAGTGGTCGTTTTAGACTGAAAAAACAAACCCTTCTCACATGAGAAGGGTTTTATTGTTCAGAGCCAGAATAAATGGCTTAACGCCATACACCCCATTGACCCGTTGTGCCAGGTTCCTCACCAGACGTCCACCACTGGGCAGTCCATTCTTTGCCGTTGTGCGTCACCACATCACCTTGGTTGTAAACGGCTGTCTTGTCCCACAAATTGGTTGGTTCAACTGGTGGCGTGACATCCGCTTTGAGCAGTGACAACGCATAACTGAAGTCTGCACTTGGCGCTAATACTTGATTCGCATTCACGTTGTTACTGTCGAACATGTAGTGATTCATCTCTTGATGCCAAATACCCACATACCAATCGCCCGTTTGCTGCGCGTTAAATTGATCAGCAATTTCTGCCGCCCAAGTCGTCGTATTGTTTGCGCTGATTGGCAGTGAAATATCGACAATTTCATTGCCTGTCGCATTAAACGTACGGAAACGAATGGTGTCACCCGCTTCTACTGGTCCGAAACCTTGCTGAACAAAGTAGCCTAGAGATGTCAGATTATTGCCCGGTTCGGTTGGATCAACGGGGTCAGTCGGCGGCGTCGTACCTGTTCCGTTTAACGTAATGTCACTACAGTTGTAGAAACCTTCACCAGCCACATCAATGCGCTGCCAACGAGTATAAAGCACTGCATCGCCGGAACGATCAGCAGGGAAAGTCACCTGAATACGGTAGCGTTTTTCCGCATCAACATACACGTCACCTGCGGTGTCGATCAGCTCTAAATCACTCCAAGTAAGCGGTTTTGAATCATCATAAGTCGGCTTGGTGAGATAGAATTCCCAGTACGATGGGTTGTGCGGCGCCTTGCCGTAAAACACCAATTCAATCTGGTTGTTTGCATCTGGCGTAACATTGGTGCGCTGCCAGTTTGGAGAAGGAATGTTCAAACCTTTCTTAGCGGCATCGCCGGCAGAACACAGTTCGCCGTCACGGACTACGGCTTTAACATGCTCCATATCTCGGTAATTTGGTACGTTTGCTGCAATTTCACTGCGTTGCACAAACGGGTAAGCACCAGATTCTTCAAAAGCCGCTTTACACGCTTGGTTGGGGATCTCATTGGTCCAAAAACCACCGTCTAAATAACACGTATTCTGACGAGCACTTGGAAATTCTACCCAGCCGTGGGCGTTGACGTTAAATGAGCTCAATGCGGCAACAGCGCTTAAGCTCAAAAGAGGAAGTGTTACATGTGATTTCATCGTTCATCCTTAAATTTGCTGACTCGCCGCTCATGAACACAAGCGGTTTAAGCAAAACTAGCAGGATGAGATTATTTCGAAGGTGAGAATAAAGGTGGAAATTGTAAGAGTGCCATCTGCTTTCCAGCATTTGTTGTGTACTTATCTCATACTCGACTGACTCTTTCGAGTCACTTCAAATTCATGTGCCACAAAAACTGTCACTCTCGTTTGGCTATCGCTCGTCTTTTGGTGTGTCCATCACCACCATCGTTGTGATCGACTTGACGTGTTCGCACTCACCCAACACATCAGCATGGAACGCTTTATAAGCGGCGAGATCTTGCGTCTCTACGCGTATGAGATATTCGTTAGATCCCGTAATGTTGTGACATTCCACCACCTCATTTACAAAACGCACATGCTCTTCGAAACCCAGCTGCGCCAGCTTAGAGTGCGAGGCCAAACCAATCGACACATAAGCGACAAAACCCACGCCAAGTTGCTGATTATCCAGTACTGCTCGGTAGCCTTTGATCACGCCTTTACGCTCTAAATCTTGCACTCGGCGTAAGGTTGCAGATGGAGATAAACCAACGCGTTCCGACAGCTCTACATTGGAGATTCTTCCATCTCGTTTGAGCACTTGCAATATTCTTTCGTCAAATCTATCCATGATGATGTTTTATTGCTTATTTAGTTTCTAATCATCAAATAAAAGCACAATATTGACCTCAGTTCTACTTATAGTTGTTCTCAACTTATCGAGAACTGATTCAAGGAACAATCTATGGAATATCATCAACTGGGTGCTTTGGCGTTGTTCGCTTTTGTCTCCACTTTTACGCCGGGTCCCAATAACATTATGTTGATGACCTCAGGGGCAAATGTCGGCTTTAAACGCACTATCCCACACATGTTGGGCATTACCTTCGGCTTTGGTGCCATGCTAATTTTGGTGGGTATTGGCTTGATGAGCCTGTTCCATGCCTACCCGCTAACCCACTCCATTTTGAAAGTATTGAGCTTGAGTTATTTGCTGTACTTGACGTACAAAATCGCCACCAGCGACAAAACCGAAGCAAAACACGATTTTCGCCCAATGTCTTTTTTAGGGGCTGTCGCATTCCAATGGGTGAACCCGAAGGGTTGGTCGATGGCGTTGACGGCCATTACGGTATACAGCAGTGGCGGTGCATGGCTCGAACTGACTTTTATCGCCGGTATCTTCTGTTTAGCTAACTTGCCATCGGTGACATTTTGGACGGCGGCAGGTATGCAATTGCAGCGTTGGTTGACCACCGATAAACGCGTTAAGGGGTTCAACTACAGTATGGCTGCGCTGTTGCTTTTGTCTACGATTCCAATGATATAAGTCCATTTATGGTTAAAAAACGACTCACTTTACGTGGTTAGAGAAAGGATAGAGGTAATATTTTTCTTGAGGCTTTGGCGTTAATTCACAGTGTAAATTTGTTTAAAGACGCTACCCTCTTGTTAGGGAACTTGATAATCTTTAAATGAGAAAGAGAATAATTATCGAGTAAAGTAACAATGAAAAAGAAGCCTCAACCTAAAACGCTTGTTGTCACAGACACAGAAACCATCACTCCAAACATGCAGCGCATTACCTTGCAAGGTGAGGCGCTGAGCCACTTTCCTCGTGACTGCGAAGGCAGTTACATCAAATTACTGTTTAACGATATGGGCGGCGCGGATCTGAGCATCCTGTCAGAAGACGACCGACCAATCATGCGCACCTACACTATTCGACGCTTTCATCCAGAAACCAGTTCAATCGAAGTGGATTTCGTCCGACACGTAACGCAAGATCTGCAATGCGGATTTGCAGCGCGTTGGGCAATGGCTGCGCAAAAAGGCGACACGATCAGCATTGTTGGGCCAGGTAGCATCTCCAACTTAAATACTGAGGCGGATTGGTTCTTCATGGCTGCCGATATGACAGCACTTCCAGCCCTTTCTGCGAAAATTCGTACGCTGCCAGAAGAGGCCAAAGGCTACGCTGTGATCAGCGTGATGTCTCCAGCCGACATTCAACCCCTAAACACGCCAGCCGGTATGGAGTTGATTTGGCTAACCGAACAGCAAACCTTGGCTGATAGCGTTCGCGAACTCGAGTGGTTAGATGGTAACGCTTCGGTATGGTGTGCGTGTGAGTTCGATTCAATGCGTGCGCTGCGCCAATATTTCCGCAACGAAAAAGAAGTCGATCGCGAGAATATCTACATCAGCAGCTATTGGAAGCAAGGCGTATCTGAAGATGGGCACAAAGTGATTAAACGTGAAGACGCGGAATCCAACCAATAGTGATTCATGTCTTTTCGATTCCAGCTCTCATCCTAATAAAAACGCCCGGCATCACCGGGCGTTTTAGCGACTTCAGTTGTATTAAAGTTCATGAAAACTCTAATCCGCTAGTTCCTGCGCTAAAAAGTCGATTAACAACCTCACTTTGGGCGATAAATTTCGGCTTTGTGGATACAGTGCCCAAATGCCTTCACGGTCGTCTCGGTAATCGGTCAGCACCTCGACTAGCTCACCGTTATCTAGAGCTTCTTGAACGTAATAGTCCGGCAACTGCACTAAACCCAAACCACGTTTTGCGGCGCCCATTAGCGCAAAACCACTATTGCATTTAATTCTCCCCGATACGCGCAAAGACTTATCGCGTTTATTTTCCTTAAAATGCCAATAATCGACCGAACCAACTAGGCACTGATGTCGAGCCAGTTCGGATAATGTGTGAGGCTCGCCAAATCGCTCCAAATACATAGGGCTAGCACACACGTAATTTTGACGCGACGAAAGACGCTTTGCGATCATGCTGGAATCTTGCAGGCGGCCAAGACGAATCGCCACGTCTACCCCTTGCTCTATCAAATCCAGTTTTTGATTGGTCAGAACTAAATCGAGGTCCACACGCGGGTACTTCTCCAAAAACTGATGCAAGAGCGGCGCGAGGTTCATTTCCCCATAGGTCACAGGCGCTGTCACACGCAGCAAACCTCGCGGTTCGGTCTGCATTTGCGTTACGGCAAGCTCGGCCAGTTCTAGCCCTTCGACCAAATGTTTGCACTGCTGATAATAAAGCTGTCCAGCTTCAGACAGAGAAACTTTTCTCGTCGTGCGATGCAGTAACTTAACCGCAAGACGCTCTTCAAGTGCCGATACGCGGCGACTGATTTGTGCCACTGACGTTTTCAGTTTAGCCGCGGCAGCTGTAAAGCTGTTAGTTTCCGCTACGGCAACAAACTCGCTGACTCCTTCCCAATTCGCCATGCTGTATTCCTGTCGACCTCTTCTAGACAAATAGTGATTACATTGTTCTCGTCGCGCTACGCTTTGAAAACGGGAAAACTTTACGCGTCAGGTAACGGACGAAGTTCGTCGTATTGCGCATCAAGCTCAATGCCAAAATATTCTTTCAACGCATCCAGGTAGGTTTGACCTGGCTCTAGCTCTATTTCTGTTAGCTCTTCATGATTGGTGCATCTGAGTGTGTAGTTAAGCAGCGTCACCAACCCACTTTCTGTCGCTCTAGCAGCGACTCTTGCGCTAGTAAAACGCGAATTAGGCGAAGTCGAGGTAAAGAAGTTGCTACATGCAATGTCACCAGCACACACGAACTCTAGGTCAAAGCTGTATAGATTGTTCCACACGTCTGTTCCATCGGTTGAAAGCACTTGGAGGAAATAACCAAACTGAGCATCTTTGACAAAACGGAAGGTTTGTAAATCCGTCTGAATCACTTGGTCAAGGATAAATGGCAATGGCGCTCGAGGGGTATTGGAGCCAAAACCCACATCGACAATCCATGTTTGTTCCTCTAACGTCACTAACGTGATTTGATGACTACGACCTGTTGGTGTACCAGACACATGTACACGCCCTAACAAACTTCGCGCTTCAAACCCAAGAGTGTTGAGCACATCAAGCATTAAACCATTTAATTCAAAGCAGTAACCACCGCGAGAGTGGTACACGGTTTTTTGAATAATATCTTCAATCTCAACAGAGACGCCTCGCTGCAATGCGATGTCAAAATTCTCAAACGGCAGGCAACGATGCTGCGCCACGTGAACTCTGTGCAATGACTCCAAATCGGCGGGCAATTCACTAGGCAAGCCTAGCTTGGTTAAATAGGCACTCAGATCCGTCTTATTCATAATCACTCTTACCTAGCTGATGGTTTGACTGTTTTCTACTTTAGCCCCTCTATCTAACTTCAGGTCAATCACCTTTTCCATTTCCCTTCCGCTTTAAGGAGGCATAGCACTCTTTTTACACGCTCACCTTATCATTATTACGCATATGTAAAAATCATTTTCAATATGGACGGATTATCATTTTTACTGAAACACCTAAAATGAGCACCAACAAAACGACGCAGCGCGGTAAGCAAACCTTAACTACGCTTATTACGTCACTCCATATACTGAAAATATAAAGGAAACATCCAATGTCGCTTGAAATCAAACCTGGTCAAACTCACATAAAATCAAAAGCAATGGTCGCTTGGGCTGCAGGTGAGCCGCTTAAGATGGAAGAAGTTGATGTACAACTTCCAAAAGCCGGCGAAGTGCTAGTACGTATCGTAGCAACTGGTGTTTGCCACACTGACGCATTCACTCTATCAGGCGATGATCCTGAAGGTATCTTCCCTTCAATCCTTGGCCACGAAGGTGGTGGTATCGTTGAAATGGTTGGCGAAGGCGTAACAAGCGTTGAAGTTGGCGACCACGTTATCCCACTTTACACTGCTGAATGTGGTGAGTGTAAGTTCTGTAAATCTGGCAAAACGAACCTATGTCAGGCCGTTCGTGAAACGCAAGGTAAAGGCCTAATGCCAGATGGCACAAGCCGATTCTCTATCAACGGCGAAACTATCTTCCACTACATGGGTTGTTCTACTTTCTCTGAGTACACGGTTCTTCCAGAAATCTCACTAGCGAAAGTAAACAAAGAAGCACCACTTGAAGAAGTTTGTCTTCTAGGTTGTGGCGTAACCACTGGTATGGGTGCGGTATTAAACACAGCTAAAGTTGAAAAAGGCGACACAGTGGCAATCTTTGGTCTCGGCGGTATCGGTCTTTCTGCAATCATCGGTGCTCGCATGGCTGGTGCCAGCCGCATCATCGGTGTAGACATCAACGAAAGCAAATTCGACCTAGCGAAACAACTTGGTGCAACTGATTGCATCAACCCACAAAAATTCGACAAGCCAATTCAAGAAGTGATTGTTGAAATGACAGACGGTGGTGTTGACTACTCATTCGAATGTATCGGTAACGTAAACGTGATGCGTCAAGCACTTGAGTGTTGTCACAAAGGTTGGGGTGAGTCAGTCATCATTGGTGTTGCTGGTGCAGGTCAAGAGATCTCAACTCGTCCGTTCCAACTAGTAACTGGTCGCGTATGGCGTGGCAGCGCTTTCGGTGGCGTTAAAGGCCGCTCTGAGCTTCCAGAAATCGTGAACCGTTACATGGCTGGTGAGTTCGGCTTACAGGAGTTCATTACCCACACAATGGGATTAGCAGACGTCAACAAAGCGTTTGATCTGATGCATGAAGGTAAGAGCATCCGAACAGTTATCCATATGGATCAATAATGCTGCCTCAGGCTCTCCTTTTGGGGAGCCTGAATTCCTTCTGCTAATTAGAGAGTTTATTCATGACCATTGAAAATGTAAGCCAAGCCAAAGTGTTTGGCGGTTGGCACAAGCAATATACACACGAATCCAATGCCCTAAACTGCACCATGCGCTTCGCGATATTCTTGCCACCTAACGCAACGAAATCAAATCCCGTACCCGCGCTATACTGGCTCTCTGGTTTAACGTGTACCGATGAGAACTTTATGCAGAAAGCGGGCGCATTTCGTATGGCGGCCGAGCTTGGCATTGCGATCATTGCACCAGACACAAGTCCGAGAGGCGAAGGTATCGCTGACGACGAAAGCTATGACCTAGGAAAAGGAGCTGGCTTTTACCTTAATGCGACGCAAGCACCTTGGTCACTGCATTACTGTATGTACGACTATGTGACTGAGGAGTTGCCTGCGATCATCGAAAGTAACTTCCCAGTCTCTGACGTGAAGTCAATTTCCGGTCACAGTATGGGCGGCCACGGAGCGCTCACCATTGGTCTGAAAAATTCAGAACAGTACCGTTCTATTTCAGCGTTCAGTCCAATCAGTAACCCAATGCAATGCCCTTGGGGACAAAAAGCCTTTACTGCTTACTTAGGCAAGGAGCTTGAAAGCTGGAAGCAATACGATGCAAGTGAACTTCTAAAACAACAACAATCACCATTACCAATTTTGGTTGATCAAGGTGATGCTGATGGCTTCTTAAATGAGCAGCTTAGACCGGAAGCGCTGATTGCTGCGGCAAAAATACACGATTCAAACCTAACCTTGAGAATGCAACCAGGCTATGACCATAGCTATTACTTCATCTCAAGCTTTATTGAAGAGCACCTCAACTTCCATGCAAAATATTTGTTTGCATAGTTAATTTAAGTAAGCTCATGAAATAAAAAATAAAGTCACCAAAACTAGGTGACTTTATTTTCTTTACGTACTAACAAATACATATCTGAATATCGATGATTTAAATATGTAAAATAATGTAACTTAAGAACAAATTCGACATCCATTTCTCGCCTTATTAAATTCTCATTTCCGACACAGTATCTTTATTAAAAATGACACAAAGTTGCAATAAAAACCAATTAAATACCGCGAAATCATTACGAAACTCTACCATCATCCCAATACTCTGAGCTTTTAATTAAGAAGCAACTTAATAACCTTGACGTGACGTAAACCGACAGTTATTTTTGAAACATAACGTATTATAAAATCTCATCCGGTTGGCTCTATAATTATAAATAAATTACCGCTAGCACCTTTGTCCTAGCTAAGAAAAAAGAATAAAACTCAAAAGGGCATATGATGAAAAAGATAGTCGCGCTAGGTCTGTTTTTTGTTGCGCCATTCTTGTCTGCAAATACGATCGTATTTAGTAGTAGCCAGCAGCCTAGTGTCATACTGGAACTGGAAGAGATCCAAGCTTTACCTACCACTAGCTACACGATGACATTGCCTTGGCTTCCTGCTTCGTCAGAGTTTTTAGGCGTTAAACTCAGCACGCTTCTTACACACGTCTACGGAAAGGTACCAGAGCAGGTTGATATCAGCAGCTTAAACGACTATCACTCGACATTGTCCCGACAAGATATTCTTCGATATCAACCAATACTGGCTTATCAACAAGATCAGAATTACATAAAAGTCAGGAATAAAGGCCCTTTCTGGGTGATATATCCACTCAATCTCTATCCAGAGCTAAACTACAATAAATATCATGCGCAAATGGTATGGCAAGTAAATGAAATAAAAGAAAAATAATAAGAATGAAGTTATCAGAACCCTATTCTAAGAAACAAAGAATATTGCAATATTCTACCACCAGCAAAATGCTGCTGGTGGTGTTTGCCGTTTCTTTGCTTCTCGCGAATGTCGTGCTTTTACAGCAAACACGTTCACTCTCACAAAATTTTAATAACGAACAAAAACAAGCGACTTGGTTTTTATTCCAACTCTCCAAAGAACTATCAGAACTTGTCGGCGAGGCCAGACGGTTAGATGAAAACGTATTGAATATTGATGGTGCAGAGCTTCAATACGAGTTAGCGTGGAGTCGCTTTGACTTATTGACCAGTAGCACGAAAGCCAATAAGTTCTTTTCTCGGAACAACATGCACCTTTACTTCATTAATCTTTTTGAAGAATTCAAAGAGCTAGAAAAACAACTAGTAGAAGCTAGAACAGGTGATAGCCAAGCTGCTGCTGCATTTTATCGTTCAACTCAAACACTATATTTAGGCTTAATAGACTTCGTTAATCAAAACTTCCGCCTAAGCAGTAAAGCTTATGAAGCACAAAAAGGTCAAACCCAGCGCTTAATGCAAGCACAATATATGTTGTTTGCGACGTTCGTTTTGTCGATTATCTCTCTAACTTATTTCTTTTATCGTGAATCCCATTTTCATAGAAAATTGGCGCTCAGCGACCCTTTGACGAACCTAGGGAACCGCAATGCACTATTCATAACCCTAAACAAATTTACTCAAGAAAAAAGGCCCTTTTCTCTCTGGATTCTAGATTTAAATGGTTTTAAAGAAGTCAACGACACACACGGACACCAAGTTGGCGACACTGTACTGCGGGAAATCGCTAGGCGGCTTAATTCTATGGCACTCAATGATTTTACTGTTTATCGCATGGGAGGAGATGAGTTCGCGGTTATCCTTGAAGGTGAACATCTCAATGAAGAGAACGTACGTGAGCAGATAAATACCGTCTTTGATGCACAAATATTAAACTCCGATAAAGTCTCAACACTTTCAACAAGCATGGGCTTAGCGCAATACCCTAAAGACAGTGACAATGTTGACTTTCTTATCAGCATAGCGGATAAGCGCATGTACAAAATGAAATTTCAACGTTAAACGGTATATATGATGAGAAAGTTCATGCAAGTACTGCTTCTACTGGCAGTCATTGCGGCAGGTGTGTTGGCTTGGGTATTTATTCCATCGCACGAAACCATCGGGCAAAAAACGCTTGAGCAGGCACTCAACGACGACTACAGCCTCGTTGGACATCGAATCTACTCAACCGATCCGGATGCTGGCAACCGATTCGGCTACTTCGTATTGGCAACGGGCCAGAGCATTGAAGAGCAAGAGCCGTTTTTGGTCACTTCGGATCAGTTTATTCGCATGGAGAAAACGGGTGATAATACCTTGTCTGTGACCGTCAATGGCCGTATTTACCATTATCATAACGACTTGTGGGTGCCAAAATCAGACGGGAAATTGCAACACTTTTTAGTCAGTGCAACCGCCAAGTACGTACGCTAAAACGGGAACCTTACTCCCCCCAAAAAAACAAAGCCCCGCATACACTGCGGGGCTTTTTACGTGAAGAAGAAAATAACATCGAAAGAATGAGCGTTACTTCGCTAATACTTTCTCTTTAATCACTTTGAGTACCCCAGCCTCTTGGTTGCTTGGCGCAGAATAACGAGCAATTTTCTTAATCTCTTCGTGCGCGTTGGCAACCGCGTACGAATGCTCACTGACTTGCAGCATTTCAAGGTCGTTGAGGTAATCACCAAACGTCATGGTTTCTGCCGGAGTAAAATTCATCGTCTCTTGAAGGTGCTGAATGGCCGCGCCTTTAGAGGCCTCGGCATTCATCACATCCAGCCAGATTTTTGCACTCACCACGACTTTATGCGTTGCGCCAAACTTCGTATTCATGGTCGGGAACAAGAGCTCTTCCGAACCGCCAAAGTGACAAATTGCCACCTTAATGAACTCGTCTTCGACCTCAAGCAAATCCGGCACATATTCACAGCGGTGGTAGTACTTTTGAAATTCTTCCAGCGATAGCTGATCATGCGTTTCGATGTACGCCGAGCGCTTGCCACACAATACGATGTTCGCCCCGTCAATTTCACGAGCCGCTTTCACAATCTCCAACACTTCCGCTTTAGGAATGGTACAACTGTAGAGCTCTTTGTCTTGGTACATCACTAAGGTGCCGTTTTCAGCCACATACAACAGTCTGTCTTTGATTGGCGCGAACGTGTCTCGCAGACTGTAATACTGACGACCAGACGCAGCGGAGAACAAAATACCTTGCTCTTCCAGTTGCAAAAACAGATCGAAAAACTCCGGATCCAAACGACCGTATTGGTCAAGCAATGTGCCATCCATATCGGAAGCAATAAATTTGATGCGAACTTGTGACATTAACTAAAACTCTAAATGACGCTGCGAAAATATATTCATGTAAGGTACAGGATCTTGTATGAATCTCAAGTCGGGATGACTACGCCTTTCGCTATTACCAAGGATGCTGTTTAAAGTAATCTTCACTGTGATCGATGAAAGCTCTCACCGCAGGAGACAAGTGTTTACGTGATGAATACAGCGCGTAAATGTTGAGATCATTTGGCTTCCAATCTGGCAACACCGACTCAAGCTGACCCGATTTGAGATAGATATTGCTCAAGTAAGTTGGCAGCATCGAAATACCCATGCCTTGTAAAGCGCCATGCAATAACGCCGTGGCCTCATTGCTGGTTAGGCGACACTCAATTCCCACTGATTCGAACTGGTCGCCCTGAGACAAATGCCACACGTGACGCTCAAAGTTTTTGTATCCCAAACAGTCGTGTGAAGATAAATCTCGCGGATGCGCAATCGCGTGGTGAGTTTGCAAATATTGCGGTGATGCCACCAACACCGATTCGCACACCGCAATCGGCTTACCAATCAAAGAAGGATCGGGATCTGACGCAATTCGGATCGCCAGATCGATACGTTGTTCGGTTAGATCACTCACTGAATCTTGCAGATCTATGTCGATATGCACTTTGGGGTGCTTTTGCATAAAACTGTTTACTACGGGGATCAACTGTGAGAATCCAAATGAAGTACTAGACGCAAGACGGATTTTTCCGGATAGCTCACCATCAGCGGCAATGTTCGACGTTAATGTATCGGCCTGTTTTAACCAGCGCTCAATCTGAGGCAAGCTGCGCTCCCCTGCGGTGGTGAGCGACACCTTGCGCGTAGTGCGGTGCAACAAACGAGTTTGCAACCAGTTCTCCATCGCCTCTACGTAACGAGTCACCATTGGCCGAGACATGTCTAACCGTTCTGCGGTCGCGGTAAAACTGCCAGAATACACCACATCCACAAATACTTTTGCTGCCGTTACTCTGTCTATACATTTGCTCGAAATAAGAAATAGTGATGCACATTATTGTGTATTTTTCCGAGCGTATCAATTTCCTAATATAGCTCCCGTTCCCAAGCCATGGTCGCTTGGCCCCAAATTCTTTAGGAGCTTATTATGAAAAAATTCACTTTGATTGCTGCATCCATTTTAATGGCAAGCCCTGTTCTAGCGGCAAACCACTCTCCCCTTACTCTTGAGGTTTACAACGCCGACGGTAACAGCTTCCACGTAAACTCAACCTTGGTATACGGTGAGACTGACGCCATGGTTATCGACACTGGATTCACCAAAGCTGACGCGATGCGCATTGCCGCTAAAGTTCTGGACTGAGGCAAAACACTTAAAACCATTTTTATCAGTCAAGCGGACCCAGATTACTACTTTGGCGCAGAGGCCTTACACCAACAGTTCCCTGATGCGCAGATCATCACAACGCCTGCGGTTCAAAAAATTATTAAAGAGAAATTGGCTGGAAAGCTGGCGTACTGGGGACCAAAGCTTGGCGCAAACGCACCGGTAAAACCAGTGATCCCTGTCGCGTACGATAAAGCATCATTAGAGCTAGAAGGTCATAAGATTGAAATCCGTGGTAACCATGGCACATCAGCACACCGCCCTTACCTATGGATTCCAGATAACAAAGCGATTCTGGGTAACGTAGCCGTGTACTCAAACGTACATTTGTGGATGGCAGATGCCGCAGACCAAACCGCCATCAATGCTTGGGAGCAGCAACTTAGCGAGATGCTTGCGCTTAAACCTCAAGTGGTCATTCCTGGTCACATGAAAGCAGGCACAAAGCTGAACGCAGACACCATTCGCTACTCGCAACAATACTTGCAGGATTTTCAGCAAACGAAAAAACACAGCAATAACAGCGCTCAACTCATTGACACCATGTCAGCGAAATACCCAGAAGCTCAATTGCCAATCGCGCTAGAAATCGGTGCAAAAGTGCATACTGGTGAAATGTCATGGTAACCGTGCATTACTTCTTCGATCCCATGTGTGGTTGGTGCTACGGGGCATCACCACTCATCGAAGCCTTGATGGACACCTCTCAATTTAAGGTAGAGCTTCATCCCGGCGGTATGATTGAGAAACGCGCGATTGAGCCTGAATTTCGTCAGCACATCATCAACAGTGACGCTCGTATCGCAACCGAAACCGGAGCGACGTTCGGTGAAGCATATCTGCAACGCGTGAAAAGCGAAGATGCGTTTGTTCTTGATTCTTATCTACCCACACAAGCGATCTTGAGTGCGGAGAAAATGGGCCTGAATCCATGGCACATGCTAAAGGCCATCCAATCTGCGCATTATCAGCTCGGGTTAAAAGTGAATGAAGCATCGACGCTCAAAGCCATTGCAGAATCGCTAGGTTTAACAAGTGATGCGTGGGAGCAAAACATGGCGTTAAGCGAAGCCGAACTAGATGAGAGAATTCGCTCTAGCCGACAATTGATGCGACAGTTACACGTTGGTGGTTATCCAACCCTGATTGCAGAAGTAAATGGCGAGTACTTGACCTTGCCGCACTCGACCTACTACGACAAACCGGCACAGTGGAAGCTTGCATTACGAAAACTGCAATAAAATCTTCCCCACTCGCTCTTGTCCTTAATCCAAGAGCGATTGCCAACACCGACATGGCAATCCTGACTCAAACAGGTACAATCCTCGCTCGAATTTTTACTCGCGCGGATACCCACCATGCACTCGCCTGAACATTGTTTTACTCGTTTTACTGCTGACACTTCTGATTATGAATTACCAACGCAGTTTACGTTTCCGTTCTACTACACGCCGCATCCTCTTTGCGTTATAGCCGCAAAGCAATTGCAACAGCATTTATTAGCGCAAACCGACTTCGAACACGATTTTGGTTTGGTTAATGAAGAAACGGGGCGAGGCAAAATGTTTGGCGTATTGCTGGTAAAAAGCCCTCAAGGCGAGCTCGGCTTTTTAAGTGCGTTTTCTGGCAAAATTGCTGACCAAAACTTGATTCCAGGATTTGTCCCTCCTGTGTACGACATGCTGACCGATGAAGGCTTCTTCCGCGCAGAAACGGATGCCATCAACGCCGCCAATGCGGAGTACAAAACCTGTGCCGCGAATCCGGAATTGGCAGATCTTAAAGCGCAAATACAAGCCGACCGAGCCGCTTATCAACAAGAAGAGCAAACACAGCGCCAAGTGATGATTGACGGCCGCGCCGCTCGCAAACGACAGCGTCAACAGGGCGAGCAAACACTCAATGCCGATGATCTCAAAATCTTGTTGGATGAGTTGGGTAAGCAAAGTGTCGCCGAGAAAAACGTTCTCAAATACTTAAAGCAAGCGTGGGATGAAAAGCTTGCAATCAAAGAAGCGCGCTTGGCCGAGTTAGAGCAGCAACTTGCTCATCTGAAAGAGCAGCGCAAAACACTCTCCAACGCTTTACAGCACAAACTGCATAAACAGTACCGCTTTCTAAACAGCCATGGCGAAACACGCGACTTGGTGGACATTTTTGCGGACACCACAAACCCAGTACCACCAGCAGGTGCAGGGGAATGTGCTGCGCCAAAACTGCTCCAATACGCGTTTAAATACGGATTCAAACCGCTGGCGTTGGCAGAATTTTGGTGGGGTGTGTCGCCAAAGTCTGAGGTTCGCCAACACAAAAAATTCTACCCATCGTGCAACAGCAAATGTCAGCCGATTTTAGGCCATATGATGCAAGGGCTGGATGTCGAACCTAACCCATTGGCGGAGAATTGGGCAGAAGACAAAGAGCTAGAGATAATCTACCAAGACGACGCTATGGTCGTCGTCAACAAGCCCTCGGGCTTACTTTCAGTGCCAGGTAAAACTATCAAGGACTCTGCTTATACACGCCTACAAGCGATGTACCCTGATGTGGAAGGGCCGTTTGTGATTCATCGCCTCGACATGGCGACCTCTGGCATTTTGGTGTTTGCCTTAACCAAGCGCGCGAACAAAAGTCTGCAAAAACAGTTTATGGCTCGCGACGTACAAAAACGTTATATGGCACTGCTCGAAGGCGTATTGACCGCGCCAGAAGGGGAAATCTCACTGCCAATGCGTGGTGACCCCGACGACCGCCCACGTCAACTGGTGTGTTTTGAACACGGGAAACATGCAGAAACCTACTGGCAACTGATTGAAGTCAAAGGTGGACGCAGCAAGGTATACATGTATCCGAAAACCGGGCGAACTCACCAACTACGTGTACACAGTGCCCATCACATGGGGTTAAACATGCCGATGGTTGGTGATGGTTTATACGGCGAAAAAGCGAATCGCTTACACCTGCATGCTGAGATGCTAGAGCTGGATCATCCATACAGCAAAGAGCGCATGGTGTTCAAAGCTGAGTGCGAATTCTAACGTCTTCCCGAGTTTAAATAACAAAAAGGCACTGACTATCAGTGCCTTTTTTTTCTAACACCAGAATAAGCGTGATGCGCGATACCGAAAACCGTTAGCTCACCTTAAACTTGGTCCACACCTGAGAGCGCCAACGTCTTGCCATGATGATACCACGTACCCATTCATCGAGTGCGATTGCCATCCAAGCCCCTAAAACGCCATAACCCAAGTGGATGCCAAAGATGTAAGAGAAAAGCACGCCTAGTCCCCACATACTCAAAATCCCCATTTGCACTGGGAACTTGATGTCACCCGCGCCTTTGAGCCCCGCGATAAAAATCAGGTTAAACACACGTCCGGCCTCGAGCAAAATTGAGCCCATGACTAACGAACCTGCCAATGCGAGTATCTCTGGTTGATCGGTAAATACGCGCAGAATCTCTTCTCTAAACAGGTAAATCAGTGTGGTTGCCGCCGTTGATGCCACAAATCCCACTAAGAAGTAGATTTGTACGCGTTTTAAAATGCTGCTCACCCAACCTTTACCGATGTAGTAACCAGTCTGAATTTGCGCTGCCTGACCAATTGCCAACGCGAAAGCAAACGAGAAACGGGCAATGTTTTGTGCATAAGTGAAAGCCGCCAACGATGCCGTCCCCATTTGCACCACAAAATACACAATGCAGATTTGCGCCACGTTGTAAGACAGCACTTCACCCGCGTTCATGCCGCCGATTTTTAAGATCTTTTTGTAAATCTCTGCGGGCACTTGTTTCATGGTCGACATCGGTAGTTCAATGCTGCTGCGAGCGAGAATAAACCATAACATTAACGTACCGATGACTTGGCTGACGACGGTTGCTATTGCTACACCTTGCACACCATACACAGGTAAACCGAATGGCTGGTAAAGCGCAATATAGTTACCAATGATGTTGAACACACCCGAGATCAAATTCACCACCATTGGGGAACGTGAATAACCATGACTACGCAGAATAGTTGTAAAAACAACGCCAATCGTAACGTTAAACGTCATCGCACCGCTTATCAGCAGATATTCATGAGCGTACTGCTCAACTTGCGCTTCCAAGCCGTAATACGGGAGTAGGTATATCGCACCAAGTACGGCAATCACACTCAATAGCACACCGACGAGCACAGACAGCGCAATACTCGCAACACCAACGCTCACTGACTCTTGCTCGCGTCCAGCGCCATTGTATTGGGCAATCAAAATCCCCGTACCGCTACTGACAAACGTCGAAACGATGATTAAAAAGAAGGTAATCTGCGTGATCACACCAACAGCGGATACGGCTTTGTCTGAGTAGCCACTCAGCATGAACACGTCACTGGTTCCTAAAGCCGTCCGTAGCAAAATTTCGACAAGAATTGGCCAAGCTAATGCCACGATGGACATTCGTTGGTTGATGTTTTGGCTTTTAGGCATGCTTGTAACCTTTCCTACAACTAAAAACTGCCTCACAATATTTGTGAAGCAGTTTAAAAATAGTGACTCGAACGAAGCTCGATATGAGGTTGTGATTTAGCGCGGATTCTAGTCGCATATTGGTCATAACGACAACAATATTTCGCCCTGTTTCGGAAAAATATTTCTAATGCATTTTCGAAACGACATATGCCTTGACGATACGTAGAGCAGAGATTGGTGAACAATACTCTCAATCAACGAGCACCGAACAGAATCAGGATAATCAATAGAAATGCGTCTAACTAGATACATTACTTTGAGTTATCAGTCCAACCATATAGAGCCATGAAGAACCGTCATGAAAACCTGCATGCGCCACCATTCCTCTTTGAACACTCGCACCAAATCACACTGATGGCTTTGCACTAAAAATGACTGATATCACATTTGGAAACTTTGTTGTTCTATTTATCGCGAAAATACCGCCTAGAATAAGCGTACACGTTAATTAAGCAAGGATACGTAATGTCGACATTGGCTGGGGCGCGCTTAGAAGAAATGGCGGACATCCGCTCAACAAGAAAAAAGAAAATTGTCTTTTTATGCTCCAGTATCGCCGCTGCCTGTTTAACTTATGGTTCCATTGCTCAATCACTTGAGAATAACTGGGGTTTAAGCTTTTTCCATGCTTTATGTGCCCTGGCATGCTTAGCAATCAGTTATGTAATAAAAGTCCAGCGGCACCATCAATACGCCGACTTATGGCTAAGTGCTGTCTTAATGTTCGAAGGGTTATTGTTACTTCTGTATAACGACGCTCCGTCAGGCAAAATGTTATGGCTATATCCTATTGTCGCCACTCTGGTATTAATTAATGAGTTTAAGGTCGGTCTGCTGTTCAGTGGCACCTACATTTTACTGATCTTTTTTGGGGTCGCTTTTTTAGATCGACTGCCAACAGCCACAGAAATCATAGAGCGGAGATTGATGCTGACCCTGATAGCGACCGCGTTTGTGTGTCACACGTTCTCGTATTACTACACGAAAGTCCTCAATTACATTCAAACACTGTATCGTGAGGGGATTGAGGAGTTAGCATATTTTGACCAGCTCACTGGGCTTGCCAATCGCTGGAGCTTTGAGACTTGGGCGCGCGCAAAGCTCGATGAAATCAAGCACTCATCTGATGACAGCATCACCGCATTGGTCTTTCTCGATATCGATAACTTCAAGCACATCAACGACACCTACGGGCACGATATTGGTGACCAAGTACTTCAAGCCTTCGCCACTCGATTAAAAAATAACATTCGCAACAAAGACAGAAAAACAGATAAACACGACTACTCCATCGCTCGATTTGCGGGCGACGAGTTTGTAATCATGCTTTACGATGTAAAAAGTAAAGATGACCTCGACAGCATCCTAAAACGGATCGTGAATCTGTTTCCGACAGGTTACCGAAGCTACGATATGATTAACGAGTTAACAATGAGTGTAGGTGCTGCTATCTATAAGCAAGATGCAAAGGATTTGTCTGAATTGACTCGATGTGCAGATAAAGCAATGTACGCAGCTAAACATACTGGTAAAAACCAGTACGCCTTTTATGAGCACTGCAATACGGAAGAACAGTCAACATCTGATGCGCCAGCGGTACCAGAAGCTTGCTAATGACTAAGCGAACACATGCATCACCCAAAGCCCCACAACGAGGAATACGATTAACCACACTACTTGCAACGTTCTGTTCGGCTTGTCTTGCTGACGAGTGGGGTGATCTTTAAACGCACGGCCCTTCATTTTGCCCATTAAGCTCTTTCCTAGAGCACGTCGATAAAATTCACGTCTCTTATGAGCGGCATTGGCAACTTCGGTAAAGCGCAGTCTTTGCTCATTGGTGAGATCTTTGTCCTCGTAACGAGGAGGGAGATCAGAATGCTTGCGTTGTACTGCCATCACTTCCTCCCTGGTCGATGGGTACATTTTTATTAAGTATATACCCAAATAACCAAAAAGATGCGTTATAAGTGAAGCACATAGACGAAAAAACCACCCGAAGGTGGTTTTATGACGAGCAACAAATGAACGCTAGAAGTACTCACATAAATACGCAGTCGCTTCTTTCACTTGAAGCTCAAATGAAGAATTACCTTCCACTTCAAAAAACTCACCACTTTGATAAGTCGTCCAATCGCTCTCGCCAACACGCTTGACCACAAGCGCACCTTTTACAACCGTCATACGCTCTGGTGCTTGAGTACCAAACGTGTACTCACCAGGAAGCATCACACCAACGCTAACATCCTGATCTTTCTGGTTAAAGCCTAGTGATTTTACACTACCAGCAAAATAGCTATTTTCCTTAATATTCATTATTGGTTTCCTTATCAAAAGTCCGCTCTTTTTTACCTTGTTTCTTTCCGTTACTCAAGCTTTGAAAGCCATTAAACTCAACGTAATAACGCACATCCTTTGCTACTGAGCGAGAACCTCTTTTCGCGAGGATTAATCAGGCGACCTAAACCGAGCAAGAAAACCTGCGAAGTAATGAATGTGAGCAAACAACAAAACCATCAATAAGATGTGTATCTGAATGTAAAAGTGGACATTAGATCATAGTTTCGTCGTCTCAATGGCGGGATTGTTTGTTTTTAAAAAGGAAGGTTTCCACCATGTTAGAAAAGTGGAGAAAATTAGATCTATGACGGACTCGACTCGCCGAAGGCGAAAAGCACGACAAGAACCAAAACTTTCATTTTTGGCTCGCCACCAATCCAAAATCCTCAAGAGTACATTTGTCTGCTTCGGGATGGGTCTGTTGACGTTTTTTGGCTATCAAATCCACCTCTCCTATCAAGACCACATTGATCCGGAAAAGGTGTACGGCGAATGGATTGAGATTGGCGCGCCACCCTACCAAACAGAACGTCTCGTTTTCACTGAAGATGGGGTATACCGAAACCATCGACTTATTACGACGGAATTTGAATTCGATGGCAAGGTCATCACGTTGAATACCGGATTAGGAAAGACATCGTATCAGATCTCGGGCTCTCATCTTTCACCTCAAATACGCCGTATTGAGCCTCTTATTCCAGATCAGCGATTCATTCGTAAAGGATTTGAGCATACCGTTCAGGGCTCTGAAACCGGTGCAGCCTCTAAACGTCGCGCCGCGTTGAGTGAACACTTCAGCCGTGACTAATACGTCTTCACGGCTATTTTTCCTTTCAATTCTCTTTCTATATCAATGAAACAAAACCTTAATAAACAACAAAATAAGGCCTTCATCGCATTTAACTAACTCGTTACTGAGTAAACAATAATTTTAGTTTCTGCTGAGATTTTATAAATTATTGACTCAGTCTGACACTTTCTGTGTAACAGAGTGCGAGTTTTAGTTAAGTTCTCTCAAGTGCCTCGAAAACCGTCTTAATTTTTTTGACGAAAAAAAACTCTCTGAAATGCTGAGTGTGATGCTTTTGCACGTGGAGTAAATCCAATCATCTTATCTGGTGCAAGAGCAGCCTATGTTCTAGGTAGAACATGAATCCAAGGATTGAGAGAGAAGTTATGATTCGATTTAACCTATGTGCAGCTGGAGTTGCTTTAGCGCTATCAGGCGCTGCAGTTGCGGCTCCAACCGCACCAAGTATCGATATGTACGGTTCCAACAACCTTCAGTTTTCTAAAATTGAACTCGCGATGGAAACCACGTCAGGCTACTACGACATGGTGAAATACCATGAGCAAGCGAAGATTACTGTTAAATTTAACCAGTGGAGTGGCACACCTGGTGACACTTACAACGTCTATTTTGATGGTGTAAAAGTAGCAAGCGGCCCTATCACTGGTAGCCAAACGACAGCTTCGTTTGAATACGGCCAAGGTGGCTTATACCAAATGGAAATCGAAGCATGTGATGCGACAGGTTGTGCGAAAAGCGCACCAGCTGAAATCACAATTGCAGATACCGATGGTTCTCACCTGAAGCCACTAACGATGAATGTTGATCCAAACAACAAAACCTACAATACCGATCCAAGCGTCGTGATGGGTACGTATTTTGTTGAATGGGGCATCTATGGCCGTGACTACACAGTCGATAATATGCCGGTCGACAACTTGACTCACATCCTTTACGGTTTTATCCCAATTTGTGGCCCAAATGAGTCTGTGAAGTCTGTTGGCGGCAACAGTTTCAATGCGCTACAAACTGCTTGTACAGGTGTGCCTGATTATGAAGTCGTTATCCATGACCCTTGGGCTGCTTATCAGAAGAGCTTCCCACAAGCTGGTCATGAATACAGCACGCCTATCAAGGGTAACTACGCAATGCTAATGGCATTGAAACAACGTAACCCTGATCTAAAAATCATCCCATCGATCGGTGGTTGGACACTGTCTGACCCATTCTTCGATTTCGTGGACAAGAAAAACCGAGACACATTCGTCGCATCAGTTAAGAAGTTCCTGAAAACTTGGAAATTCTACGACGGTGTTGATATCGACTGGGAATTCCCTGGCGGCGGCGGTGCAGCAGCCGATAAGGGCGACCCTGTAAACGATGGCCCAGCATACATCGCACTGATGCGTGAACTGCGCGTAATGCTTGATGAATTAGAAGCTGAGACAGGCCGTACTTACGAGCTAACGTCCGCTATCGGTGTCGGTTACGACAAGATTGAAGACGTAGACTACGCAGATGCGGTGCAGTACATGGATTACATCTTCGCAATGACTTACGACTTCTACGGCGGTTGGAACAACGTTCCTGGTCACCAGACTGCGCTTTACTGTGGTTCATTCATGCGTCCTGGTCAGTGTGACGGTAGTGGCGTTGATGAAAGCGGCGAACCGTACAAAGGTCCTGCTTACACAGCAGATAACGGCATCCAACTTCTTCTTGCTCAAGGCGTTCCTGCGAACAAGCTAGTACTTGGTACAGCAATGTACGGTCGTGGCTGGGAAGGCGTAACTCCAGATACGCTAACCGATCCAAACGACCCAATGACAGGTACTGCTTCAGGTAAACTGAAGGGCAGCACAGCACAAGGTGTTTGGGAAGATGGCGTAATTGACTACAAAGGCATTAAGTCATTCATGTTAGGTGCAAACAACACTGGCATTAACGGCTTCGAGTACGGCTACGATGCACAAGCAGAAGCACCATGGGTATGGAACCGTACTACGGGCGAGTTGATCACATTTGATGACCACCGTTCAGTGCTAGCAAAAGGTAGCTACGCGAAGTCTCTTGGTCTTGCTGGTCTATTCTCTTGGGAAATTGACGCGGATAACGGTGACATTCTAAACGCGATGCACGAAGGTATGGCTGGTGGTGTGATACCTCAACCAAACCGTAAACCAACCGCAGCCGCTGGCGCAGATCAATCGGTAACAGGTCCTGCAAATGTGGTTCTAGATGGCAGCCTGTCAAACGACTCTGACGGCACCATCGCAAGCTACGCTTGGGAACAAGTATCTGGCACCGCAGTGGTACTAACAGGTGCAAACTCAGCGAAAGCAAGCTTTGATGCAGCAGAAGTTACTGTTGAAGAGCAATTAACTTTCAAGCTGACGGTGTCTGATAACGAAGGTGCAACGGCATCTGACCTCGTTGTAGTAACAGTGAAACCAGCAGGTGTTGTTGACCCAGTGAACAACGCACCAGTAGCGCAAGTTGTTGCTCCAGCAACAGCAAACGCTGGTGACGTTGTGGTTGTAGATGCATCTGCGTCTAGCGATGCAGACAACGATACCCTGACATTCAACTGGACTCTACCTCAAGGTCTGAATGCAACGGTTGAAGGCTCTAAAGTCACGTTCACTGCTGCGGAATACCCGCAAGACACAAGCTTAAGCTTCACTGTAAGTGTGAGCGACGGTAAAGCGTCTTCATCGGCAAGCGCGACAGTGGTTGTTGCACAGCACACAACCGATCCGAACCCTGGTACTTGTGACAACGCATGGGATGCGAGCGCAGTGTACACAGGTGGTAACCAAGTGACTCACGCAGGTAAAACGTGGGAAGCGAAATGGTGGACTCAGGGTGACGATCCTAGCCAATCTGGCGAATGGGGCGTTTGGAAAGAAGTTGGCGTAGCTAACTGTAACTAATTTCAGCCTTGCAGACTTTCTGCTAAATAAACAAAGGACAGCTTCGGCTGTCCTTTTTTTGGATTTAACCTCTTAACGAGGAGAGCAACACCAGAGACGAAAAAATCTGAGGTGTTACTTTCAAATCGAATTAGCGCAAAACGGAGCGAGTCAATCAGTAAAAGTAAGGGTTACCAAGCACTATCGAGCAAACGGTCAAAACTACTGAAGACTTGCTCACACTTCATCACTCGACCATGCCCCTGACCTTGTGTTGTCACTAACTCAACATTTTTAATCTCTTCAGCCGCTTTTGCCGAGACACTGTATTTGGTGAACTTGTCTTGCTCATCATGAATAATAATGGTGTGAGACGGACGCTCAGACAAACGCTTCATCGGATCAATGGACTGTAACGGATAACCAAATTGGTCTTCAACTTCTGAAACCACAGCGTTAAAAAGCTTCATCGAGTAACCGGAACGTGCAATGCTACCGAATAAGTTCTCTACGTAATTTAATACCGGAGCAATAAGCAGCAAAGGCTTGTTTTCTAACTTACTGTGCCTACACTCAAGAGCAGAAGCGGTGCCCATGCTGTGCCCAACTAGGCCAACAATATCCTCGACCGTATCCAACACATCTTCTAATCCTCTGACAAACCCCGGAATGTGCCCATACTGCCCCTCACTCTCACCATGTGCCGGATGATCGTACGCCAAAGCAGTAAACCCTTTCGACGCAATATGTTCCATCAGTGGATAAAACTGACTTGCCGTTCCAGACCAACCATGAGTTAGCACCCAAATAGGTCCAGATCCCAAAGTATAGGTTTTGATGATGCCTGCATGCCCTTTAATTTCACCTTTGATAAGCCCTTGAGGTTCAATATTTTTAGGTTGCGTACGAGCAGGTGTCAGAAGAAGCTTGCGCGCGGTCTTCTTTGCATGTGACGGGGCCAGTGTATGGTGTAACCGAGTACTAATGTTCACCAAACTGCGCTTAATACTGAAACGTTGCGATGTATTAAAGTAAATTTTTTCACTCATAATCATGTCCTTAACTATCAGCTTTGCACAAAATAGAACGGTCGTGCTTTTTACGCTAATAAGAAAGAGCGAACTCAGCCGCTCTTTGTGATTTTATGTCTACGAATCTGGGAAGCGAATAACCGATATTAGCCTTTCCAGCGAGAAAATAAGTTGTCGATCCCTTGCCAAAACAGACGCAAGCTTTCTTGCTCACCTTTAATTGAGTAAAAAACATGCGCACTCAAATAGAGACCGTACAAATCAAACGTTGCTTGGCGTGTATCTAAGTCTGCTGCAAATTCTTGCTTCTCTTTGCCTTTCGCTATTTGGATCTCCAAATAACTCAGCCAAGTGTCTATGGATTTACGCAGTCCGGCCTGAAGCGGGCAATCTTTATCTGCCGTATCATTCCAAGCGTCAAGAAACATACAACTTCCTTGGAATGCGTGATTCCAAGTCATCCAAGAGTCGAGCAACCCTCGAATTTTACGCTCGATATTGCCATCCCCGAGTTCTCGAGCAGGCTCAATAACCCGATCAGCGAACACTTTATTGGCGTGATCAAGCACCGATAGCTGTAAATTCAACTTCGAATTAAAGTGGGCAAACAGACCACTTTTCGACATACCGCATTGCTTGGCTAACTCTCCAATCGTAAGACTTTCTAATCCGTCTTCGCTGGCGATCTCAAAAGCCCGCTGCAGAATAAACTCTTTTGTCACTTTTCCTTTTTGCATAGTCTTATTTTTAGCACGATCGTTCTTTTTTGCAATCTCGAGTTAACTGGTCTAACCATTATTCAGTGCTATTTTCGACTCACGAATCAGGTATTGATTGCGTTAATAGGTTAATAATTAAGAAGTTTGAAGTAAGTCTTAATTTTCAAAACAGCTTCAATGTAAGCGCAAGTCTGTTGACTTTTTCACGTATTACTTCAGTAACAACCTGCTATTTTCACCTAAGTTTTTTATTTAGGTAAACAATGTAATGGCAAAGAAACAAAAAATAGCCAGCTTAGAGTTTGCACGTATCATTGCGATGCTTGCGATTGTGGGTTTGCATTGTCAGATGGCACTGACGTACTGGCAGTGGAATGGGATACCATGGGTTGGCTATATGCTCAACCAACTGGCTCGTTTTGCTGTTCCGCTGTTCTTTCTCATCTCGGGTTATCTAATCCAGCCGAAGTTGAGTCATTCACCTATCGATACTCTTAAGAACTACGCCAAACCGTTAATGAAGGTTTGGCTCATTTGGAGCATGATCAGTTTACTGATGCCATTCCAATGGCAGACGGTCGCTGAGGCTGGGTATCTCGCCGAAAGGCAAGGTTATTGGGGGTACCTAATGTCAACCCCGATCAATTCACTCATCGAAGGCGGACTCGTTCATCTGTGGTTTATTCCGGCTCTGGTCATTGCCGTAGCGTTAATTGCCTTTCTCGTGCATATCAATATGGCGCAACTGATACTGCCAACCGCAGTATTGCTATACATATACGGTGCCTTTGCTGGCAGTTACGCGACCATTACCGACCTGCCAGCGCCTTTCTTTACTCGTAACGGGCCTTTTTTCAGCACGTTGCTAGTTGCTCTAGGTTATTTCGCACGAGAAGTGCAGTGGCGGTGGTCGCGAAACAATACGGTTCGATGCATTATTCTTGGCATGGCACTGCATTTTGGTGAAGCTTACTGGCTGATGCAACATGACATCGCTTTCAACTCGCACGACTTCCTATTCGGTACCGTTATCTGGGCTGTAGGTGTCTTTATGTGGCTTTTGGCTCACCCTCATTTTGGCGACATGCCTTGGGTCTTCAAACTATCTCCTTGCGTGTTAGGAATATATGTTAGCCATCTGCTTATCATAATTGTCATGATGAATGTCGCTGAATTTATCGGGCTGCAACACCTCGCGAAAGATGTGTTTATTTATCCTGCAACGATTGTTGCAACCATACTGCTTGTGAAAGCAATTGACGCTTCACCGTTGAAAAAATGGCTCCTACGCTAAATGCATTCAGCTCTAGATATAGCTAGCTTTAACTCAAAAGGGTTAGAGCTAGCCAGTTAAAAATGAGATTTCTCTCTCACTGACCAATTTTTGACTTTCTAATCCTTCAGAATTTGCTTTCACTCACAAAAAACATTGTTCATTTCCTTTAAATTGGCTCGACTATTACAACATTGCTCATTAAACGGAGGCTGTATGTGGGCAGGTCAAGGACTCGTTCCTTTTTTAGAGATTAGTCACTGGTTAACTTACGGTTTATATGCCGCTGCGGTTTTATTCGGCGCAGCAAGCATTGCGTCACTCAGAAAATAGTGGCGCACACTATCATTTCCTAACTCCTACTGTTAATTCGAGCTCTCTCACAACTAACTCATTCATTTGTGGCTAATATTTCTCCAACCAGACAAAGGAGAAATGTCTATGCCAATCTATCCAATTGTGGCTTTCTGCTGTTTGTTGTTCTCTAGCGCCACCTTTGCTGCATCAACCAATGAACTGAACCTTGTTAATTCTGGTGTCGGTTACGCGGCTCTGATTATCTTTTCGATCGCTTACATACTGGTTATGTTGGAAGAGTATCTGAAAATGAGAAAATCCAAGCCAGTGCTGCTCGCTGCAGGATTAATTTGGATTCTGATTGGCTACACCTTTGCTCAACACAATCAGCCTGAAATCGCCAAATCCGCACTAGAACACAACTTGTTGGAATATGCCGAGTTGCTGCTGTTTTTGCTCGTGGCGATGACTTACATCAACGCAATGGAAGAACGCAAACTCTTCGATGCCTTACAGGCGTGGATGGTTGGTAAAGGTTTTGGATTCAAAAAGTTGTTCTGGCTGACGGGGTTTCTCGCTTTTGTCATTTCACCGATTGCCGATAACTTAACTACGGCCCTTTTGATGTGCGCTGTAGTGATGAAAGTCTCTGGTGATAATCCTAAGTTCGTCAATCTTGCTTGTATCAACATTGTTATCGCAGCCAACGCTGGCGGTGCATTCAGCCCATTTGGTGATATTACAACCCTGATGGTGTGGCAGGCCGGTCATGTCAGCTTTGCTGAGTTCATTCCGTTGTTTGTACCGTCATTGGTGAACTACTTGGTTCCCGCATTTTTGATGTCACTTTTTGTTCCAAACACAAAACCGAATACGATTCACCAACACGTTGAGCTAAAACGCGGGGCAAGGCGTATTGTCGCGTTGTTCATTTTGACGATTGCCACCGCAGTCTCTTTCCATGCTGTGCTGCACTTCCCACCCGTTATGGGCATGATGATGGGCTTGGCGTACTTACAGTTTTTCGGATATTTTTTGCGCCAAACTCTCAAACACTCACTCGCAAAAAAAGCAGCTATGGCAATTGCCAATGGCGATGATCAGGCATTGAAGCGCTTAGGCTCAGTGGTTCCGTTTGATGTGTTTCATCGTGTGTCTCGAGCCGAATGGGACACCTTGTTGTTCTTCTACGGTGTTGTAATGTGTGTTGGCGGTTTAAGTTTACTTGGCTACCTCGAACTGGTTTCAAACGTCATGTACACGCAATGGAACCCAGTCTGGGCAAACGTAATGGTTGGTGTCCTATCTGCAATCGTCGATAACATTCCGGTTATGTTTGCTGTACTGACCATGGAACCAAGCATGTCGATGGGCAACTGGCTACTGGTCACATTAACCGCAGGTGTCGGTGGCAGTTTGCTTTCCATTGGCTCCGCGGCAGGCGTCGCTTTAATGGGAGCCGCGCGTGGACAATACACCTTCTTTGGCCACCTAAAGTGGGCTCCCGTCATCGCCTTGGGTTATGCCGCCAGTATTGCGGTACACTTGTGGATGAATAGCGGTTTATTTACTTAAAAGCACCGACAATCAGGTGCTTAACTTGCAACACAACCTAGCGGTCGGATGGATGGTTAACGCCATCCATCACTTCAATCGCTCCCAACTCATATGGGTTGACGCCCTCTAAGCAGCCGACATTATAGCCATACTCACTCGGGTCAGAACGACGCTGATGGTGCGTATAAATACCGCACTCGCCACAGAAAAAGTGCTTCGCAGTGTGTGTATTAAATTGATACTGCTTCAAGACGTCTTCGCCTTGCATAATACGAATACCGTTCAAAGGTACAGATGCGACAATCGCGCCACGACGTCGACACATAGAACAGTCACACCGTCTCGGTTTCTCAATACCATTGGGTAACGCCAGTTCCAGCTCAACTTTTCCACAGTGGCAACTCAGTCGATGTAATGTGTTGATTTGGGTGTTGCCAACTTTCTTAATCATAACTTTTCCTTGTTGTTTTTCTATCTGTGTACATTATGTTAAACAGGTTAATATCATCATAATCTCGTCCAAAAACTCGACATCCATCACTTTTCGCGACATTTTATTGGCCGATTTGTTAGTTGCTATTTTGGCGACTGTCTATCGCGTCCGTGAGACGTGTTATCTCCGGCGCGGTTTTTAAACCAAGGAAATTAATTTATGGACAAAGATCATAGCCTAAGAGAGAACCTCTTGGCTCTGACGCTCGGCAGTGCGTTAGTGTCACTTGGGGTGATATTTTTTAGCAAAGTAGGATTGCTCACTGGCGGTACGGCTGGCTTGGCGATCTTCCTAACCAAAGTGAGTGACTTCAGTTTTGGTCAGATATTTTTCGCTCTTAACCTCCCTTTTTATATTTTATCTGTGATGCGCATGGGTTGGCGCTTCACTATCAATACCTTTATTGCGGTTTCGATTGTCTCTTTTGCGGTCGATCATCTGCATCATGTGATTGAGATTTCACGAATCGAACCTTTCTATGCGGCACTTTTGGGTGGTGGGCTGATTGGAATCGGTATGTTGGTAATTTTCCGTCACAAAATGAGTTTGGGTGGCTTTAACATTCTAGCGTTGTACCTTCAGGAACGTTTTGGAGTTCGAGCGGGTAAAGTTCAAATGGCGTTAGATTGTGCCATCGTGGTGATGTCACTGTTCATTGTAGATGTGCACCTTATCGCTCTATCTGTTCTAGGTGCCATCGCAACGAACTTGATTTTGGCGATGAACCATAAACCAGGACGATACCAAGCAAAAGCGCAAGCAGCATAATCATCGCTGCATAGTCAACAACCCTAAAGCCCCCAGCCAGTCGCTCGGGGCTTTTTTCATTCAACGCTAAGATCACGTCAACGAGCTCGTTTTGCAGTGCTGCTGCATCTCTTCATCCAATTTAGCTTTATATTTCTGACTAAGATGGAAGTGTACTTGCATCAACAAGTCATGTGCGTGGAACAGCTCAAACGCGTCGCTACCATTTTGCTGACAAATAACCTCACAGCGCTCAGCATGCACTTTGGCTTCTTGCGGTTTATCTGCTTTAAGCAAGCTCATCGCTAAGCGATACTCTGCGCGCTCTTCTTGCATCCAACCCCCTGCCACTTTCCAATAGTCTAGCGCGAGTGTCGCTGCTTCTAGCATCTTCGATTTTTCCATGCACGTGCGCTCAGCCAGCGCTTCGTACTGACATGCTAAGTTGTTCGCAGTGATCGCGATAGCGCGCGCTAATGGCCCTTCTGCATCGTTCGGCGTCATTCCTAACGCTGCCTTCACCAACCATTGACTCGCCAGTTCAAGCTGAACAAGTGCAGAAAGTTCATTCGAAATCAAAGCGTAAACTCGGCGTTGTTCTTGCTCTTCCAATAATTCCATATTGTCAGTGCCATCTACGAAATAGCGCGCAACGGCAATACTGCGTTGAAATGCCAAACTCTCGGCAACCTTGCGTTCATCAAAGTGCTCTAAACAAGTAAGAAACTTTTCTGGGCACTGGAGATGCCCAATAGCGGTATGCAGCATCAATGCGAATATTCGCTCGATTTGGGTAACGTCTTCCACCTAGCTCAGAGCCGTTTCTAGCTTAGCATAAACTTGTTCGGGATTTTCCTCGTGATGCTGCCAACACTCACTCATGAAGGCATCAAAATCCGTTTTGAAAGGCATGTCCTTATTGTCCTTCTTCTATTCGTATAACGATTATGAAACTCTACACTATCGTTACCCCTGTGTAGCACGCTTAATCCCAATACGAGAATCGCCTCACTTAAAGCGGTGTACCTTGCTCCAGCGCGAGCAAACGTTGCTTGCGCTCCACTCCACCTGCATACCCAGTCAGTTTTCCGCTTTTGCCAATAACGCGATGACAAGGTACCACGATAGAAATCGGATTCTTCCCGTTTGCTAACCCAACAGCACGCACAGCTTTAGGGTTACCTATCGCATTCGCGAGATCTTGATAGCTCCACGTTTCCCCATATGGAATGGTCGTTAGTGCCTGCCAAACTTGATTTTGAAAATCAGTGCCTGTCGCTGCAAGGGGTAAGTCGAATTCGTTGCGCAGACCAGCAAAGTATTCATCCAGTTGGGTGACAGCTTGGCGCAAAACCGGATGCTGCTCGTCTCGCACCCCCAGCTCACTCGGCTTAGTGGTGCATGTTTCAAACCAAATGCCAAGTAAGCCCTCAGCGTTCGATTGGATAGTCACCGTTCCTAGTGGACTCGGCATTTCGGTATAAAATGTTTTCATGATTGATTCCATAAGTGAAACGTCGCGTAGCTTCCCCAAGGGGCCGCAGTGTGCGTATTCAGTGATGGGTAACGCTGCATCGCCTTTTTCACCACTAAGTCTTTATCTAGAAAGCAATCGGGTTGAGATTGCCCTCGCAGTTGAGCATAACTGACGGTCCAAGGTCCAATGCCTTTCAAAGCTAGCCAGTGCTGGGGGTCAGCTTCTGAGTTGTCCTGCATAAACTGGGCGAAGCGCACTAGCGTCTCTTTACGGCTTTGCGGCATGCGCAAAAAGCTCACGTCGGCGTTCGCAATATCACTGGGAGTCGGGAAAAAACGTTTTTCTGACTCTCCACTAAGTGTGGCCACCAATAAGTTAAGTTGACCAATCGCAGCTTTAACCGACACCTGCTGGCCTAAAATCGCTCTAACCCCTGCTTCCCATGCATTCCATACACCAGGAATACGAATACCTTTACTCGACACGAGCCCAGGCGCGACATACTCCAAATGCTGCTCAACAGTACAAATATCAGCGTCAAGATCGAACATACGACGAATGTCAGACACCAAATTTTGCAGCTTCGTTACGTCTTCAATTTCAAACGCCAGTTCTAAGTATCCTTCACCTTTTGTCGCTTTAAACCAGGCTTTGCTGTTATCCAAAAAAACGTTGCGCTGATAACTCTCATCACTCACTAGCTCAACCCCCTCAACCGCTCGCAAACGATAGAAGTCCAACATGTGCGACCAATTCAACTCACCTCGATAAGGTAAGGCAATTCGATTGCAACCCGCACCATCAAACTCTTTACGGCGTACTTGAGAAGGCGTTAGTTTGAGAAACTTTTGAAAAGCATCGTTAAAGCGGCGCGTACTGTTAAAACCTGATGCAAACCCCACGTCGGTGACCGACATAGAGCTGGAGTGAAGCAACTGTTTGGCGAACATTAGTTGCTGATATTGCGCATACTGCTTGGGTGACATACCTAGATACTGCTCAAACAACATACGTAAGTAACGGTCAGAAATCCCAACACGCTCAGCCAACTCAGACACCGAATGGTGATGCAACTCCCCTCTATCAATTAACGAAATCGCTCGTTGAAAGGTCGTCTCGACACCTTTCCATGCCCAAGATCCAGGCGCGCTGTCAGGTCGACAACGTAAACACGGACGGTACCCTGCTTGAAGGGCTTGCGTCTTATCAGCGAAATACTCAACATTTTCTTCTTTAGGCAAATTTGCCGGGCAAATCGGACGACAAAAGATTCCCGTTGTTTTTACCGCCACATAAAATCGCCCATCAAAACGACTGTCTCGCGCGACTCGCGCCTTGTGACACTGCTCGAAGGTCAGTGAGGTATGGGGGTGAATAAACATAGTGCTTTCCTTGCTCATGCCTTTTGTCATTTATTGTTCATAGGCATCGTTCAATATAGTGTTATTGTAGCTTGCTTAAGCGCCCACAATTAGCCATTTTCGGAACTCAATATTGAGATTTATTGGCATTAGCGTTTTTGTACACTAAAGTTAGATCCAGAACATCACAACAACGTCGGCTAAAGGGAATTGGCATGGACTTACATACTTGCGTAATTGTATTAAGAAACCAAAAGGTTATTACCAGTAAATCCGTAGATCATTCTATTGGAATTATCGAACGAGACTCAGATAACGAGATCTCAGAAATTCAGATTAATGCGACGGATGGACGTAATATTCGAACTTATCACTACAACAATGTAGAGGAGTCATTAGAGAGCTTAATGAACCTCTGACGGTTTTCTTTAACGCACCTTTCTCCCTTGTTAAAAGCGAAAGCAATAGAGCACAGTACATGTGCTCTTTTTTTGTTTAACAGCAAAAATGTTTATCGAAAATAATGACAGACCTTGATTTAAAACAGACAATAATCGGCAAATAAACACTCGAATATAAAAATCAAGACATTGATTTAAATAAATAAAAACCAAATATTCAATTTTTTAGAACGAGTTTATCAAAATCCTCCCGTTATTTTTATATTCGCCTCTACCTAAACTGTTCTCAACAGCACGGGAGCACACGCTTCCCACTCATTGAAAAGAGTCAGAGGACAGAATCATGAAAGCACTATTACAGAAAATTACCACATCAAACGCAGGTTACAGCGCACTATCACTTCGCGTTCCAATCGGCATTATCTTTATGGCGCACGGCGCACAAAAACTATTTGGCTGGTTTGGTGGCTACGGGCTAGAAGGCACAGGTCAGTGGATGGCATCTATCGGTTTAGGTCCTGGCGTGCTCATGGCGTTACTTGCGGGCAGCGCAGAGTTCTTTGGCGGCTTGTTCATTTTACTTGGTCTGCTAACTCGACCAGCAGCGGTTGCTTTGGCGTTCACGATGGTGGTAGCGATATTCTCTGTCCACTTTGAAAATGGCCTGTTCATGGCAAACAACGGTTACGAGTTTGGCTTAGCATTACTGGCAGCAAGCGTTTCTCTGGCGTTCTCTGGCGCAGGTAAAGCAGCGTTAGATAACTTCTTAAACAAAAAGCTCTCTTAAGGAGGCCTTATGATTACGGTAAGACATGCGGCAGACCGAGGTCGAGCAAACTTTGGCTGGCTTGATAGCAAACATACGTTTTCTTTTGGTAGCTACTACGATCCTCAACATATGGGCTTTTCTGAGCTGAGAGTCATTAATGACGATGTAGTCAAGCCTGGCGCGGGTTTTGATACACATGGCCACCGTGATATGGAGATCATCAGCTATGTGTTGGAAGGTGTTATCGCACACAAAGACAGTGAAGGTAACGTCAAAACACTACCTGCAGGTGAATTCCAACTCATGTCGGCAGGGAAAGGGATTTACCACAGTGAGTACAATGCATCGAACCAAGATACGCTGCGGTTTCTACAGATTTGGATTCAACCGAACACATTTGGAACCAAACCAGGTTATCAGCAAAAAGATTTTGGTCGCAATCCTGGGTTAACGACTATCGCAACTCCAACTGGAGAAAACGGCACGCTACTTATTAAGCAAGATGCGACTTTGCATCAGTTAATTCTTGAGCCAAGTAGCGAACTAAACTTTGAGATTGAGTCGGGCCGAAATCTATTCATCCATCAAGTGACTGGGAGCCTTAGTGTCGACAATACCACTTTGACGGCTGGCGACGGCGCGAAGGTTGAACACCAGAGTAAGGTTGTTTTGCGCAATACATCAAACGAAAGCACAACAGCCCTGTTGTTTGACTTACCATAACTATCGATTCATCGAGATAAAAACAAAGCCGCCTTGATTTCTCAAGGCGGCTTTTTCGTTTTTCTGACTTTTCATTCAACGCTATTCGTCGGAAGTGCCAGAACCAATTTGCTGAAAACTGTAAGCGGTCAGTGGATCGATCTCTTTGACAATTTCTTCCACTTGCTTAATCGCGTCTACAGACGAGCTAGCTTTACGATAGCTCAAATAGATAGGGCGACACCAATCTTCTACTCCAGACACCTTGTGAAGCTGCCCATTAGCGATAAATGGCTCCACGAGAGAGATTGGTAAGTACGCGGCTCCACCCTTCTCTAAAATAAAGTCCAATGCGATACGCGCTGTTGAAGTGCGTAAATATGGAGCCGGAATCTTAGGGTGACGTTCAGAATGCTCTGAGGAGAAACGCGTCCCCCAGTCAACGTACACATATTTGTTTTCGAAAACGGTGTCTAAAGAATCTTTCTCAGTTGATACCAGAACGAGAACAACATCTGCCACTTTTTTACAGTTAAGCTCATCAGCTTTGATCTGATCGAACGCAAATGCCATATCTAACGTGCGCTCTAGCAAGCTACGACTGAGCATCTCACGTCCCATCACTTCTGCCATGAAGCCATAACCACCAAACGAATCTGTGACGACACTTAAACAATTCTGTAAATAAGCGTCCCAAATGTTTGGCGTGCCACCTAACGTTAGTTGCAGCGCTTTGCCATCTTCAAGCGATAATTCTAGCTTCGCTTGTTGCAATGTAGTGACCATTACCTCGGCATAGCTGATTAAGCGCTCACCTGCAGAGGTCAACTTTATGTTATTTCGATCACGAATAAACAATTGCGTATCGAAGTAACTTTCCAATTGTTTGATACGTGCGCTCACAGCGGCTTGGGTAATATAAAGGTTCTCAGCAGCACGTCCGAAGTGACGAACTCTTGCCAGCTCTAAAAATGTTCGAAAGACTTTTACATCCATAAACCATCTCCTGGTTAATATAAAACCAGATTAACAACTAATTAAAATCATGACGACAAAAAAGTTTTGTTTTTCTTTTGTTAGATTTAAGCCTAATTTTCGCCGTAAGTTCACTACATTCATCAATAACGGTTACAGAGGCTGTTGACATGTCTGACACTGAATTCCGTCATGGCAAAAAACGTTTTTACGATAACGTAAAATTCCCACGCGGCTTTGCAAAGTCTGGCGATTTTACTCTTTCAGAAGAGGAAATCCTAACAATTTATGGGGATACAATGCTTGGCTTAGAGTCAGGCGAATTAACACCTGAAAACAGCGAAGAGAAACACTTCATCAAGGTGTTAGAAAACCCGGGCAAAGCAAAAACAAAACTTGAGCGTACGTGGCTAAAGTACACCCAACTTGCTCGTGGTCGCAAGCGCTTCCATACGCTAAATGGTCGTAACAAGCCTGACGCCACAGAAGAATACATTGAAGAGAGTTTGGTTGAAGACGATTAATAACCAATAACCTAGTTCTCGCCTTTTTCTAGCAGTAGGCGAAAGCTCGTTTGACTTTACTGAGCGAGCAAGACAAGCTCATTTCTTCTCCTAAAGCCCAAGGGGGCATTCTCCCAAGGGCTTTTTTAATATTTGGGTGATGACCGTTTACTTGGCGAGCGTCGCAATCTTTTTCAGAAAGCTCTCTTTCAAATGCTCTTGGTCATATTCCAAGTGATAGGTGTTGTGGAAGCCAATTTTTAGCTCAACACCATTCCCTCTTAAGAAAACGTTGTACCCATCGTAGTCAGAAAACGCTTCTACACCTTCATACATTTTACCAAATTCGGTTGGCGTACCGTTGTTCATCACACATTCGTAAGCCTGTAGTACTTTGCTCGGATCTAACTCATTTTTCATACCGAATTCCTCACTGGTTTACACATTTCAATTATGGTTAAAGAATGAGCGCCATGCCATATCTAACCCATAATATTTGAAGTTCGTGTGCGATTTCGCACTCTGTAGGTTGTTAAAAAACAAGGTTAAGTGCGAAGGCAGAACTTAATTTAGATCATAAATTTTATCTATTGATTCGTCAGTTTCATAATGCAATTTCTTTGTAAAAAATCGTCTTATAAAAGCATTTAGATATAAAAATCGTCGACAAAACCAACATTGGTTAAAGAAAAAGCAAAATTTTGACCTAAAACAATAGCAGTTCGCCATTACTTATTTTATAATGCGAATTAATGTTTCAGTACATCGTCAATTCCAATAACTAGGGGCACAAAATGAGACTTATCCCGTTAACTCGAGCAGCACAAGTAGGTAAGTGGGCAGCTGCGCATATCGCTAAGCGTATCAACGACTTTAAACCTACTGCTGAGCGTCCATTCGTTCTGGGTCTACCAACTGGTGGCACTCCTCTAGCAACCTACAAAGCCCTAATCGAGCTTTACCAAGCCGGCGAAGTCAGCTTCAAAAACGTCGTGACTTTTAACATGGATGAGTACATTGGCATCCCTGCGGATCACCCAGAATCTTACCGTTCGTTCATGTACAACAACTTCTTTAATCACATTGATATTCAAGAAGAAAATATCAACCTACTGAACGGTAACACAGACGATCACGACGCAGAATGTAAGCGTTACGAAGACAAAATTAAGTCTTACGGCAAGATCAACCTGTTCATGGGCGGCGTGGGTAACGACGGTCACATCGCGTTCAACGAGCCAGCGTCATCTCTTTCTTCTCGTACTCGCATCAAGACCCTCACTGAAGACACTCGCATTGCGAACTCTCGCTTCTTTGACGGCGATATCAACCAAGTGCCTAAATACGCGCTGACTATCGGTGTTGGTACGCTTCTAGACTCAGAAGAAGTGATGATCTTGGTCACTGGTCATAACAAAGCTCAGGCACTTGAAGCAGCCGTGGAAGGTTGTGTAAACCACCTATGGACAGTTTCTGCTCTTCAACTTCACCCTAAAGCGGTGATCGTATGCGACGAACCAGCTCAACAAGAACTGAAAGTGAAGACAGTGAAGTACTTCTCTGAGCTAGAAGCAGAAAACATCAAAGGCTTTTAACCCATAGGATGGCAGCCTAGAAACACACTAAAAATACAAAACCCGTGTTGAACACGGGTTTTTTCTTATCTGAACAGCGGGCTTAAGTCGTCAATAAGCTTTAATACCAAACTGACGAAGACGCTTAGGAAGCACTTCATCCAACTTGTCTAGTTCACTCGGTTCGACTTCGATAAGATTGAAATGATGCTGCTCATAAACAGTACGAATGGTCTCACGGTCGGCCTGAGCCATCTCCCCATCGTCACTTCCCCAAAATTGCAAATAGACTTTGCCACCTGGCAAGTAAAAATCGCTAGTGACATCTTGGTCAATCGGCAACTGACGCTCATAAGCGTGCACAACACCAGCCAAGTACAGCCAGTTGTCGATGAGCAACTCCCCCTTAGAGCGCACGTAATGCCCATCTAATGTTCGGTGCTTGGCTTCAAATTTTTGGCGAAAGCTTGAGTACGATTTATCCGTAGAATGTGACTCCGCGTCTTGCCCTAAAAACTCAATGACAGACTGCTTAAGACGCTTGTTACGCAGCACCACATCGTGCCATACGACAAAGGTATTTTGTGTTTCTTTATCGGTTCTTTGCTGCCCACCAGCGCGCACACCAGCTTCTGTGACACTCCATCCCTCTTCGGATTTGGTCAACCAACCCAGTTCACTCAAAAGCTGGTTCATGCGCTTCGCATTCAATTTCAGCTTTTCACCCAGTTGTGTCGCGCTCAATGTTTTCCCTGAGCTGGGAGTCAGCTCAATATGTAAGTTGGTCGGCCAAACGATGAACTGGCCAAATTTAGGGTGATCCACATACTCACCGCCAAACTTTGCCCCTTCTTCGGTCAAAATCCACTTTTCATCTTGGCGAACGATGTAGCCTGCACGTTTGAGATCGGCAAACAGCAGCTTAGCTTCTACCTTGCGCATTTTCGCTAATGCCGACGTCGATATTTTTTCAGACATGTGGGTACCTCATGCTGCTGCAAAATTGAACACTATGTCGTCATAGTAACGCATTGATTTCACGGCTTGAAGTCAGGCAAACAAGATTTCGTGTTACAAATAGCAAAGCCAGCGTATAGGTGCTGGCTTTGTTATTTCGGTAAAAAAGCGAATGTTATTTAATAAAAGCGATGCATCCTTGCAAAATCACTAAATTCACAATGTCGATGAAGAATGCACCGACAATTGGAACCACCATAAATGCTTGTGGTGATGGACCATATCGACTCACGATGGAGCCCATATTCATGACCGCAGTCGGTGTAGCACCTAACCCAAAACCGCAGTGTCCGCTAGCGATCACCGCCGCATCGTAGTTGCCTCCCATCATGCGGAATGTTACGTAGTAAGTGAACATCGCCAACACTGCCGACTGAATAGCAAGAATAATAAGGAATGGGATCGCAAGATCGAAAATATTCCACAATTTCAAACTCATCAAGGCCATGGCAAGAAATAGAGATAGTGCAACCGTGCCAAGAATATCAACGGTTTCTAAATCAGCCTTGCGCGCCTTCGTCACTTCCATGATGTTAGTGATAACAACACCAATAAACAGCGCATAAACAAAATCGGGAATCATTAACCACTTGATGTCAAAACTGCTTACCCAACTCTCGAGATACTTCGCGCCTGTCACGCAAAGTAGAATGATGGACAAGCTTTCAACGACTCTTTTCGCTGTGACACGATCTTCCTCATGTTCGTTGTACGTCACCAGTTCAGGGAAACTCTGATGACTTTGATTGGTGCGTCCGTATTCCGATTCCAAGTTGTGTTTGTTTAGTAGCTTTTGTGCAACAGGGCTGCCAATAATCCCGCCCATCACCAAGCCAAATGTAGCAGAAGCCATTGCCACCTCTAGAACATTATGCAAACCATACATTTCTTGAAAAGTTTGCGACCACGCAGCTCCAGTTCCATGTCCGCCAGAAAGCGTAATGGATCCGGCGATCAACCCCATGAGTGGATCTAACCCCAACGCTGTTGCTAAGGACACGCCGACCGCATTTTGGATAAGAATGTAGACCGATGCCACAACTAGGAAGATGAAAACCTTCGCACCGCCTTTAATCAGTTGGGTGTAATTTGCCGCTAAGCCAACGGTTGCAAAAAACATCAGCATAAAGACGTTTTGCAGTGGTAAATCAAAGGAGACATCCACACCATTTAAGTGCATCGTCGTGATTACGCAAGCGACCACTAGACCACCAACAATTGGCTCTGGAATATTAAATTTTTTTAAGGTTGGTAACTTGGTATTGATGAACTGCCCTAAAAACAACACGCAAATTGCGACGAGGAACGACTCCTGTGGGCCGATAGATATTACCTGATTCATGAGACCTCTTTACTCTACTCTTTCTCATTCATTGAGCACGAGCTCAACGTGAGATAGGTGCCTAAGCCAGTCAGATTGCCTCTCGAAACTTTTGTTTTCTAGGCCTCTTTGACCATCAATTCTCATCAAGTAAGAAATAAGCAGACCTAAAATTATGTTAATTATCATTCAGTGAGAATATTCATTTAAAACAGGCGATAAGTGTATTGATGGGAAGAGAAAAACAACACTTCTCAACTTATGAGAAGCAATTAATTTCCATATAAAACAAAACCTCAAAACAACGACCACATAGGTGGATATTTAGAGCGAATGAGACAGGCGGATACACTAGGTTTTAAATTATTACTTTCTCTCTAATGCACTAGGTGTTATACATATATATAACACCATCTCAACCAAGAGATTCACTCATGACTAATTGGCATGATCGCCAACCGATATTTCGACAGTTGGCAGACCAGATCACACAGCAAATACTGCAAGGTGTCTGGCAAGAAGGCGATGCTCTGCCCTCCGTCCGTAGCATCTCTGCAGATATGAAAATTAACCACCTCACCGTTATGAAAGGCTATCAATTGCTTGTTGATGACGGGCTAGTGGAGAAAAAACGCGGTCAAGGTATGTTTGTCGCTTCAGGAGCAAAGCTCAAATTACTCACAGACGAGAAGGCACGTTTTCTTCAGCAACAAATTCCGCAGATAGCCGACACAATACAGCGTCTGGATATGTCACTCGACGAATTCATTCAACAACTAAAACCACACTTGAAAGGTGACCAATGAGCGCATTAGTCAGTGTAAACAACGTCTCCAAGCAATATCAGCAACAAGGAGAAGCACTGCATGAAGTGAGTTTCGACCTACATGCAGGACAAGTACTTGGCTTACTCGGCCATAATGGCGCAGGTAAATCAACGCTTATTAATGCCCTACTCGGTGCACATGAATATCAGGGCACTATTCGTATCAACGGATTTGAACCTATTATGCAACGCGACAAGATAATGCAGAGCTTATCCTACATCTCGGATGTCAACGTTCTGCCAGATTGGATGACCGTTGCTCAACTGCTTAACTATACCGAGGGCGTGCATCCAGGGTTCAATCGCGCCCAAGCAGATACGCTACTTCGTCAAACGGACATCAAACCTCGTGCGCGTATCAAATCTTTATCCAAAGGGATGAAGGTGCAATTACACCTCGCGATTGTGATCGCGACCAACACCCAAATCCTCATATTGGATGAACCGACACTCGGGTTAGATCTCGTGTATCGCGAGACGTTTTATCGTCACTTATTGGAATGGTTTCACGACGGCGAGCGCGTGTTGATCATCGCCAGTCATGAAGTATCAGAGATTGAGCACTTGCTGACAGATGTTCTGATTCTTAAGCATGGTCGCCCCGTTCTGCAAACCTCGATGGACAGTATCAGTGAAGACTATTTCATTCTTGAAGCCAACGACGAGCACCGCACACAAATTGAAGCGATGAACCCACTCTCGTCACAAAAAGGCCTCGGTTCAACGAAATGGTTACTCAAAGCCCAGTATGCCCAACAAGCAGAAACAATGGGCTCCATCCATGGGGTGAAGTTAGCGGATTTATTTTTAGCATTGCAGAAGGAGGCAGCGTAATGCGTTCAGTTGTCGCGATGTTGCAAAAAGAGTGGTTAGAAAACCCTCTTGTTTTACGTATTCCACTGTTTGTGTTGGCGTGTGGAGTTATTCTCTTTGTGAGTTTAATGAGTAACGACACTCTACAACACAATATGTTTTTCCAAATGAGCTTTGGTGGCGATGTCAGTGACATTCACAAAGAGCTTGGTGATGATGTCAATACGTTGATAACCGGAGGAGCAGGGCTGCTGTCTATCTTGTTAGCCGTTCAGTACTTCCCAAGAACGCTACGCAAAGAACGGGCGGAAGGCAGCATTATGTTTTGGCGCAGTATGCCTGTCAGTGACATAAAAACCCATTTAGTGAAGCTAGGATTTGGCTTATTGGTGATTCCGCTCGTCTGCTCGGTGCTCGTACTCGCTGCAAATTTAATGTTGTGGTTGCTGAACATCTCTACTGATCACCAATTGGCTTTATTGTACCGCCAAGTCTCGTTAGGTTACGTGCTGCTGCATTGGGGAGAGTTTTTAATCAGAATGTTTTTCGCCGGTATTCTGCTGTTACCGCTGGCATTAACTGCGATGGCTATTTCACAAAAAGTGAACTCACCACTGGTCATTTTGTTTATCGCCATTTATGCGCTGCGTTGGATGCCTATCGCACTTTTTGGTTTCTACGGGCTAGATCAGTTTTTCTCCGAAGTGCTTTACCTTCCGCTGCACGCCATTATTACACCAAACCCATTCAATGCCATTCCTCAAGCGGGTTGGTTAAACGTTGGCATTTACGCCTTCATTGGTATTCTTGGTTGGACAGCTAGCCTCAAGTTCAGCCGAACTATCCAATAATGCTTCGTTCAATAAACGACCAAACCAAGTCATAAAAAAACGGTCACAACCAGTGTTGTGACCGTTTTTATTTCGCCTCTAGGAGCTCATCCACTTAACTTTAACCAAGGAATGAAATGTAGCCTTGCAAGATAATTAAGTTGACGATGTCGATAAAGAAAGCGCCCACAATTGGCACCACCATAAATGCTTGTGGCGACGGGCCAAATCGGTTAACGATTGAACCCATGTTCATTACGGCTGTTGGGGTTGCACCCAAGCCAAAACCGCAGTGCCCCCCTGCAATAACCGCAGCATCGTAGTTGCTTCCCATCACTTTGAACGTAACATAGTACGTAAAGATAGCTAAGACGACAGACTGCACAGCTAAAATAACCAAGAATGGAATCGCTAGATCAAAGATATTCCATAACTTCAAGCTCATCAGAGCCATCGCTAGGAACAGAGATAGCGATACCGTACCTAACATATCGACCGTTTCGGCATCTAACTTACGAATCTTGGTCACTTCCAAGAAATTCGTAATGATCACACCAATGAATAGCGCATATACGAAGTCTGGAATCATCAGCCATGAGATTTCATACGTGCTTACCCATTGCTCGACATACTTGGCCCCAGTAACACAGATCAGTAGGAAGAAGAGTTTCTCCACAACTTTTTTCGCCGTTACTTTATCTTCTTCGTATTCATTGTAAGTCACCAACTCCGGGAATTTCTCGTGAGTTTTGGCATCTCGACCACCACGACCATACTCAGACTCTATGCTGTTCTTTTCCACCAGACGCTGCGCTACAGGGCTACCAATGATACCGCCGATGATCAAACCAAAAGTCGCTGATGCCATTGCAATTTCTAAGACGTTATCCAATCCATACACGTCTTGAAAGGTTTGTGACCACGCAGCACCTGTACCATGACCACCTGACAGAGTAATCGAGCCAGCAATTAACCCCATCAAAGGATCTAAACCGAGCGCCGCCGCAAGTGAAACGCCAACGCCGTTTTGTATGATGATGTAAAACGATGCGACAGCTAAGAAGATAAAAACCTTCGCACCTCCTTTCATCAACTGAGTGTAATTTGCGGCCAAACCAACTGTCGCAAAAAACATTAACATAAACGTATTTTGTAATGGCAAGTCGAACTCTAAATCGATGCCGTTGAAATGAAGAGCAGTAATCATGCAGGCTACAATAAGACCACCTACAATCGGCTCAGGTATGTTGAATTTCTTTAAAATCGGTAGCTTAGCATTAATAAAATGCCCCAGGAAAAGCACACTGATTGCGACCAAGAAGGACTCCAGTGCACCTACAGATATTAAATGATTCATATCGCCTCTTATTATTGTTCTCTTCATTCTCCGTAATGAATGAGTGTTAGTTTAACCTTCGTTCAATAGCAAATTTTCTCGCTTTATTGTTTCGAAAATACTCAAAAAGTTGGTGTAGATGCGCCTTAGGCTAGTTTAAGGGGCGCTCCTTAAGCGATGTGTCAGTTTTTACGCTGTTAGCAAGCCCTTAAATGTGAAAGGAGCTGATACAGCTCCTTCAAATGGCCCCTCGCAATACCTGTGCGTTATCGCTTGGGGTGTTGTGTTGTGAGTAAATTCTGGGTGACACTTTCTGAACCACTTCGGGCTCCCTTACTTAAACAGAATGTGTCAATTACTATCAAACAAAGTTCCTTCCCGTTGTAACCGCTAAACGCCGAGAGCGCGTTCAAAACAATTGGGTTTGCCTGTTCCTGTCGTAGCTTTTCAACTCTGGCTCATGGTGTATAAACGAGCCGAATCCAAGGAAACTCTCAGGCTGCAACAAACGTTTTCGTCACAACGGAGCAGGATTATAACATATCGCTGATAATTTTCTTCAATTCAGTGACATTCACCAACCCCATGGTTAAACATTGCAATGATTAACTGCCTATTATCATTTTCACAGATAAAGATCGAAGCACAGTTACTCAGTAAGCTTCTTAGAAAACGATGCATAGCTAATAACTTCACCGCCGTTCTTATCCAAGAGGTCTTGATAAACGCCCTAGAGAACCAAGCAGCCGAAATATGCGATGTTATCATGATTGCTTTTCGAGACCGACGTCCCGACTTTGGCTATGAGTACAACCCCAACTATGCATCAGACAAAAACATGTATAATTTTTTATACAAGTTATTCAATAACAAGAGTCCCACATGAACATTCATTCGCTTTGCCCTGCGCTATTACTCAGCGTCGTCTCATCAGCTACAGCATCTGAAAACATTCGTATTCAATATTCTCCCATAGAAACAACTCATGAAAAAATCGCCCAACAATCGATTCAAAGCAGCGATGTAAACACCATCTTTGTTGAGCTGTCTCAGGCCTACTTTCCATTTGATAAAGCTCTCACGCTGGTTTACGGCGGAGAAGATGGTCCAATGTATGATCCTGATACACACACAATATACGTTCCTTACACTTTTTATTTGGAGTCGCTCAATTACTTCTCCAATAATCAGTATGAAGAACGCTTCGGAAAATCCCCAAAAACAGGGGCGCTAGATACGTTATTGCACACTTTACTTCATGAAGCTGGACATGCTTACATCGAAGATCAAAGCATCCCTGTTCTCGGAAAAGAAGAAGATGCGGTCGATAATTTTGCCACTATTTTAATGATTGACTTCCTAGAAGATGGCGCAGATATGGCCATTAGCGCCGCCGACATGTTCGCATTCGAATCCGACGACAGACCGGACTACTACGATTTTGGCGAGTACATTGACGAACACAGCTTTGATTTGCAGCGTTACTTTTCAACGTTATGTCTGGTGTACGGTAGTGATCCTGAGCAATACAAAGCCTTACTCGATGAAGTAGAAAAAGACTACCTGCGTGATCGCAAAGAGTTCTGCCAATTCAATTACGGCAACATTCGCGACAATTGGCTGCATTACTTGCAAAACAATGAACCAAAAGAAAATTCGCCACGTAAAAGCGATTAGAAAATCTCAAATAAGAAAACCGCAATGACAAAACTCACCATATTTTATGACGGAACCTGCCCGCTTTGTGCCAAAGAGATGAAGGCGCTAAAACAACGCGATTCCAAGCAGCACATCAAAACCGTCGATATCTATAGTGATGCATTCGCAGATTATCCGCAGATCGATCCTGAACAAGCCAACACCATTTTGCACGCCCTCAACGAAAAGGGGGAGCTTCTGCTTGGGTTGGACGTGACTCATCGTGCGTGGCAATTAGTTGGTCGCGGTTGGCTCTACGCTCCACTGCGTTGGCGCCTCGTTAAACCTGTTGCTGACTGGCTTTACCTCAAATTCGCAAAGAATAGGTATCGCGTCTCATATTGGTTAACAGGGACTTCTCGTTGCAATAGTGGGTCGTGTTCACGTTAATTGTGATCCCGCTTAAAAATGCTACGACCTTCGTCTAGATTTACAAATTTCCAGTACTTCTGATTGAGTAACTCGGTTAATCTCTAAGCATTACAACAATAAGTATTAACACTTTTATCAGGCAAGCTTATTCAGCTTGTCACTTGTAACGCTGCGCCGAGAGAAGGACGTCTCTATGAATCTGACGATCAGAAAACGACTATATATCCTTTCAATAATTCCAATTCTAACTATGGCAATAGGCATGATGTGGTTCACCTACGTACAAACCACGGCCTACAACGAGCACGAGATTGAGCAAACTCGAAGTCGAATGATGGAGATGAAAAAAGCCGAACTCAAAAGCTACGTACAAATGGCGCGTTCCGCTGTCGAGCCGCTACTCGCACAAAATGCCCCACTGGAAGAGGCTCTGCCTATCTTGAAACAACTAGAGTTTGGTCAATCCGGCTACATCTTTGGTTATGATTCAAAAGGCGTTCGTGTCGTGGTGGGTAAAAACACCAAAGGCATCGGGGAAAACTTCTATAACTTGCAGGACAAGAAAGGCAATTACCTGATTCAGGATTTGATCAAAAATTCCAAAACTGGTGAGTTCACGACTTATTACTTCCCGAAACTCGGTCAGAACGAAGCACTACCGAAATTGAGCTACTCGGTCTTTATTCCTGAATGGGATTTAATGTTGGGTACAGGCTTCTACACTGATGATATCGACGCCATTGTGGCAAACATGGAAGAAGCCGCGCATCAGGCCCTCAACACCACACTGACGGCTATTGCTCTGTTCTGTGTTTCGATTGCAGCCATCGTAGCGGTCTTCGCGGTGTTTGTTAACCGCAGCATCATGAAGCCTATCGAGCAGTTTGATGCTTCAATTCACTCTTTCGCGCAAGGCGATGCAGACTTAACCGCGCGCATGGAAGAATCAAGCGTGCCGGAATTCACTCAGTTGAGCCGTAACTTCAATATCTTTGTTGAAAGCCTGCAAGGCATCATCAAGAGCGTGAGCCACGTAGGGCAAGAAGTGGTTTCAGAAACCAACGACATGTCACAGCGAGCATCGCAAGTGGACGAATTGGCTTCTGGTCAGCGTGAAGAGACCGAACAAGTCGCAGCGGCAATGACCGAGATGACAGCAACGGCGCACGAGATTTCCAGCAACGCTAACCAAGCGGCGCAATCCGCCAAAGACGCCGATGAAAATTCACAGCAAGCGAAACACATTGTTGATTCCGCAGCAAACTCTGTCGAAGCGCTCGCTCTAGAAGTATCGGAAGCCAGCACAGTGATTTCTCGTTTAGAGAGCGATGTACAAAACATCTCTTCTTCGCTAGAAGTGATTCAAGACATCGCCGAGCAAACCAACCTATTGGCACTAAACGCAGCCATTGAAGCAGCCCGTGCAGGCGAACAAGGTCGCGGCTTCGCAGTCGTTGCCGATGAGGTCCGTAAACTGGCGAGTCGCACTCAAGACAGCACAGGCGAAATTCACCAAATGATTGAGCAGTTGAAGTCTGGCTCGGATGCAGCAGTGAAAGCCATGGGTTCAAGCCAAGCGCGTGGTGAAGCAACCGTTGAGGAAGCACGAGCAGCCTCTGCCGCACTGCAAGAAATCCAAGCCGCGATTGCTAACATCATGGACATGAACACCCTGATCGCAACGGCAACTGAAGAGCAAAGCCAAGTTGGGCAAGAGATTTCACAACGCATCGAAGTCATCTCTCAACAAAGCAGCCAATCGGCGCACCTTGCCAACCAAAACCGAGCAGGCAGTGGCAACCTTAACCACAAAGCTAACGAGCTGTACGACTTGGTCGGCCGCTTTACGGTTTAAAGCTTTCCTCACCCATTCACCATGCAAACAGCGACGCCAAAACGTCGCTGTTTTTATTTCTGCTATCCTCATACGACTTAGCTATAATGCCGCCAACTTAGCACCTACAAGGGCAAAACCAGATGATTATTATGACCACCAATTTCGGTGACATCGAGATTGAACTGAACCTAGAACGAGCGCCAGTTAGCTCAAAGAACTTCAAAAAATACTGTGAAGATGGCTTCTACAACGGCACCATTTTCCACCGCGTTATCGATGGCTTTATGATTCAAGGTGGCGGTCACACCGAAGACATGGCAGAAAAGCCAACGCGCGCACCAATCGCGAACGAAGCAAACCGTGGTCTTAAGAACCTTGTTGGCACTATCGCAATGGCACGAACCGATGCACCGCACTCTGCAACAGCACAATTCTTCATTAACTTGGAAGACAATGATTTCCTAGACCACACCGCTACTACCAACCTAGGCTGGGGCTACGCCGTGTTTGGTAAAGTGACCGCGGGTATGGATGTCGTAAACCGCATCGCGAAAGTGAAAACGACCTCTAAACTTGGTCACGATGATGTGCCATGCGATCCAATCATTATTGAGAAAGTGACAGTCAGCGAATAAGCCCATTCGCCTCTTCGGAGAAACCGTCGCTATAAAACGAAGAAAGCGCCTAACGTCTGATGACTTAGGCGCTTTTTGTTTTTATGACTCAGCCGATTAGTTTGGCTTGTGCCAGAGTTATTGATAGAAAAGCTCGGCTTTTGCTCCGACTAAATCAAGCTCGGAGCCTTGAAAATCAGCCAGATATTCAACAACAAGGTTGTACCCAACCCAATACCCCATGTATTTCGGCCAGCGGCTTTCATCGCTGCCAAGAAAGTAAGCATCGAAGTTGTAATCTAGGCTGGTCAGCTTGTCTTTCATTTCAGCGTAGAAAGGGCGCCAATCTTGATCTTTGATTTGCTCAAACAAACTCGGAGTGACGCCGCCATTCACCTTACGTTCGAAGTGACAAGCTAACCCTTCCATAATTAGTACATCACCAAGTGCAACGCCACTTTCTCCCGCTCGCATACGGAACAGGTGATGCAACTCATGCGCTAACACCGCAGCTAGTTCTTTCTCAATAACGTTTTTAATATCAGTACGTTGAGTATCAAGCAGAATCTCTACACGATAGGCACTTAAGCAATAGCCACCAATCCCCGTCTGCGGTACGTCATTGCGATCAAACGGGCTAATGGTGAGGTCAATGTTACTCAAATCAAAGTAACTAGAAAGTTGTGAGCTCAGATCATCAAGTTTCTGATGCAAATACTCAGAGATTGGAGACAGTTCTCCCGTCGCATTTAACAGGGTTACGCGATAACTCATTTATCTTCCTTGATAATGTGGGTTAAGAGCAGCGAGTTTACAGTGTAAAGAGTGAGCAGTTCTAGCGATTACATCCCTTTGAACAAACTTTGAGATGCACGACTCACCGGAAGCTTAGTTTCTCCAACGTGAACAAACATTCTTCCAGCAAAGTCTTTGTTTACTTTGCTAATTTTGCACACTTGCACAACGCTTGAACGGTGTACTTGCCAGAACTGTTCTGGGTTAAGCTGCCCTATCAACTCTTTCAACGATGTGCGAATCAAATACTCCTGCACTTTGCCTTGTCCTTGTTGGGCATACACAGAAACGTATTTTTCTTCCGCTTTGAAATACAACACATCAGACGTGGCGATCAGATGAATGTCTTCCCCTTGCGTCGCTTTGATCCACTGAAGATATTGCGGCGTTTGTGGCGCGGATAATTGCTGCAACTGCTCTAACAGGCTGCTCATCTGCACATTACTGCTTTCTTGCTCTCGCTTAGCAAGGCGTGCTTTCACTCTTTCACACGTCGTCAGGAGGCGCTCATCCGAGATAGGCTTGAGCAAATAATCGGCGGCATTTTGCTCAAAAGCTTTGATGGCGTAATCATCGTACGCTGTGACAAACACAATCAAAGGTGGATTGGCGAGTTGATTGAGTTTTTGCGCTAATGTCATACCATCCAAAACTGGCATACGAATATCGAGAAACGCAATATCAGGTTGACTTTGCTCAATGGCTTGCAACGCTTGTTCACCATCGGCGACTTTGGCTATCACCTCTAGCTCTGGCCACACTTCAGCTAGGCTTTTATCAAGATGACGCCTCAATAACGGTTCATCATCAGCAATAATGGCAGTAAACCCTGTATTCATTCCTTTCTTCCTTGATTACGATTCCATTGGCCAGCGCAAGCGAACACAAACGCCACCCTGAGCAGACTCACTGATAGAAACCTCTCCTTGACCTGCGAACAAAGCTTCAACTCGCTGCTTGAGATTACTTAGACCCACGCCAGACCCCATGTGCCCACTCACGTGATTCAAGCCAACACCTGTGTCTCTGACTTCAATCTTCAAGTTCTGTTGTTCGCGCTTAATGAGTAAGCTGACTTCGCCACCTTCTCGCTTCGGTTCAATACCATGGATGATGGCGTTTTCGATTAAAGGTTGGAGCATCATCGGCGGTAACTCGGTTCTGCCTAGTCCCTCTTCAACCTCAATCTTGTAGCTGAGTCGGTCACCCAAACGGGTTTGTTGGATGCTTAAGTAAGCCTCAAGTAACGCCGTTTCATTGTCTATGGTGGTGTGTTCTTCGCGTGAGCTTTTTAGCGTTGCTCGCAGCAGCGCGGTCAACTGTTCTAGCATCAGCTTGGCTTTATCGACATCTTGCGACATGAGCGCGCTGATATTCGCCAAGGTATTGAATAGAAAATGCGGTTCAATCTGGCTTTGCATCTGCTTAAGCTGACTCAGCAAGAGCGCACGATCTTGCTCTGCTTTCTCGCGCTTGATGGCTTCCAACTCTCGTTGAGCAACCGCCTCTTTCTCACGCGAGTAAAAATAGAAATAACACATACCGCTAAACAGTAATCCCATTAAGCCAACAGGGATCATATCGGAGATACCAAAATACTCTCCGAGCCAAAATTGCGCATTAATCACCCCAAACAATAAACAGGCAACAAGCGAACACACCACTTCTATTATACGTGGGATGGTTGGAAATAAACGGTCAATCAACCATGAGAAGAAGATAGCCGAATAGCCAAATCCAAAGCTAACCGCCACATGAATGTAAAATGGACCGCCCCAAACCGAGAGCGTCATTGCTGCGATAAAGAGACAAAATGCCGTGGTCACTAATAAGCTACGCGGCCATCCACTTTTCACCACTGATTTTGCTGAACACATTTAGAATTTCCCTTTGATGTTAAATACAATCATATGCTTATCATTGATTTGTGCGTAAGCAGATTGGTCGTCTCCGGTTAAAAAGCGTGCGGCAACTTCCACTTCTACACTTTGATCACCATTATCAATCCATTGGTAGTTAAGCCACTGCGTGATAATCACACCACCATCTTGTGGCGACAACATCACATCCAACGTAGGGGTTACATCACTTAGCCAGCCCATATCCGCTTTACCGTTCCATGCAGCCCACGCTTCCACATCCCAACTCCAGTGCAGCATTACGTTATGCTGAACGATATTGGCATGCTGAAACCCTTGGGCATAGCTTGTCGCAAGTAGAGCGCTGCTAGCCAACAGAGAGTTGTTAGGTTCAGGGATCTGAGAGAGTAATTCGCCACGCTCTATTGCTTGTTGCCATTCGCTTTTCGACCATGCTCGGCTGTCGTACCAATATTCAGCAATCACGTTGTGTCCGGCTTGGTTTGCCCAGTTCACCCCAACTAAGGCTTGGAATGCGCAGCCCTGCTCCTCAACCGAAACAGGTTGGTAGAGATCATCCTGCTGAAACTGATAGCCGACACTTTGCTTTTGCCACAGCATTGCTCCGTGCATGGCGATGGATTCATCCCACACCGCAATGGCACTGGCGCCAAGCAAACCTCGGCGCACATCATCGTAATAACCAATCAGCTGATATTCTGTGTCACCCACCAGCGCATAACGACGAATACCAATACCTTGTTGCTCTGCGGCTTGATCAAGTGCACTTTGGTTTTGTTGCCCCCAGCTTGAATCGGTCGCAATGACGGTCCACTCGCCGGCCATATCATAGTGTGAAAGTGAAAACACACCCGCCCCCTCTTCTGCGACTAAGCCAACAGGGTTTTGTCGATAAGGCTTAAACAGATCCAAAGGTCGGTAGCCATAACCGACGCCCCAATCCACACGCAACTTACCTAAACTCACATCCAGAGTGGTATCACCGACTTGCCATTCCCCTAGCCAAGCCAGCTCTCTAATCAGCAACTGGTTATCAGCTTCACTCCACCAGTCACTCTCACCTTGTTGATTGAGGTACAAACCTTGGCTATACAGAGCGAACAAACCACTGAAGTTCTGATAATTCACCTGCACATCCAACAGTGCATTAAGTGAATCACGAGAACTGCTCTGCGCCTGCATAAATGCGCTATCACGCTGCTTGACCGTTTCGTAACTGACAGCCCAATCCCACTCAAAACTCAGTTCATCATTGGCAAAAGCAGGGGCTGACGCGCCCACACACAATGAGGCAGCAATCAACAAACTGGTGCTTTTGTTAAGGTTAGGCTGGTGCGATTTCATGTAACTTCCTTGCTCGTTTTCATGGTTCTATTTACGGAGTTCAGGCTAAAGCTGAGTCGTATTGGCTTTAGGCAGATAGCTTGGGTTGTAGAACTTGTTATCCAGTTGCCAAGGCACGATTTCTTGATACTCGATAACGGTCTTTTTGCTCGGCTGAATGCTATCGAGCAAGGTCATCTCACTGACGTAGTCTTCACCGTTGTCAGTTGCACGTCCGTATTGCGCTTGCTTGGCGAGTTTGCCAGAGCGCAAGTAAAGATCAGCTTTAATTGGAAACGCATCTTGCTCAGACAACCACAAGTCGATCTTCTGATAGCTCGCCCCTTTGGTTTTCGCGGTTAAAGCAAGGTGATAAGCCGCGACACTTTCCCCGTTTACCGAAACGGTTTCTGTCGCTTTCCATTCACCTTGATAATCTTGGCTCCACGTCAGCGTTGAGATGTCGCCGATAGACGCTTCACCAAGCAGCTTTTGCATTGGCGTAATGCGAATCGGACGGCGGCTCTTCGGCATTTGTAGCCAATAGTTGTCGCCCATCATCAACATCTTTTGCCCTGCTTCAACCGCCGATTTGAATACCACCAGCGATTCACGATTTGGACGCGTGTACACGTGGTAAAGGCGAGTTTTATCTAATTCTTGGTCTTGATATAAGCGCACCAGTGACACCACTTTGGAGGAATCATCTTGCAAGCGGTAGCTGTCGGCTTTTTCAATCAATTGCGCGACTTGCTGTGCATCTAACGCTGTTTCATTCGCACTGGCATTCATGCTTACAACGCCGCTTGCCGTCAGCAATGCAATTGGTAATAGTGATTTGAAATTAAACATAAATCAGTGCCTCCGTAATTGGCTTGTTCACCCCTTTGCGCGCCGAGAAAAACGCCGCAACCAAACAAATCATCAATACTGCGAATCCTGCGACAGCCACCAGCTCCCAAGAGAAGTAAATCGTTAATGGGTAACCTTCTGTGCGTCCTGGCGGTGGCGGCATTTGCACATCCACGACCATCAGTAAGACGGTAACTAACCCAGTAAACAAAGCGCCAATTAAGCTGCCAATAACCGCAAGCAACCCTGCTTCGCGCAAGAACCCAGCAATGATTTCGCGAGGGTAGCTACCAAGTGCTGACAAGGTGCCGATTTCACGGGTGCGTTCCGTGACCGACATGGTCATGGTGTTAAACAGCGCGACAAATACCACCAGTGCCATTACTGCGCCCATGATGCCGAAGATACGGTCGTACAAATCTTTCACTTTGAGATAGAAGAACGCACGTTCTTGCCAAGGCGTGATCTCAATATCTTGCTCGCCAAAGTTCTGCTTTTGCTTACTCAGAACCGAAGCCACTTGTTGCTCGACTTGGCTCGTTAAACTGGTGTCGAACAGGAAGACCGATAACGCGCTGACTTTGTCTGAGCCCAACAACGATTGTGCGCTGTTGATGTGCACGTAAAGCTGGCGTTTATCAAGCTCAGGCACGCCTGTTGAATAGATGCCACGAACTTTGAAGTCATACGCGTTCAATGCGCCGTCGGTAGTGGTCGCCAGCAAGGTAATCCAGTCGCCAACGTGCACGCTTAGGTTGTTCGCCAAATCAACACCGAGCATCACTTCTGGCTCCGCTGGGTCATAACGCGATGCATGAATGTTGGACAGCGTCTGCCCTTCGCGCACATCCAAAAACGGTCCTTTCATATCGAATTCACGTTCGTTCACGCCAATGCCAATAAAGATAGATGATTTGTTACCGTTGGAAATCAAACCACTGAACTCAACTCGTGGTTGCACACCTCGCACTTCATTCAACCCAATCAATTGCTTGGTAATGTCGTCTGCATGAGTTAAACCGTTACTCAGTGGCATCTCTTCTTCTTTGGCGAAGTAACCCGGTGTGGTTAACGTCAGATGCCCCGTGTCACGCGCTGTCGACTCTTTCAAACTGTCGTAGGTGTACAGACCAAAACCGCCCGCACTGGTTAACGCAAACACGGCAATGGCAATGATCAACATCGACAACAAACTGCGACGGCGATTGCGTTGCAGGTTCAACCAAGCAAGGCGAACCGAAACGGGAATTAGCTTGCCCATGAAACCTCCTCCACACTTGCGTGCGTTTGGGTGATTTTGCCATCCACCAACTCAATGGTTCGATCGCAGCGAGATGCCATACGAGGGTCGTGTGTGGCGACGATAAAAGTGGTGCCAAGCTCGTGTCCGAGCCCTTTCATGATATCGATGACCTTATTGGCAGTTTGGCTATCAAGGCTTGCAGTGGGTTCATCGGCAATCACCAACGCCGGTTTGTGTACTAACGCACGAGCAATTGCCACACGCTGCTGCTGACCTCCCGACAAGTTATCGGGCATGTGATGAATAAACTCGCCCAAGCCAACGTGTTCTAGCATTTGTGTGGCGAGCTCGGTTTGTTCTGCTTTTGAAAAGCCGTTGAGATGCAGCGGATACGCCACGTTCTCTAGCGCCGTCATCACGGGCACAAGATTGAATTTTTGGAACACAAAGCCAAGCTTTTCGCGGCGCATTTTCGCCGCTTGCATTTGTCCGGTTGGGTATGGGCTGCCTGCAAATGTCACCTGACCTTGGTATTGAGTATCCAGCATGCCAAGCACGTTAAGTAAGGTGCTTTTGCCTGAGCCAGACGGTCCGCATAATGCCACCATTTCGCCGGAAAACACTTCACCAGACACGTCTCGCAATGCACGTACCGTTTGGCTACCAAGGGCGTAATCACGGCTAAGTTGATTAAATACGATCATGGCGCCTCCCTAATATTTCGCTAACAACGCTTTTGCGGTTTGCGTTTCTAGATTGCTATCACCTAACTGCTCCATTTGCGCCAACCATGTTTTGGCTTGTTGAACATCTTCAGCTCTTAGTGCTGCTTCAATGGCGTAGCGATAAATCCAAGACGTTGCGGCGAAAGGTTGCTGACTAAAACTCGGTTCATCGAGCAGAGAAAGGTACAGCTCGTAGCCACGCTCAAAGTGATTGAACATGTCTGGCAGAGAGGTAAACGTAGTAGCTGCCATGGCGGTGGCTAATTGGTATTCCGGCAAGCCTTGTAAGCGCTGTTGCTCTTGCAGTGGAACTGGCTGATTCGCCATTAAATCCAAACCTTTTTGGATAGTGGCAAGACCGCGCTCGGTGAACTTCATCTTGTTCCAAGGCATAAACGCCTCACGACCTTGCAACGTCTCCGCACTGCCCAAGTAAACCAAGGTCACCGGCGTTGCGCCTTGCTCTTCGAGTTGTTTGGATAATTCGCCGTAAACGGTATCAACTAAGCCAGAGTCACCTTGCGCTGCTTGGTTGAATTGACTGAGTGTGCGCTCACTTGGATTAGCCAGAGCCAGATTGCTGCTAAGTGCAAATGCGGCGATAAACGTACTTGCCAGTTTAAGAGCTTTGATTGAGCGAGATTGAGAAACCATCATGTACTGTCCTTAGTTGAACGTGATTTGATGGTTTCAGATTAAGGGAGAAGGTCGCACGCTGCTTTTGCATGCGACCAATGGCAGTTATGCAGAGTGAATGGTATTGAGAGAGGATGAATGACATTCACTTAAACAGAAAATACAATTCCGCTCATTCGTAACGCTACATTTTTACGGCAGTCACAATAAAAACACTAGCTTAAAATCTGAGGCTAGTGTATTTATCCATCTCACAACTACCCATAACAGACAGTGTCGCACTCTCCTTTCTTACACACCTTTGCATGGTGTCTGTTGTTTCCGAATCGAGATTCTTAGCATCGGAATAGTTTGAACTCTTCGAGTTTTAGTTGTTTTCGCACTCAAAATAGGTGCGTTATTAGGTCGTTGAAAATGAATAAGCGTTATTTCCCAAGAGTTGATTTGCCACTGCTAATGGCGATCATTCCGATCATGCTGTTAAGTTCGCTCACTCTCTGGAGTGCCAGTAGCTTTAATGAGGCGATGCTCTTCAAACATTTGGCGCGCTGCGGACTGACATTAGTTTGTATCTTGGTCATGTCCTCGATTCCAGCGTCCAGCTATCAGCGCTCAGCTCCATATCTCTACATTATTGCGGTTGCTCTGCTACTTGCTGTCGCTTTATTTGGTGATAGCACCAATGGCTCTCAACGTTGGCTCGATATCGGCTTCTTCCGCTTTCAACCGTCTGAGCTAATCAAACTTTCCATTCCAATCATGATCGCCTGGATGCTGCATATTGAAGGAGGTCGACCAGACAGTCGGAAAATTGCGTTTTGCTTACTTATTACAATGATTCCTGCTGGGTTAATCGCGCTACAACCGGACTTAGACGGTGCAGTTTTTACCATCATTTATGCATTGTTCGTTTTGTTTTTGGCTGGCATGAGCTGGAAAATAATCTGCGGGTTTATTGCGAGCATTTTAACGTTAACACCTATTTTATGGTTCTTCGTTATGGAAACCTATCAAAAGAGCCGTGTAACACAGTTCTTGCACCCTGAGTCCGATCCACTGGGTTCGGGCTACCAAATCATCCAATCTTTGATTGCGATTGGCTCAGGCGGTATGAAAGGCAAAGGTTGGATGAATGCAACGCAGGGAACACTTGGCTTTATTCCAGAAAGTCATACGGACTTTATTTTTTCGACCTATGCGGAAGAATGGGGCTTTGTTGGCAGTTTAGTCTTACTCGCATTGTACTTGTTTATTACTGCACGCGTTATGTTGCTTGCATGTCAGTCTGACCACTTTTTTAGTCGGCTGGTAAGTGGCGCATTAGCGATGAGCTTTTTTCTGTATGCTTTTATCAATACGGGCATGGTGAGTGGCTTGTTGCCAGTAATGGGTAGCCCACTTCCCTTCTTTAGCTATGGCGGCACGGCGATGCTAACTCAAGGTATCTGTTTTGGTGTAATCATGTCGCTGTGTTATTCCAAATATCGTAACGCATAGCTCTGCTTGAGAAAAAGCGATCAAAAAAAGGCTTCCCTGAGGAAGCCTTTTTACAACGATATGAGCGAATTAATTACAGCTCTGCGTTGTGGTAAACCTGCTGAACATCATCACAGTCATCTAGAAGATCTAGGAATTTCTGGAACTTCTCAGCATCTTCACCCGATACAGGCGTATGAGTTTGCGGAACGAATGTGATTTCTTCAACATCGATCGTTAGATCTGGGAATGCACCGTTAAGCGCAGTTTTTGTTTTGAAGAATTCAGTGTGAGGTGCGAATACAGTGATAACACCGTCTTCTAGCTCAACGTCAGTAACGTCTACGTCTTCCATCATTAGCGTTTCTAGGATGATTTCATCATCGTCGCCTTTGAACTGGAATACCGCTTGGTGGTCGAACATGTGAGAAACCGAGCCCTCAACACCAATTTTCGCACCGACTTTCACAAAGCATTGGCGTACATCTTGGAAAGTACGGTTGCCGTTGTCTGTTAGACAGTCAACGATAACGCTAGTACCGCCAGGGCCGAAGCCTTCGTAACGTGCAGGAGTGTAGTCTTCACCACCGCCACCGTTCGCTTTGTCGATCGCTTTATCGATAACGTGCGCAGGAACTTGGTCTTTTTTCGCTTTTGCGATCAGGTGTTTCAAAGACAAGTTCATGTCTGGATCACCACCACCGTTTTTCGCGCACATGTAAATTTCTTTACCGTATTTGGAATAAACTTTAATTTTCGCGCCTGCAGTTTTCGCCATAGAGGCTTTGCGCACTTCAAAACTTCTTCCCATCGGGATGTCTCTCTAAATTCAAATTTAATGCGAAGGATTTTAGCAAAAAGCGAAACCTTTTCAATTTCGCTTAGCAAAGGAATAGGGAGGTTACCTCATTCGTCACATTGGATTGAACCATTGCCACGGTTCGCGTTAAGCGACACCCATTACTCGTTTGTACTTTTCGACCGATTGCTGAAAAAACGCCTTTTCATCAGCATCGTTAATCTTGGACAACTGTTCTTCTATTGCTTCAGGACCAGATTTGGCCTCTCTGAGCTTCCAAACCAAAAACGACGCCTGCTTATCCAGTTCGATTTTGTTTTTTTCGTCAGGCGGCAATAGGGATAGATTAAACGACATTCACAGCCTCAAGGTACTTTAAATACTAGCCGGGCACTATATCACACAGAGTTACAATTACAGAATAGAAACGCACTTAACTTGATCGATTTCAAGTTAACTATTTAGGCACAGCGCTGATTTTCAGTGCTTTTGGCAAATGCTGTTCGAATATTTGTTGTAATCGAGTCTTGGTAACGGGTTTAGCCACGAACTCGTTCATCCCAACATCGAAGCAATGTTGCTGATCCTCTTTAATGACATTGGCACTTAGCGCAATAATTGGAACGTGTTTCCCCCACTCTCCCATTTTTCGAATTCGCTCCGTAGCAATAAACCCATCCATCACAGGCATTTGGCAGTCCATAAAAATCAAATCGAAAGGCTGCTGATCACACAGCTGCAATGCTTCTTCGCCATGGTTGGCAACACTCACTCGCACACCCAGTTTTTCTAACATGATGCGAACTACCTTCTGATTGACGATGGTATCTTCAACAACCAATACCCAAGGTTTATCATTATCTTGAGGGCTGATTTCGTTGTCTTCCGCTTTCGGGAAATCTAATACATTAAGTTGGTCGGTATAGGTCGATTGCGCATTTATTACAGCAACAGGAATCGAAAATTCAAAACAGCTTCCCAGCCCAAGCTCACTTGTTAGTTGTATTTCCCCTCCCATCAAGTTAACCAACTGTGCAGCTATCGCCAAACCAAGCCCTGTCCCACCATACTTTCTGGTGGTACTACCATCAGCTTGTTGGAAGCGTTCGAAGATTGCTTGTTGGTGCTCTTTCGCAATACCAATACCAGAATCCACAACCCGAAACCGGATATGAGCGGTCTCTCCATCAAGTCGAGATAACGCTACAAGAAGCTTCACATGGCCGCGCTCGGTAAATTTAATCGCGTTGCTCAACAAATTGTTCAGAACTTGTTTCAATCGTGTGGCATCACCTTGCACTTCCATTGGCAAGTGAGGATCAATATCGCTGAGCAGCTGTAAGTTTTTCTGCTTGGCTTTGACACTATGTAAACTGATGACATCGTCAAGTAGCTCGCGAAGATCATAGCTCGTGTATTCCAGCTCTACTTTGCCAGCTTCAACTTTAGAGAAGTCCAAAATGTCGTCGATGATCGTCATTAGTGAGTGAGAAGAACTGTCAATGATCTCTACAAACTCTTTTTGCTGGGGATCGAGGTCGGTGTCATTGAGCAACGACGACACACCAATAATGCCATTCATCGGTGTGCGGATCTCATGACTCATAGTGGCAAGAAACTCACTTTTCTTACGATTAGCGACTTCTGCCCTATCGCGTTCAGCCTCTAACTCAGTCTGGTGCTCTTTCACTTTCTCAACACTTCGGTTGTATTTCTCTGCCAAAACACTCACTTCATCAAAGCACCATCGTTTAGGGAGAGTCACTTTACTCGGCACTGTACCGCCACGAAAATCGCTCACCGCACCAGACAGCAATTGTAACGGATTGACCAACAAGCGAAACGCCACCCAAAGAACACCAATGATGAGAACAAGAATTTTGATCGCTTCTGTCGTAAGTAGAAAAAAGAACTGCTGCCAAAGATCTTCATATATCGCGCTAAGATCCGATTGAACCGTTAATATCGCGAGATCATACGTTTTATCGCCGACCCGATACTGCATCGGCCAGCTTCTCTCGACAACATCCTCAGAAAGCGCCGAACCTAATTCAATGATAACTTCGTCTTCACTAGCAATACGTAAGTAGTCCACCGAGGGCATACGCATTGCACCTTGAGCTTGTGTCAGCAACAGCTCCCTATCCTCTACCCACAAACTCGCAGAAAAGCTCGATAAATAGCTAGACTCAACCTGCTTTAATTCAACATCTAAATGGGCTAAATCTTCGTGAAAAACTCGATATAAGCTCACTGTAGAAATGATGACCGTAAAGATTAAACTCAACGTTAATACCGCCAACATAAGTTGGTTGCCGATACTAAAACGACGTTGAGATCGCTCTTTTTCATCCATATGAAACCGCTCCGATAAACTTGCGCTACTCTAAATATAGCTACGCACAAATAATAATCGAGGATACGATGAAAAGACTTCTACTTAGATTGGCTTTTAGCTTAATTGTTGTAAGTTCTCATGTGACCGCAAATCAAGTGAACTATTACGTCATTGCTGAACAAGCTCGACCATTTCAAATTGAACAACAGGGACAAATGCACTCCGGAATTGTGACCGATATCGTCAGCGCTATCTTCGCGGAGTCGGATTACCAAGTGAATTATCACACTTATCCATTTAAGCGCATGATTTCCATATTGGAAGAAGGCGCTGAGCCAAACTGGTTAACTTATGGCAGCCCGAACTGGGGCAAGGTGCAATCGGAAAATTTATCTGAGGAGCCCATTTACACTGTAAAACATGTACTGGTGTCGAGTAGCGAGAAGCCTTTAGAATTCAAAAATATGGATACGATGCATGGTCGTTCTATTGTATTACTGCTGGGGTTTGATTATCCAAATTTAACACCGTTCTTTGAAAATGGCAGTGTCAATGAAATGCGTGTGAAAGACTACAACGCCGCATACCGAGTGATAAGCCGAACCCCTGGAGATACAGCTTTTGTCGAGATGGAATCCCGAGTCCTTTACAACTTAAAGCGACTCAATTTGCCGTTAGAGAATTTTCAGATACAGCCTTTCAGCTCGGTTATTCCTGACTACTCAATCTACCTGGCTTTTTCACCTCAAATGCAACCAGAAACTCAAAATTACATCAATACACGACTCGTTGAATTAAAAGCCTCAGGGGAAATTGATGAAATCATTCAAAAGTATCAATGAATCAACTCATTAACAAAAACGCCAACGATGATACGTTGGCGTTTTTGTTTCTGGGAAATCTGTAGCACTTACTTAGTGTGGTTAACAAACTTAGGATCAAACATGTGCCCCAATTTACTCGCCTTGGTTTGCAGGTAATGTTGATTACTTGGGTTATTCCCTTCTTGTAATGGCACTCGTTCAATGACGTTAATATCAACCGCTTTTAAGGCGGCGAGCTTGCGTGGGTTATTCGTCATTAGACGCACAGCGTCAATCCCCAAATGCTCTAGCATTCCTTTACAGAACGCGTAATCACGCATATCAGCGGCAAAACCTAAACGCTCATTTGCTTCCACGGTATCTGCGCCATCATCTTGTAGGTGATAGGCACGAATTTTATTAATCAAGCCGATTCCACGCCCTTCTTGACGTAAATAAAGCAGCACGCCACATCCCTCTTTGACGATGTTTTGTAGCGCTCTATTAAGCTGAAAACCACAGTCACAACGCGTGCTAAATAGAGCATCTCCGGTAAGACACTCCGAATGCAACCGAATAAGTGGTGCTGCACTTTTTGTTGGCTCGCCATAGACCAGAGCAAGATGCTCTTTATTTGTCGCGGCTTCAATAAAGCCGTACATCATAAATGTGCCCCACTGGGTGGGCAATTTGGCTTTATCGATAAACTTCACGAGATTGTAAGGCTCAACATGTCTCAGCTCTGCTCGAACATTCATCAGAATCTCTCCTAGATGATTTTCTCCTTTACCATCTCCCCCGTCTCCCCAAAAGGCATCTTTATGAGAATGCTCTGTTAGGCAAGCATTACCCGTTCTCATTAATTGCTGCGCTAATGGTGGATTTTGTAGAAACTTTTCCCTAACGATGAAAGCCATAACAGCCAACTTTATATCGTCCCAATCGCTTCTGACAAAGTGTTCGTATTTACGGCTTAAAGCAAACGCTTCATCAGGGGTGCTTGCGTGCTGAATTTTACTTTGCAACTGAGCATCGAGAAACTTTTGGGCTTGGTAATAATGTTCGCTGGTGGGCCAAGTTTGGGAGGAGATATTGACTGGGGCATGGCAAAAATTTGAGAGAAAACCGTGGGGTTCATCGGGCTCATAAAAAAGGATTTGATCAACCATACTTGCGCTCCTTGCTTTGTGGTTGCGATAATCAACAAAAAGCATATCGCTACTGATATATCTAGTAACACAAGGTCAGATTGTCAAACTTCTTCGGGACGGGACGTGAGTGTGAAACTCGTGCTTTTGAGGCGCAAGACAGATAAATGGAGGGTTTGAATAAGAGAGTAATAGAGTGAAAAAATAAAAAGGGCAGTCCGTCGACTACCCTATGGGTTGCTAAACCAACCTGAGGCGATCAGTGTATCAAGCCAAGCTCCCTTGCTTCTTCAATGGTCAACCCACTTTCACGGATCTCACGTAACGCTTCAATGCGTCTTCTGGCTTCTGCTGATTTCACTGTTTTCTCTGGCTTCACAACGGTTTCCTCATCAGGTAATTCCCATTTGTGAGCGATGTTGGTCATCTCGTCATGGTCGATAGAATTAATGGACATATTTCCTCCGAACACACCATGTTTTCGATGCGTAATCTATAGCAAAACCGGAACAAGGTGGTAAGAAAAACTGTAGGGAAATGTGACCCCTCCCGCCCTTTCGTTAACTCCTTAATAGATTCATCATTTAAGTTTTGCCAAGGGACAAATTTACGATTAAATTTGAGTAATTCCCCCTACGAAAAGTGTGCTGATCTAGCTCTCAATTCTGCTCTTCTTTAGTTTTATCAACGACGCATTACACCACTTCCTGTTTCACCTAACTTTCGAGTCACTTCACTGATTCATAGTTTGATACTTTCTAAAAACCGCCACACCTGATAATGATAATAATTATCTTTTAGATTGGTAAGGTGTTTATATGGATGGTATTAACTTAAGTCATGCATACCACAATGACCCGGTCATCCAGATCCGAGATTTGTGCGTCGATTACATCACTGATAATGGTGATTTTAATGCGGTAAAGTCCGTCAGCTTTGATATCGGCAAAGGCGAAGTATTTGGTCTTGCCGGTGAATCTGGATGTGGTAAAAGCACAATCGCATTCTCAATAAATCGTCTTCATAAGCCGCCAGCGTTCATTTCTGGCGGTAAAATATGGTTTGATGGCAAAGATATCCTTAGTATCTCAGACTCTGAACTGACCGCTCTAAGGTGGAGTGAAATCGCCATGGTGTTCCAGAGCGCGATGAACTCACTCAACCCTGTCTTAACGATACAAGAGCAATTTGCAGATGTGTTACGACACCATCAAGGCCTCACTAACGCTCAAGCAAAAGATAGAGCAGAAAAGTTGTTGGACTTGGTCAATATTCCTCGAGAACGCTTAGCAGAATATCCTCATCAATTTTCAGGAGGAATGCGTCAGCGGTTGGTGATAGCCATTGCTTTGTCTCTAAATCCAAAACTGATCATTATGGATGAACCCACAACAGCATTAGATGTAGTGGTACAGAGAGAAATTTTACAGCAAATTTATCAGCTTAGAGATGAGTTCGGTTTTTCAGTCCTCTTTATCACTCATGACCTGGCACTCATGAGCCAACTATGTGATCGAATTGCAATCATGCGTCACGGAGAAATCGTCGAAGTCAATCGAGCATACGATATACGCAATCAGCCTCAACACCCCTACACGCAAAAGCTATGGGCTTCTTTCCCAAACATCCATGACGTCCAAAAACAACCAGAGTTACAAGGAGCGTAACCATGAGCCAGCCTATCATCCAAATGAAAAATGTGATTAAAGAATTCAAAGTGGGCGGTGGTTTAGCGACAGAGGAAACCTTTCGTGCGCTTCAAGGAGTGACTTTTGATCTGTACGCAGGAAAAACCTTGGCTTTGGTTGGAGAGTCAGGCTGCGGTAAGAGTACTTGCGCTCGTTTAATAACCAAAGTCTATCCAGCAACGCAAGGCGAGATCCTTTTCAATGGCACTGACATAAATGAGATCACGTCACGATCGGCTCTACAAGAATATCGCAGTAAAGTACAAATGGTGTTTCAAGATCCGTTTGGCTCTCTCAATCCAACTCATACCATTCGCCATCACCTAACACGTCCTTTAAAAATTCATAAACAAGTCAAAAACGAGCGCGACATCCCAGCCCGCTTGGAAGAGCTTCTAAAGCTGGTGGAACTACCTGAAGAGACATTGAGTAAGTTCCCTCACGAACTCAGTGGTGGGCAACGTCAGCGAGTAAACTTAGCAAGGGCTCTAGCGGTAGGTTCGCAAATCATTCTTGCGGATGAGCCTACGTCTATGCTGGATGTTTCTATTCGCTTGGGAGTGTTGAATTTAATGCAACGAATGAAGCAAGAACTGGGAATTGGTTTTTTATACATCACTCATGATCTGGCGACTGCGCACTACATAGCGGAAGAAACCGCAGTAATGTACAAAGGGCAAATCGTTGAATGGGGCGACACTCATTCAATACTTAAGAATCCGCAGCATCCTTATACTAAGCTGTTGATTTCTGCTGTTCCTGATCCTGACTTACCTTTTGGTAACTTAGTGAAAAATGAGCCAAACTATTCGATAGATTCCGATGAAATTCGTCAACGTAGCAGCATAATTGTCGACGAATTTGATCAAATAGGGCCAAATCACTATGTAAAACAATGGACTGAGGCAGCGTAATGGATTTGAGTACTTGGCAAGATCAAATCGCCATGTGGTACGAACAGCGGAAACATGATCAAGTAGAAAAATTAGAAACGATCTTATATCAGGTGCCTGATGACGTGTTTGGACCCGAATTGAGTGATCTTCAAAGTAAAGCGATTGCTTGCTGGTTGGATGGATGTTTACGCGTGTTTCAACATGCAAGCTACCAAGACCCTCAGAAAGCATATCAAACCTTGCTTTATACGAGTGCAAAGCTTGAACAAGCAGCATGCCAAGTCTCGACTGATATTCTGATCAAAGATTGGTGTTTGAGACGACTTCAGCATCTCACCGTTGTGGCGTTAGAGTTTTGTAATCGGCAGTGTGATCAAAACAAGTGGCAGGAACAAGCCCATAGCTTAATCGAATCACATGTTGCGTTGATGCGTTCATTACACTGGAATGAATCCAAGAAGCATGATCAAGGTTTACCTCATTAGTCCGGAAAAATGATCAAGGCTTAATTAGCGGAATTTTAGGCAAAAAAAAGCGAGTTTCCTGAGGAGAAACTCGCGAAGTCTATTCAGAATGAATGTAACAATATGAGCCAATCTATTAATCATCAGAAAGGACAAAAGGTTGTCTATTCGGGATAAATAGTAGTATTAGGCTTGGCTTCTAATGTCAGTGGTTTGTAAGAGTTAAGTCTGTTTTTTATCATCGAAAGACATTGTTACATTTCAAACCGATACATCACACCTATAGCTTGATACACATCAAGCGACACTTTTAAATCGCCATTTCATCCAAGGCACGAAATACCATTTCATCCATGTGACCATCGAAGATTTGACGACAAACTTTCCGACGCACCGCTAACCCCGCAATCAAGCGCTCGATGGTAAGATGCTTAACATCGTTCTGGGTGTTAAACAGCTCGACGGTTTTACTTAATGTCTCATAAGGAATCGGCTCATCCCCTACCCTTAGCCAATCGAGCTTCTCTATGTAATCTGAGCACTCTTCTTTGATTGAGGCATACGAGTGCCCTGTCATCGCAGACAAAGCCGTTATACTGCGTTCTAGAGCCTCTGGTGAGGTATATTTAGATAGAGTAATGGTGATCTCATCAGCATTGATCTCTACCAAATGTTTTCTTTGCTTCACGCGTCGCCCTAAATTTCCTCTTGGAGACGGTGCTTTGCGTTGAATGGGCTCAAATTCGCCGTCTATGATGCCTGAGAGCTCCTCAAGCTGTTGTCGGGTTACCATCTCATTACGAAGTGGGTTTGGCAGCGTAGGCGCCATGTTACGCTTTCCTGCGTTGGTTGTACGAGCACGTGAGTAACGCAACACCTCTTCGACGTCACATTTGATGTCGATCTGGTAATCCATCACTTTATCATTCTCGATCATAGTTTCGATCGTTAAGTGATAGCCCCATAAGTTCACCACAAAAAGATCGTCTGTCCCTTTGCCGTCTGACAAGCGTTTCAGCTCACGGATCAGATCCATGGAGAACCGACGCCATTCAATGTTACGTGCAAGCTTCTGATTTAACTCACTCAGTAGCATGCAATCCGTGTGACGACGAACCATGCGACTACGGAAGAAAGAGTACAGTTGAAACACCAAAGTATGTTGTTTCAAGATCTCTGGCGGAAACAAGAAGAAATAATCGCGCGTTAACAGCTCTTCATAAAACGAAGGTTCCCAAACTAAAATATATAAGTTTGGCTTGATACGAATTTCACCATCGCTTCCCTCCACAGGTGCCTCTTCAGAGGCCGTGATGGTTCGAGCAAGAAAACGAAAACGATCACTTTTGAAGCCCTCTGGCATGTTTTCACTTAGCCAACGTCCCGTAAGTTCATGGAGCTGAAAATCAGTGAATTCAATGCGATCAATGCTATCGCGAATGGAATCACGAGCTGGGCCACTGTCTTTTTTGCCTCTGAGCGACAAAATATCAGTGATGTATAGCGGCGTTTTGTTTGGTACGTGAGCAGCATCAAGCTGATACTGATCTTTGTGATGATCATGATACTGAACCGTTAACGTGAAGAGAGCGAACAGGGTCATGAGATCATCCACAGTCATGATATTTTTGGATGATCGCGTCTCAATAACGGCTTTAGTGCCAGAGATCGACACCATGGATTTCTGATAACTTTTTCGAGTTCTTGGTGGCGCAAGTGCTTGGTCAATGATCCCAGCCCAATTTGTTGGAGATACAACAAATTGATCGGCTTCATCTTTCATCGTGGGAGGTGTGTTTAACCCGTGCTCATTCAACAAACGTTTGTTTACTTGAGTCTGAGCCAATGCTTTCGAACGTTTTTGTTTTTCGTTCTGACGAACTTTGTCGGTAACGAGACTTGTTGCTCCCAACACAGATATAAGCTGATTGGGATTCACAAATTTATGTAGCATCGTTTTACCAGCAAGTCCCTCTTCAAAACGCACTGGAGTTTGAGTAAATAAACCAATATTTACTGCCGCGCGCAAACGTTGTTGCAGGGCTGCACGTGTGAGTTGCCCATCTGTTGCTTCCACAATCTCTGTGGTTGAAACCAAACCATCCTTGCTGCTGAAGCCTCGTAATGAGATCAGATTAAGCAACTCTAAGATGCTTTTGGTCACCCCTTTGAAATGTTGGTACTGCTCTACCCAATCCGCAGAGGATTCATGTACCTCAAAAAGATGGCCATCTTTGTGGCTTCTCGGTGCTTTAATCAGAATTTTTTCATCAGCCGTCATTTTAGATCCAGATCACACTAGCCGTAGTTGTGCTATGGTTCCGAAGAATAAAGAAAAACAGATCATAAATAAAGAAAAAAGATTGTTTTTAAATAACTGATCTTTTTGATTAATCTGATCTTAATTGATTATATGATCTAATGATCTGGCTTGAAATTTCTCGCTAAGCTTTTGTTCTATAAGACTATTATTTCCATGTGTTTCGGAACTATGATCATAAGAAGTCTGAAAGTATGATCAACAATAACCTGAAAGCATGATCATATTTATTCGTAAGCATGATCATTAAGGTTATGAAAAGATGATCAAAAGAGTCTTGAAACGATGATCATGATGTTTTTACAGGTTATCCACAGATGCAGTATTTAATAATGATCTTCACGATGATTATATTGTGCATTGGTGATGTTATTTATACTCGGATCGATGATCAAGAGCCAATATATCTATCGTTCTGGCGCCCATATTGATGAGATATCACTCATCTGATTAAAATACATTCAAGTCGCTCATATTTAGAAGTAAATCCTAGTCTCTGCTTATTTACAGGAAGCATGATCATGAGAGCGTGATTTATCATAGCAACTTGAGCAATTTCATTGTTCCGGCTTCTATAACGTCAATTTCTGCTCAATCCCCCGTTCTGTCTGCACTCAACCGTAAATCAGAGAAGAAAACTCATGCTTCCGAGAGATTCTAAGGCTTGATCATATTTCCGATTAATGGATCTTATTTTATTTGCGTGTTTACACCGTACTCTGCTCTATTTTTCCATGATCATGCTTTCGGATTTGCTTATTAACACGGAAGCATGATCATAAGCATGCCTTGATCATACTTCCATAGATGTTTCGCTGGAACTGCCCTATTTTGCTCGGAGACATGATCAAGGTGTTCAGGTCTTTATTGTTCCGATATTACTTACTATTTATCGTTTAAATTAGGTTGGTCTAACATAACCCGTAATTTAGCTTAAGATTATAATCGTTCCGGTAGAAAATTGATTTACATTGTAAATGAGTGACGCTGTAACACTTTTTATTTTTAAGTTTAGGTGTCCACTTATGAGAAGATTATTTGATTAAAAATAGTTATCTTTTTGACCATAAATCATAAAAGCGTCGATTTGGGTGTTTTTTTATGTGATGGTAATTCAAAATGTTCGTGCACCTTTTTGTTGTTTTTGGTCTTTACTGCTGTACAATTGCAATTATAAATCCTTCCAACGGAATTTGGCATGAAAAGAGAAAAAACGATTGAAAACCTTCTTGAGTTAGCGGAGCTGACTCAGCAGGTTCAAGCTGACCGTATTGAAATTGTTTTAGAAGAGCGAAGCGATAACTACTTCCCACCAATGTCGAAAGCGATGATGGAAACCCGTTCTGGTCTAACTCGCCGTAAGCTCGACGACGCGATTGGTAAAATGGAAGCCGCTGGGCATCAATTTACTAAAAACAACGCGAATCATTATTCAATTACGTTAGAAGAAGCACACATGCTCATGGATGCGGCTGAAGTGCCTAAATTTCATGAGCGTAAAAAGAATTCAGGTAACAAACCTTGGATTATTAATGTGCAGAACCAAAAGGGCGGTACAGGTAAATCAATGACCGCGGTTCATTTAGCGGCATGTTTAGCGCTAAATTTGGATAAACGATACCGTATTTGTTTAATCGACTTAGACCCACAAGGCTCGCTACGTTTATTCCTCAACCCGCAAATCAGCATGGCAGAGCATGATAATATCTATTCTGCGGTAGACATTATGTTGGGTAACGTGCCTGATGGTGTGGAAATTGACAGTGAATTTTTACGTAAAAACGTATTGCTGCCAACGCAATATCCGAACTTAAAGTCGATTTCAGCGTTTCCAGAAGACGCGATGTTTAATGCGGAAGCATGGCAAACGCTATCTGAAGACCCATCACTCGATATCGTCCGTCTGCTGAAAGAGCAACTGATTGATAAAATTGCTGATGACTTCGATATCATTATGATTGATACCGGTCCACACGTTGACCCATTAGTATGGAATGCTATGTATGCATCAAATGCCTTGCTAATTCCTTGTGCGGCTAAGCGTCTGGATTGGGCTTCAACAGTAAACTTCTTCCAGCATTTGCCTACGGTATATGAAATGTTCCCGGAGGACTGGAATGGTCTTGAGTTTGTTCGCTTGATGCCAACCATGTTTGAGGACGACAATAAGAAGCAAGTTTCTGTTTTAACTGAAATGAACTATCTTCTAGGTGACCAAGTTATGATGGCTACTATTCCTCGTAGCCGTGCGTTTGAAACCTGTGCCGATACCTACAGCACAGTATTTGATCTGACAGTAAGCGATTTTGAAGGCGGTAAGAAGACACTAGCTACCGCGCAAGACGCTGTTCATAAAAGCGCACTGGAATTAGAGCGTGTGCTGCACTCTAATTGGCCGTCATTGAATCAGGGGTAATAAGTAAATGGCTTTGAAAACGTCTGAATTAAACGCGAAATTATTTGGCAAAACGAATAAGCGTCGTGTTGTGACTCCGCAAGAGGCGCAAACTGCGGCAAAAGAGAAAGCTCAAACGATTGAACTAGCAGTTGCAGGTGAAAATATTGTTCAGTTTGAACTTGTGCGTATTCCTGCAAATAAAGTTGCGACAGAAACAACAGTATTTGTTGATAACGCTCGTGAGCAATCGTTCTTAAACGAACATGCTTTATCTGATGTTTTAGTCACACTCAAAGAGCGTGGCCAACAATATCCAGCTGTGGGTCGTAGAACTGAAGATGGCAAGATCGAAGTTTTAGATGGTAGCCGTCGTCGCATGTCTTGTATCCTCGCTGAACAAGACTTTTTGGTTTATGTTGCTGACAACATTAATACTGACCATGCTAAGTTTTTGTCTGATGTGGCAAATGCTCACAAGCCGCTCTCTTTATATGAAAAAGGGAAAGAGATGCAGGCTAAGCTTGATAGTGGTGAAGCTGAAGATCAGAAAGCATTGGCAAAAATGTTCCAGTGCAGTGAAGCGTTGGTAAGTGGCGCTTTAAAAGCCGCAGCATTACCGTTAGAACTGCTTCAAGCGTATCCGAATGTTGGCGATCTCGGTCGTCCAACTATCGTGAAACTGCACAAACAGTTTTCAACGCTGACGCCAGAGCAGCAGCAAGAGCTGTTAGATAAATGTCGCTCTAGCGAAGGGTTTTTATGGCAGCGAAGCACAGCTCAAGGCGTTGCTCGTCTGACAAAAGAAGTCACGGAAAGCATCGAAAATTGGATTACTGAACTTGCACCAGCAAAACCTGGTAAGAAGACGGAAAAAGTCGACTTAGTTAAAGGTCGAGCAAGCTATAGCCGAAAAGGTAGCAGCCTGGCGTTGAACTTGAAGAAAGTTGACGACAGCTTAATGGAAGAGATTCTTGCGTTTGTACAAACCAAACTGCAATAACAAATGATGATTGAATCAACCGCCTCCGGGCGGTTTTTTTATATCTGAGAAGCGTCAAATTAAAGATGTGATACCATTGCGTCAGTTCAACGTTGGATAGACAAAATGCAGACACAATCTGATTTCCTTTCATCACTTCAACATCAAGCTCACCAATCTTTCCAAAGGATTGGTATTGTCATTCAAGGCGAGGCTTCTTGGCAAAATGCGTTGATGTCAGAGTTCCATAAAACGCAGCGCCATCAACGTTGGTTTTCTGTTGGTGATTTTGGTTTGAAAAACGTATCCAGTGTTTCGTCTAAACAAGGGCACATGTTGCTAGGCAGAGAGTGTGACGTTCTATTGTTTGATGCTCGAAATGGCTTTGACGCCAATAGTTTTACCGCCGCGCTTGGCTCATTGGTTGGCGGCGGTTTTCTTATTGTCATTACTGAGCTGCGACAAAATGCGAATTTTGCTCAGCAATGGATGCACAAACAATGGGAGAAGCTCGTTGTTATTGAGCAAGACAAACCATTGCCAACGGCTCCAGACATCAAGCAAGCAGAAAAAGAAAGCCACTACACGGAACAAGAACATGCCATTTCTCTAATTGAAAAGGTGGTGACAGGACATCGAAAGCGACCATTAATTTTGACCGCTGATCGTGGACGTGGAAAAACAAGTGCCCTCGGCATTGCGTGTGCGAGCTTATTACAGCAGAAGCCACTTAGAATCTTAATTACCGCACCATCTATAAAAGCCGTTGAGCCTGTTTACCAACATGCTTTGCGGCTACTTCCAAATGCGCAGCGTATTAGGAAGGACAGATTAGAATCAGGGCAGGGAGCCATTCAATTCATTGCTCCTGACGAACTTCTATCGAGCAGACCTGAATGTGATTTGTTATTTGTCGATGAAGCGGCTGCAATTCCAGTTCCTATGCTCAAAAGCATTACCGAACATTATCATCGACTCGTTTTTTCTACGACTGTTCATGGTTATGAAGGTTGTGGCCGGGGCTTTACGATTAAATTTGTTGATTGGCTTCAGAAACAGCGTTCGGGAATGAAAACATGGCACATGACACAGCCCATCCGCTGGAGCATGAATGATGCGCTTGAATCATGGCTCTATGACGCGTTTTTGTTGGATGCGGAGTTAACGCACCATCAACTTAAACAGGTCGACTCAATTTCCCTTTCTAAAGCCGATAAGAACCATTTGATATCGCAGCCTAGTTTGCTGCGTGAGTGCTTCGCTCTTTTGGTGAATGCTCATTATCAGACCTCGCCGAATGATTTGATTCACCTTTTGCAAGACGACAACAGTCAGCTCTATTTTGCTAAGCAAGATAATGCGGTTGTGGGGGTGATATTAGCGGTCGAAGAGGGGGGCCTTGACGATGAATTGATTGAAGAAATCCAGCTTGGTAAGCGTCGTCCTAAAGGACACTTAGCCCCAATTACGATTGCAAACCACCTAGGATTCCCGAATGTCGCGAATCTATCGACGCTGCGAGTCATGAGAATTGCGGTTCATCCAGCATTGCAAGGCAAAGGCATTGGTCAAAAAATTCTGCAGCAACTTGAGCAAATGGCTGCTAAACACATTGCCTACTTATCCACGAGTTTTGGTGCGACGGAAGAGTTGCTCTATTTCTGGCGACAATCGAACTTCCGTACAATTCGCTTAGGGTCAATGCGCGATGCTGCTAGCGGTTGTTATTCAGTCTTGATGGTCAAACCTTGTGATTCCCAACAGACGGCTTGGGTCGACCAATCTCAGGCGCTATTTGAAGAAATGTTGTCTAACAATGTGGCTGACGTCTATCCAAAATTAGAAGCCCCTATTTTTCGAGCTCTATTGTCGCAACCTTTGGGAATGAGTCCACTTCATCCCGCTAAGTTATTACTAATTGAATGTTATGCTGATGGTGGTAACAGTTATGAGTCTGTGTCTGTGTGGCTTCAACAGTGGTTACTTAATTTAGGTTTGAACTCTGCTTCCGACTTGATGATTAGTAAGCTTTTTCTTAACCGTAGTTGGACTGAATGTGCTCAGCAATTTGGTTTACCTGGAAGAAGGCAAGTTGAGCAGCAGTTAAGGGACGAAGTAAGACACATTTGGAGCGATTTACACTGTAAACAATAAAGGGAAATTTACACTGTAAATGAAATTATTGGGAGCTGATTTTACACTGTAAATCCAGCTCCTTTTTGTTTCAGCGTGTATCTTGATTGAGCTTTAGGTTAAATCGAGTTTTCTCTTAATATGCTGTTTAACCGTTATTGATGGATTACTTTCTTTAGTGACGTGAGCCCTATAATAAGAAATGCGAGGTTTGTTCAGAAAACGGATTTGGTTAGACTGAAAGTGTTGATGGGAAGCAAAGTGGTAAGGGTATGTGGAAGCTGTGTCTTGAGTTATCTGAAGATAAGACCAAGGTGATAGCCCGTCTTCCGGGAGAAGTGGACCTCGGTGGTGAGCTAAATCAAAATGAATTAAACGAGCTGCTCGTCGCAATGAACGCTGAAAGGATGTTTGTTGTTGAGGGGGAAGTCGTGAGATTCATTAACTGCGCCAAAGAACGTAAAGACGAAGCTTACGAAGGCATCGTCATTGCGGAAAAACGCAACGCGCAAGTTGAGGTCGAATTATCGAATAATGACATGCTCGCCAGTATGAACGTTGTCGGTGCGTACGGAGGCCGAGGTTTACGTGGCCCCGAGATTGTTCAAGCCCTTGCTCAAGCGCGAGTTTCGAAAGGCATCAACAAACTGGCTTTGAAGAAAGTGTTGGTTGTCAGCACTCAGCTCAAACCCGGCGAAACTTTTTCTCAACCTGTAGCGGTTGGTAAGCAACCTATCAAAGGCAAAGACGCTCTTTTTACTCCTCTCGTTAAAGACATCACCAAACGCATCCTCAAACCCAAAGACGGCCAATCTGCTAGCGACAAAATTGATTTACGTAACCTCGGTGAAACTATCGCGGTTGACGTAGGCGATGAGGTGATGCGCCGCACGCCTGCGACCAAAGGTACGCCTGGTTTTACTGTTCAAGGGCGAGTGATTCCTCCACAAGCCGGAAAAGACAGCCCAATGAAGCCAGGCAAGGGCACCGAGATAAGCAAGCAAGACCCAAACCTATTGATTGCATCGGTATCCGGTACGCCTCTGATTAAAGACAAAACCATCGAAGTTGATAACGCACTCTGCCTCAATAGCGTTGGCGTGAATACAGGCCACGTGAAATTCAAAGGGAATGTGATTATCGGTGGCAACATTGAATCTGGCATGATTGTTAAAGCGACGGGTTCTATTACTGTAGGCGGCTTCATTGAATCGGCTGACGTACAAGCGCAAGACGACATCCAAGTTGGTAAAGGGATCATTGGCCATACCGTGAGTGATGGCCAGCCAAAGAGTTGTCACGTCAAAGCCAAAGGTTCGATTCGTGCCAGCTACGCCCAATATTGTGATTTGCAAGCCGGCGAAGATATTGAGTTGGCGGTGCACAGCATGAATAACGATATTGTTTGTGGGCGCAATCTGACGGTGCTAGACGCGAACGGTAGGAACGGCACGCTCAGCGGCGGAGATGCAAAAGTCGGTGGCAAAGTGGTGTGCTTACAATTGGGCGTAGAAGGCGACACCGCCACTAAGGTAGAAGCGTTCGCACGCTATTCTGCATTTAAGGAACGATTAGCAGAGCTTAAAGAACAATACAAACGCGCTCAAGAAGGCACGATGGATGTGATTCGTAAAGAGCTCGAATTTAAGAAACGTCCTAAAGCCGAACGTACCGACGAAGAACAAGCTCAGATTGACGTGATGAAAACACAAAACAACGAGCAGCTTGAAGCGATAAAGCAAAAGCTAGAACAAACGGAACACGACTTTGAAGTCGCGTTAGAAGAAAATATTGTCGAAGCCAAAGAGCGTGTCTTCACACGCGTGACGGTGCAGTTTGGCGACGAGCAGGTAACGACAAAGCGCACTCATGGCGGTTGTTCGTTCCGTTTCAATCAATACGAAATTAAAGTCTCGGCGAACTTGGAAGAAGAGGACGTCGCTGCGGTTTAAGCTTTCTTACTCACTGAGCCCACACGTCGCAACAAGATGTGTGGGCTTTTGTTTATCTACAAATCGACAATGTGCTCTTGATAGTAGTCCGCAAGCGCACCGACTTGGCTGCTACACATTACTTTCATTGCTTGTTTAATGTGTTCTATTGGCCAGTTCCACCATTGGATATTGAGTAGAGTTTCAATCTCTTTATCGCTGAATCGTTGACGTACGACTTGGTTGTTTCCAACCACCACCGAATAAGGTTGGACGTCTCTCGTCACTACTGCGCGTGCTCCGATGACGGCTCCATCGCCGATGTTTACTCCGGGCATGATCATCGCCTCGCTGCCAATCCAAACATCATTCCCCACCACTGTATCTCCGGCACGCTCGAAACCGTCTTGTACGCCTTCTCCAAAGTCTTCAGGAGAGAAGGGGAAGGTCGAAATCCAGTCAATGCGATGACCTTGGTTTCCTGCCATCATGAAGGTGGCTCCAGAAGCGATGGAACAAAACTTGCCAATGATTAATTTGTCGATGCTATCGGGTTCTCTACTTTGCCATTCTTGAAGTGTGACGGGGTCACCCAACAAGTAGCGTACCGCTTGCTCTTCGAAGCTTTTTTGATGATAGAAGCCCGAGTAATAGCTGTAATCGCCAACGATGATATTGGGATTAGTGATGTGATCTTTAATGACTTGACCTTTTAACCACGTGTCGAAAACACTCATAACTCATCCTTTCAAATTTAGGTTGTACAGAGTTTAGAGGCTTTCTATTATTTCCAGTAGTTTGATTTTAGAGATTCAGAATTACTGTATGGAAATAAAATGGCTCAGCTACGTACCACTTTACGTCGCTTTGTGTGAGGAACGAAGTATTGCTGGTGCAGCAAAGCGACTGAATTGTTCGAATGCGCATGTAAGTCGGCAACTTAAACAGCTTGAAGACATATTGTCGGTGCAGCTTATTCAGCGAACTACGCGCCAGTTTAATTTGACCTACGATGGTTTGCGGTTTTATCAGCAGGTAAAGCAACTGCTCGAAGGCGCTGAGCAGATCAATGAGCAAGTCATGGCAAACGAGATCGTATCGGGAAAATTGAGAATAGCGGCGTCCGCTTCTTTCGGAGCTGCGTTACTCAGCCAAACATTGATCGAGTTTCGATTGCAACATCCACAAGTGAGTGTTGAAGTGATCTTCACAGAGACACCTCTCGACTTGATTGAGGCTGGGTTTGATATCGCATTCTACTTTACCGATACTCCCCCAGAGGGATACGTCGGCCATCAGCTACGCACTTTACACTGTAAACCGATCGCTCATCGCTCGTATTTAGCTGATAAACCAAATGTAAGTACGCCAGAGGAGCTTGGTGACTTAGAGCACATCCTTTATAAAAGTCGTGACTTGGTGTTAGACAAGTGGACGTTTACGCATAAGCAAACTCAACAGCAGTGCAGCATTGAGTTAGAAAGTACGCTGAGTTTTAATCTTGTCCAGTCCATGTTGGATGCTACTTTGGCTGGCTGTGGTGTAGCCATGTTAGATGAATTTGCATTGGCTAAACTCGAACCTGCACAAAAAGAACAACTCGTGAGTTTGCTTCCAGAATGGCAAACGGATGCGATTTTGCCGCTTTATCTGCTTTACCCAAAACGTGAGCACTTACCAAGAAGAACGCGAGCGTTCATTGATCACTTTAGGAACATATATTCTGTCGGCGAATAGCGACAACAAACTCAGCAACAATTGTGGAAGCAAAGGAATGCGAAAACACTGTCACCAGCTTCCCTGATGCAGGCGTGTTTGTTAAAACAGGTAACGAAGAAAACATATGGCGAGGGTGAGCTTCTTCAAATCAGCATTAAAGGCAATAACTACTGATCGGACACAGAAGAAGCTCATGGATTCAGCTAACTTACATTAAGTATCGTGCTTACAGCTCGTAACGTAGACCTAAGTGGTAGTAGCTTTCGTCTGCGTGCGCACCGCCAAACGAGACTTCTTGTCCATTGCTGTAGCCACGCGAGCCGTTACGATCAACGTAGTTTGTGTAGATAGAAGAACGAGGCGTCAGTTTGTATTGCACTTCTAGCGTTGTATCTTTCAGCTCTAGCTCGTCACCATCACTGTTTTCTAAAGAACGATAACCAGCACGCAGTACCCATTTGTCATTTACACTGTAAACCGCCGTTAATTCCATCACTTTGTCGGTACTGGTTTGTGAGTAATAGCCCTCTAGTTCATCTTCCGAGTACAACGCACCCAACATCAAATCACCTAGGTAGTAACGCGTACCTGCGCCCCAGAATGTGTAATCGGTGTCGTTGCTTTCACGTGCATCACCTTTATTCTTCTGCATCGCCACCACTGGTGCCAAGGTACCCAAATTTCCCATGTCTAGCGTATAACGCAGTGCAGTGTTGTAACCGTAGTCGAGCTCAGAAGTGTTGTTTCCTAAAATGTACGCGACAGAAAAATCGAAATTACCTAGGTTGTTTTGGTATTGCAGCGTGCCATCTTGACGGAAAACTTGCGTCGCGGTTTTGTCGACTTTATTCGCTTGGCGCGCCATAGAAACATCGGAAGAGGCGAACACATCACCAATGTCGGTAAACATAATCAACCCAGATGCCACGCGACCACCAGTAATGCGACCATAATCTTTCGCATCAATACCCGCCCATACATAACGTGCGGTCAGAGACGGTTTGTCGTTTACTTGGTTTGCGTATTCAGCGGCACCCACTTGGTATTGCGCTTGGCCGATGATCGACGCGTACTCGTTGATGGTTTGTGAACCGTTTAAACCAATACGGCCATCAAACTCGCCATTTGCATCGCCGTGCTCATCATTTTTACTGGTGACATTGAAACCAAGACGAGAGTAAATATTTAAAACTGACCCATCTTCCGCTTGATACAGCTGCGCTGCCATTGCGTTTGATACCATCAATGTTGGGAGAAGTAGAGCCAAAATGTGCTTTTTCATGATTAACGACCTTTCATTTCTATTGTTTTAGGTACGACAAAGCCCCTTCCGAGTAACGGAATAAGAAAAATTGTCGTGAAGTAGAGAGAGGGTGCGCCCTTGTTTGCCAAGGGCGCGAGCTAGTCCATTCCTATAGGGGAAGAATGATTTAGCTTAAATCGACGTCTTTGCAGCCAAAGAAGTAAGTCGCGAGGAAGCCGACGATGTAAGAGATAAGCAGGCCGGCAACAAACACCATCATGCCCGGGAAGATGCCATTTTCAGATGTCATGAGAGGAATCGCCACGATGCCGGACGGGCCAAACACCGTATTAAGACCAACTGGTAAGCCAAGGTAAGAAACTAAACCGATAAAGAAGCCGCCCGCAGCACCACCAATACAAGCGGTAACGAATGGTTTTACGCGTGGTAATGTCACGCCGTAAATCAATGGTTCGCCAATGCCTAGAAGACCCGGAATAATAGCGCCTTTAACTTGAGTGCGCAGTAGAGCGTCTTTTTTGGCTTTGAAATACAGCGCCATTGACGCGCCAACCTGACCGCCACCAGCCATTGCCAGGATAGGGAATAGCGAGTTAAAGCCCTGTGCTTCCATCAATGCGAAGTACACTGGAACAAAACCCTGGTGGATGCCAAATACCACCGAAATTAAGAACAAACCTGCCAAGATTGCAGCGCCTAATGGGTTATCGTTTAAGTTGAGGAACAACCAAGACATCCCTTTAAATAACTCGCCGCCGATCGGCATGATGAGCAAGAAGGTTACCGCACCCATGATCAATAGAGTGATAACGGACGTTAAGATCATGTCCAGATCATCAGGCATGTATTGACGAACCTTACGCTCGACTTGTGCACCGATGATCGCTGCCAAAAGTACGCCGATAATGTTGCCGCGCGGATCAATCGCAAAGCCGAAAAACTCGTTCATGCCAGAGTAAATGCCGGATGTCGCCTCTGGGTTGTAACCCAGCACAAACAAAGAGGCGAGAATGGCACCATTAACACCAGAGCCGCCAAACGCTTGCTGCGCGTTGTAACCAATCAGAATACTTAGGAAAGCAAACAGACCCTTACCAAAGACTTTCATGTAGGCGATCAAATCCAACATAAACTGGCTTGGTGTCTGGTCGAGAACAAACATTTGTTCCAATAACGTCGCAAAACCTAGCAACAAACCAGCGGCAATAAAACCAGGGATCAACGGCGTAAAGATAGTGGCAAACTTGCTTAAAAAACGCTGAACTGCACTGGTTTGTTTGCTCTTCATCTGCTTTTTCTGCTCGGCTGCGACGGCAGAAAGATCTTGTTGCGGCATATCTGCTTCTTCACTGTCACCAGAGGTTAAGCTGTCGATCAGTTGATTCATCATCTCAGCCGCTTGTTGAGCTTTTCCGGGACCGAGAATGATCTGAAACTGCTCATCGCTTTCCACCACACCCATTACGCCGGGAATTTGCTTGATAACTGATTGATCAGCCAAGCCATTGTTGGCGAGCGATAAACGCAAACGCGTCATACAGTTACCACATTTGCTTACGTTGCTACTGCCACCCACTGCGGACAGCAACTGCGATACTGTGTTTGAAGTTATTTTTGCCATAGGGTCTATCCTTCAGAACTCGGATTATTTAGTTATTATTTAGTGCTGCGCGAATAAAGCCGTTGTGCGCGGCGAGGCGTGATTTGGCTTGTTCGGCATCCAATTCGGCCAAAATCATTAAGATGGCGGTTTTGCAGTGGCGACCGCAGGCATTTAATGCTCGCTCTGCTTCTTCTTTTGATGCGTCGGTTGCTTCCACAACAATGTTGGTTTGGCGTTGTATGAGCTTGGCGTTAGTGGCTTCTACATCCACCATTAAGTTGCCAAATACCTTACCACTACGAATCATTGCGCCTGTCGTGAGCATGTTTAGCACCAGTTTTTGTGCGGTGCCGGCTTTCATGCGAGAAGATCCAGTGACAACCTCTGCGCCAACTATCGGCAGAATCGCGATGTCGGCCGCTTCTGCCATGGCACATTCTGGATTACAGGCGATAGATGCGGTCGTGGCTCCGATGGATTTAGCGTAGTCCAAACCACCTAGTACATAAGGTGTACGGCCACTCGCTGCAATGCCTACAACCACGTCATGCTTGGTGAGGTGAAGTGCTTTTAAGTCGTCTTGACCCATTTTCGCGTTGTCTTCTGCGTTTTCTACCGCTTTTAAAATTGCTTGATGTCCACCAGCAATTAAGCCAATCACCATATCTGGATGCGTGCCGTAGGTAGGAGGACACTCGCTTGCATCAAGAATGCCTAAGCGACCTGACGTACCAGCTCCCATGTAAATTAAACGGCCACCATTTGCAAAAGCTTGGGTAATTGCGTCAACTGTCTCTGCAATTTGTGGTAGCACCGCTTTTACCGCGAGCGGGACTTTTTGATCCTCTTCATTAATGACTTGCAGCATCTCGATAGTCGAAAGCGTATCGATCTCGGCACTGGCTGGGTTACGGCTTTCTGTCACCAATCTGCTTAAATCAATTTTCATGTTTTGCACTCTTCGTAATGTTCAATCTGAGGGCGATTTTATGGAATAAAATATTCAGGTTTGGTGATAAAAATCACACTTGAGGTTATTCTTTATGCAGGAGAAATTTGGAATAATGAGAGAAAATATACGTCTATTACGTCCGGGATTAACTGTCTTGGTTAGAATAATCAGGGGGTTAAATCAAACGCCTATTATTTCTGATTTGGAATAATTTATTTAAAATTTTTGAGGTTTTTGTTGTGTCAGTTATCAATAAGATAGTCGCGAGGCGTACTCAGCTTTCGCAAAGTGGTCGTTTGGTTGGCGATTGGATTGTTGAAAACGCAGAAAAGGCGGCGCTGCTCACCAGCCAAGAACTTGCGGCGCAAGTAAAAGTGAGTCAATCGAGCATTGTGAAATTTACTCAGCGTATCGGCTTTAAAGGTTACAGCGAGTTTAAGTTAGCTCTGAATGAAGAGATTGGCCGTAAGCATGCGATGCAGTCGACACCGCTGCACAGTGATATTTTGGCTGACGACCCCATTGCGGTTATTTCACAGAAACTGGTGAAAGCGAAAACCGACGCTATGTTTCAAACCACCAATACGCTGTCTTACGAAGCGTGTCACCAAGCGGTGAAATGGTTGAGTGAAGCGCGTCGAGTGCAAGTGGTCGGGATTGGGGGCTCTGCACTGACCGCGAAGGATTTAAGCTTTAAACTGCTTAAACTTGGTATTACGGCGCTTTCTGAACAAGACAGCCACGTGCAGATTGCTGTTGCCCGCACGCTCTCTCCAGAAGATGTTCAGATCGCAATCTCGTTTTCGGGTGAGCGCAAAGAAATTCTCGTCGCGGCAGAAGCGGCAAAAGAGCAGGGCGCGAAGGTGATTGCGTTATCTGCGCCTGGAAGAAGTCGCTTGCGCGGTATTGCCGATATTACGTTTGATACGATTGCCAATGAAACGGAACATCGCAGCTCATCCATTGCTTCGCGTACCGCGCAAAACGTGATCACCGATTTGCTGTTTATCATCTTGGTTCAGCAAAGAGACGACAGTGCCCGTCAGTTGATCAGCGATATTAGTACCGACATCAAACAGATCCTCACATGATCGCTTGTTTAACAGCGGACTAGAGATCCGGATCGTGCCTCAGCAAAGCAATAAAATCAGAGAGATGTTTTTCAATGGTGAGATCGGCAGAAATCGCGGGTAATTCCAACGTGATGCAAGGTAAATAACGTTCACTACACCAAGTGCCGAATGAGCCGGGTGTTTCGTAGTCGACATCGTCAACGATTGGCAGTTGAAACTGCTCGCCGAGCCATTTGGCGAGGTTGGAATGTTTGGGATCATCCACAAACGCAAGCGGTTCATGAAACGACACCACAAACTTTGGCTTGCGCAGTTCAATCAAGTTAATTAATGCGCTAACTTCAGGCTCTAGTTGGTTTTTAGTGCCAGTTTTCACCTGTACGTCTCGAACGGGTGTGTGAGAGCTCCATCGATACACTGTGCCATGCTCAGTCCAATTTTGGGTTGGAAACGCGCGATTGAGATCCACTTGGTTTGCATTTGCGCGTGTGCCTAGTTGGTTGCCGTCAGGATTCATTGACAGAATCACATCATGTCGTAAGTTTTCAGCAGGCAAGCTTCTTAGCGCGCAGGACAAACCTGCAATCGAGGCCGTCTCGTCCCCGTGAGTGCCTGCCAAAATCAAACCTCGCGAAGCACTTTCGACTTGAGCCGGAAAATACAGTAATGGCGCACCAAGCACGGATTGACCGTATGATGTTGGCCGAATTAAAAATGCCGCTCTTTCCGTTCTTGGAATTAGACTCACCGTAATCTCCTGATTGATGAAGTAGTATCAATATCTAAGCTAATTACACCTAGCTAAACTGAACCGTTTAAACTCGTCAACGGTTGAAATGTTAATTGTGGCACTTGCTTCACAAGACGCGTTAGGAGAACGAAAAACGATATGGATTTTAAAAAACATTCAACGGCGTTGCTGATTTCCTCTTTATTCACCCCTTTTCTTGCTACATCAGTTGCTGCGGAGACCTTACCTAAAGGCATTCAACTTGCCGCAGAACAGCATGTAGTACGTGCGAATGACGCAGAGGCGGCGACGCTTGACCCAGCGAAAGCCGAAGGTCTGCCAGAAATGCATGTGATTCGTGACTTATTTGAAGGGCTTGTGATTCAAGATCGTGACGGAAACATTATTCCCGGTGTGGCAGAATCATGGGAAACCAACGACAACCAAACCTTTACTTTTCACTTGCGCAAAGACGCGAAATGGTCGAATGGCGAGCCTGTGACAGCGGATGATTTTGTCTATTCACTGCGCCGAGCGGTAGATCCGAAAACCGCTTCTCCAAATGTTTGGTATCTCAAACTCACCAAGATCAAAAACATCACCGATGTAGCAGAGGGCAAAAAGCCTTTGGACGATCTCGGTATCAAGGCAGTGGATAAATACACCCTACGTTTTGAGTTGGACAGTCAAGTGCCGTACTTTGTTGCTATGACTGGGCACACGTCCATGATGCCAGTGCATCAAGCGACAGTGGAAAACCGCGACAAGCCGTGGAGCGAACCAGACCAATTTGTTAGTAACGGTGCATTCACATTGGATAAGTGGGCCGTGAATGAGCGCATTGAACTGGTTAAGAGTCCAAGTTACTGGGACAGCGCAGATACGCATCTAAACAGAGTGACTTACATTCCGTTTGAAAACCAAAACGCGTCGATCAATCGTTATGCGGCAGGAGAGCTGGATATCACGTCAGATGTGCCGACTCATATGGCGCAGAAACTTAAACAAGATTACAAGCAGGCTTACACGGTGGTGCCATTATTGTGCACGTATTACTACGCGTTCAATACCACTCGTCCGCCATTTGATGATGTGCGAGTGCGTCAAGCGGTGTCGTACTCCATCATGCGCGATGTGATTACGAATGGTGTCACGCAAGTGGGCAACCTTCCTGCTTATACTTTTGCGCATCAGTACACCGCAGGGTTTGATGCGACGCCGCCTGAATACAGTAAGTGGAGTCAGCAACAACGTGACGAGAAAGCGCGTCAGTTGTTAAAAGAAGCGGGTTACAGCCAAGACAAGCCGCTCGATTTTAAATTGTTGTACAACACCAGTGAGGCAAACAAATCGATCGCGGTTGCGATAGCGTCGATGCTACAAAAAAATCTCGGTGCAAACGTGGAGTTAGAAAACCAAGAGTGGAAGTCGTACTTAGTGGCGCGTAAACAAGGCAATTTCGATGTGATGCGCGCTTCCTGGTGTGGTGATTACAATGAAGCGTCTACTTTCCTGAGCTTACTTCGCTCAGGTTCTTCGGGTAACTTTGCACGTTACAGCAATGAAGCGTACGACAACGCGATGAACAGTGCATTGGCCGCAACCGATGAGAAAGCGCGCCAAGGTTTCTATGAGCAAGCCGAGCAATTGTTGGCGGCGGATATGCCAATCGCACCGATTTACTACTACATGCAAGCGCGTTTGGTTCGTCCTACGGTTGGCGGTTTTGCCAAGAGCAACGTAGAAGGTCGTATCTACTCGAAAGACCTCTACATCAAGAAGTAGCGCTCAAAACAAGCGATAAATATGAAGCCCCGAAGATGTATCTTACGGGGCTTCTTTTTATTGTTAGCGAGTGGAGAGCTTGTTCACGAGCATAGCGACTCGTTTGCCAAGATACTCTGCTGTTGCAACATCAGAAGCATGCAACTGACCATCTTCACCACCTTGTGCAACAATACCACCTTGTACACCATAACGATTCAGGTTTTGCTCCCCAGAATTGCTGATCTTATCCAATCCGACCCACATCATACCGTGCTGGTAAGCGAAGGTTTGAAGGTATTGCAGTGAGCAAGATTGGTCGCCATTCATTGCCCCACCACTGGTAAAGCCAGCCGCGATTTTGCCCGCCCATTTTTGGTAATACCAAGATTCACTGCTTGCATCTGCAAATGCTTTAAACTGCGCTGCTACACCGCCCATATAGGTCGGTGAGCCAAAGATAATCGCATCACACTCAGCAAGTTCATCCATTAGTTTAGAGTTCACAAAACGTCCCTCAATAATCTCACTGCCTTCAATTCGGTGAGAGAGGATTTCACATTCATCTTGCTGCTTAATGCCTTGTTGTTCAAGGCCTGCGGCAATCGCGCGAGCAAGCTGACCAGTAACGTCGGTTTTAGAGAAATAAATAATCGCAATTTTGGACACAATGGTTCCTTTTTTCATTGTTGATTTTTAATCGTGCGACTAAGGCTAAAACCTCAAGCTAAGTTGAGGTCAAGAAGAGATTTGAGATAGATAAAGTACGAATTGGTATCTAAAGAGCTTTCTTATAGGGTAAGTCGACGGCATAACTACAGTGAATGCAACGACGATGAATATCGTGTATAAAAGCGTTAAAGGAAGATCTTAAAGATGTAGAAAACTCTCTTGGAAACAATGATAAAGGTACCGATACTAGTGATGAGTAATAGGCGGAAAAATAGATTAAAATATGTAAACTCAGACCTGATCCAAGGCGGGAAAAGTACATTTCATCGTTTCTTAAGGCGAGGGATTATTATCATTATGGTAGGAGGCCTTTCTACAGCCTCTTCCACGGTATTTGCACACTTTATAGCGGGTGTGTTTGATGTGGATATGAATGTTCATCCAGAGAGCTTAGAAGAAAAAGTGCATGCACTACTTTTTGTTTCGGTCAGTCTTGTTTTTTACCTCTTTTATGCCCTTATCTCGCTAAATATTAGTGGGTGGCTCATAATGAAGCTAAAAATATAAGCTTAACTAAAACCATGTCCTTGTATTTTAAGGAAGATGGAACTAGTGACGATTTTTTCTTTGCTTGCACCATCTCTATTTTTTGTATTTATTTAAGGTTCGTAAATAAGAAGCTTCCTTTGGTTGAAGTGGCGCTTTTGGTTTCGGCGATGTGTCATGCTTTTATCATGAAAGAATACAGTGGTGACCTTCAGCTTATACGTTTTGTCTCTTCACTGTTTTTCGCCATTAACTTTGGGTTATTTGTGACCACCAAGTGATACTAAAAAGCCGATGTAGATACATCGGCTTTTTAGTGGGTTATTTCTTTCTGCGAGTATAAATCCGAGATTTGGCTTTACTTGGCTCTGGCTTGTTTTTTGCCAGCTTTAGCACTGCTTTTTGCAAAATCTGGTTGTTTGGGTAAGTGATTAAGTTACCGTTGTCGTGCTTAATTAACACGTGAAACATGCTGATTTCTTGAATCTCACCGCAGATGTCTTCATCTTTGTCTACGACTTTAATTCGGTCACCCACTCGGTACGGGAAGACAAAAAAGATCAAAAAGCTGGCAGTGATGTTGCTCAGAATTGACCACTGCGCAATAAACGCCACACCTAATACGGCAAAAATGGACGATAGGAACAAAGACACATCGCCATAGCCAATACCTGTGATAATGGCAAAAATAGAGGCGGTCAAAAATAGCAGCGCGACATTGAAACAGCGCTGAATAAAACTCAAACGAGCCTTTTTTACACCTTTCGTTGTTGCCAAATTTAGGATGGCTCTATTTACAATCCTCTTCAGGATGCGATACGCGATCAGGACAAAAATGCCCATCAATAGTTTGTAACCGAGGGAGCCCGTAGTGAAATACTGGCTCACTTGCTCTAATTGGATCCAATCATTCATTTCTTCATCTCGACGATATCTAGAAAGCGGCTTTTATAGCTGATTTTTTGCTGTAAGTAATCACAATTTTTCTTTACACCATTTGTCTCTGTGTTGAGGTTCCACAGAGTACTATATAAGTTAATCAAAGACTTAGTGAGTATTACGAACTCTTTGGCTTCATTACTTATATTCAATCAAAGCTGACGTGATTTTGAAGAGAGCAATCTTTGAGCTGTATCCCATATCCGACATTCTATGACGCTAGTTCCGTATAAACGAGCTGAATATGACTTTTGTCCTGATAACCTAAGATGTATTAATTGAAATAGCTTTTAGGGCGTTGAAAAATGGAAGAAGATGAAAAGGCGATTATGATTTTATTCGTGATTGTTGGCCTTGTACTCGTTTGGGTCGCGCTTGAAGAACTTAATTATCTCGGACTCCCAATAAAATAAGCCCCGTTAAACACAAGTTAAACGGGGCCTTTGTCTTTTATCAATGTGAATTCAGGCTAGCTAACCGCACGCACTTTGCCTTGTTTCAAATCGTTCAGCACTTGCGCTTTAGGGCCATCTGCGATGATGCTGCCTTTCTCCATCACAATTACGCGATCAACGATGTCGAGCATAGACGTTTTATGCGTAATCAGAATCAGCGTTTCACTAGGTTTCAACTGTGCTAATTGATGCTTAATGTGCATCTCTGAGCGGTTATCCATTGCACTGGTTGGTTCATCCATGAGTAGAACAGGAGGACGACCCAAAAATGCACGAGCGATCGTGACTGCTTGACGTTGACCACCCGAAAGCATTGCACCACCTTCACCAACTTGGCGTTCTAAGCCCGCAGGGTCAGATTGCGTAAACGCAGTAACACCGGCACGATTCGCTGCGTCTAGTACGTCACGGTCATCGGTTAATGGGCGACCTAGCGTAATGTTGTCGCGGATAGAACCAAAGAACAGATTCGAATCTTGCGGCACACAACCAATATTACGGCGAATGTCGACATGATGCAGCTGTGCGATGTCGGTATCATCAATGCGAACATGACCTTCCGTCGGCTGATACAAGCCCATGATGAGACGTTCTAACGTGGTTTTACCCGAACCGATACGGCCTATGATCGCTACTTTTTCGCCTGGGTTAATGGTCAAGCTCAAATCTCGAATCGACGCCACCGGTGAATCTGGGTAGTGGAAGGTCACGCGTTCAAGTTCAATTTTGCCTTGTACTATTGGGCGGTGAATGTAACGTTTACCTTCTTCTTGTTCATCCGGCATTTCCATGACTTGATTGATAATTGTCATAGAAGACTTCGCTTGGTTGTAGCGCGTAGAGAGTAAGGATAACTGAACCAAAGGACCAATCGCGCGGCCGCTAAGCATGGTTGCGGCAATCAAACCACCCATGGTTAAGTCGCCTTCTGCAATTAAGTAAACGCCTAGGATGATCATCCCTACGTTACTACTTTGCTGGACAAAACCTGCCGCGTTTTGAATGCTATCCGTAATTCGGCGGCTTTTTATATTCCAGTTCGCCATGTGCGCAACTGCCTCTTCCCAGCGGTATTGGAATTGGCTTTGCGCACTGAGCATTTTTACGGTTTCTAACCCAGCCAAGCTCTCTATCAAATTGGCATATTTTTGCGATGCTAGGCGTGAACCCTCCTCAATGGAGCGGCGCAGCGGCCCTTGTATCAGTAGCGAGTGAATAATCAAAATGACCACGCCCACCATCGGTACATACACAAGATCGCCAGCCATTAGCCATATAATCACTAAGAACAAAATGGCAAAAGGCAAATCAATGAGAGCACTGACGGTCGCTGAAGTAAAAAACTCTCGAATAGATTCGAATTCTTGTAAATGGCGAGCGAAGGCACCGACCGAAGGCGGCTTTGATTCCATTCTAATCCCCATCACTTTGCTGAACAGTTTGGATGAAATCAGAATGTCAGACTTCTTGCCCGCCACATCAATGAAGTAATTTCTCAGCGACTTGAGAATGAAGTCGAACAGGAACACGACAAAGATGCCGCTTGCTAGTACCCATAGGGTTTCAAACGCAAGATTCGGAACCACTTTGTCGTACACCAAGCGAGTGAATAGCGGAGCGGCAACCGCAAAGAGGTTGATGAGAAGTGATGCGATTAAAACATCACGGTAGATGCGTTTTGACTGCCACAAGGTGGACCAGAACCAGTGGCCTTCGTTGGTTTTGAGCACTTCGGGAGAGCGCTCATCGAAACGGAATTGCTTTTTAACTAAAAAGTACCGACCAGTGTATTGCTCAAGTAGGTCTTCTAATGGAATAGAGATCGGCACCATTCCACTTTCTAGGGTGGTGACTTCGGCCTCGCGTTTCTCCATATTGATGCTGTTGAGAACGCAAGAGTCACCGCCTTTAAGAACTAAGATTGCCGGCAGAATTAGGCTGGAGATGCTCTCCAGCTCTGCGCGGTTTTCCTTGGCAACCAATCCGGCCCTTTCCGCTGCTCTTGGTAGCAAAAATGGGGTCAGTTTACCGTCAGATAGCGGTAGTCCGTTGACTAGCGCTTCTGGCGAGTTAGCTAACCCATAGTAACGGCTAACGTAGATGAGCGAATTCAGTAAAGGGTCTTTCATCGTTGATAAACCTTTTTATTCCTTGTCGACGATGAATCCTTGGAATACCTCAACAAAATGTTCAGTGAGGAAATCCAACTGGATTTGAGTTTCGATACGCGATGCGATAGTCGTAATACCAAGGTTGTGGGCAGTACGAGAGATCGACGTTAGCGTGAATTTCTGTTTTTCGTCGTGCAAGTTGTGTGTGAATAGGTAATCGAGCTTCACATAGTTCGGGCGGAACTCTTGGATGTATTCCAAAGATTGGAAGTTACGTCCGTAGTTATCTACGCCGAACTCAGCACCTGATTGGCGAATGGCATTACATAACAGTGCTGTGTGGTGAGGCTGATCGATAAAGCATTCCTCTGGAATTTCAAAATGTAGCTTAGAGGCCACTTTGGCGTGTTTCTCTAGCATGCTCGTTGTCCAGCGAATAAACGATGGTTGAGACAAGCTGCTTTGCGCGATGTTAATCGCGACTGGGTCATTAAGTTCACCATTTTCTAGCATCTTAATCATTGATTCAATGACATACTGGTCAAAGATGTTGGTGGCGTCTAACTGTTCTAGTGCGAATAGGTATTGATTCGCACGATACGTTTCACCATCTTTTTCGATGCTTGAAAATACTTCGTTGTGGAATACTTTACCCCATGTGTTTTTCGCAGCTTGGAAACGGAATTTAACCCAATCACTATGAATGGCTTCTTCAACCAACGCTTTCCATTGCTGTTTACCCATCAAACTAGAAGGTGTATCACTGCCAATGAAGCCGTATGGCTTGTCTGGTTGCGCTTTGGCTTTCGATAGTGCGTTGTCCACCATCGAGAGGATTTCAGAGCGCGTTTTCTGATCTTTGCTGTGTGCAACCCCTAGTGACGCTTTAGGTTTTGCTAAGCCTGTTGGGTCAGTATTTAGGCCGTTCACACAATTGACGATGCTGTCCGATAAAATGCGTAACTCGCTCTCATCCATATGAGGGAAAAGCAAGCCGAACTCATCACTAGACAAGCGAGCAATAGTGGCACCCGGTACATCAATGGTGTTTTTCAAACGTTGAGACAGTTCTTTAACGTGGGCATCTGCGCGTTGGTAATCTTTGGTCTCGTAAATGTCCCCAATGTATTCAGCATGGAGTAGCGCGATACCCCCTTGCGTTTGCTCTGCAAGCCATTGGTCAATTTGGTTGATGTAGAATGAGCGGTTACCCAATTTAGATATAGGATCGAGGTAAGCTTGAGCACGCAGACGTTGCGCCTCTTTGGCTTGCTCTTTGAATGATAGCTCGATTTGAGCAGACATCATGTTAATGCCATCTACCACCGCGATAAGATCTTTGGTTCTTGGACGAGCAAGCGGTTCACCAAATTGGTTATTCGCGATTTCATGCATTTTATTCACGATGGCCGTTAATGGTTTTAGCGAGCGACGTAGGATGTATGAAATTGCCACTAAACCAGCTAGAAAAATGACACTGAATACAGACAGCAAGCCAATAAAACCTTGCCAGAGCTGCTCGTAAGCTGCGCCTGGGTGGCTAATGATTTCTACTTCGGCGAGCTGCATCCAACCACTGGTCACAACACGCTTATCGTGAATCGCTTTAAATAGATTCATGTCGATAAACCATTGTGGCACCGTACTTGGTTTAACTGGGTAAGTACGCACGATCTGGTAGTCAGAATCTAATGCTGTAAGACGAACAACGGAGTAGGTGCTGCCGTCAAACAGAGCATTAATCACGGACTCAACCGCGACTTTATCTTTGTCCTTTAGGTAAGGAGCCAATGCCAAACCTACGGTGTTAATAGTGTTGTTGACCTCTGAACGTTGCTGTTGCTCCAAGCTGTCTCGAGTCGTGTTGAATTGGATTACGAATACTGATGCCAACAAGAGTATAAAGACCGTAACCATCCCCACCACAAGCTTCTTATATAGGGTCATGTTTCTCACTCGTCATAGTTAATTTTAGGTTTATTTAACTGCAACTTACGTTCGCGCGAGCGTAAGTCATTCCAAAGGCTCAACCGTGATGCTTTCCCTGCCAGCTCTCCAGTGCTAGCAGATGACTTCATCAACCACAGGTTTGTACCATTAAAACTGTATATCGGTAGCAAGTCGCTACGCTTAGAGGCTCGGACAATGTCAGGATTGATATTATCGAGAATGAGCGGCTCAGAACTTGGGGTAGGGTAGTAAGCTAATACCATGTGAAACTGATTCAGTTCGATGGCTTTTACGTATATTAACCGCATCTTTGAATCTGGTATTCCTAGCTCGAGTAAAGAGAAGTACTTAGCAATAGTGAAATCTTCACAGTCTCCTGCGTTACTCCCTAAAAATTCGAGTGGCGTAGCCCAATAATCTGTCTTTCCCCACAGTTTTATGTCGTCAACGAAATACAGCTGATTAAAAAAGTCGTTAACGCCAGCGAGCTGTTCATGAGTCTCTAATTGTTTAAATAAGTCGAGGTTCTTTCGCCATGTATTTACGCGCAATCCCGCACGTTCGCCGTACACCGCTGTGACCGTATTGACCCATCGTTGTTCTTTACTGTTCAGCGCACCAAGTTGGAACGACAAACAACTTAAGCTGATTAATAATGTAACTTTACGCTGCAAATTGGATCGCATATTCGACTCGTATCACAAGTATACTCTTCTAGAGAGTTCGTCAGTGAGAAATAAGTGCTTTTTATTTAATCGCTTATCGCTCAATACTCCCTATCGCGAGTATCTTAATGTGGTTTACTCCTTCAAGGCGTTCGTTTTGGCACTTAAAATCGGTTTAAGTAGATATTCCAAAACGGTTCGCTTCCCTGTGATGATATCGACCGATGCTGTCATTCCTGGAATGATTGGTAAATCTGCATCTTGACCAAAGTTTGTTTTTTCGGTGCGTACACGAACAATGTAGAAGCTGTTGCCTTCTTCATCTTGAGTGGTATCCGCGCTGATATGTTCCAACTCTCCCTCTAAACCGCCGTACTTTGTGAAGTCGTAAGCTGTAAACTTCACGATAGCATGAAGATCTGGGCGTAAAAATGCGATGTCTTTTGGCGCAATTTTCGCCTCTACCAATAGTGTGTCTTCTGTTGGTACGATCTCGACGATATCCATACCAGGTTGGATAACACCACCGACAGTATTGATGTTCAGTGTTTTGATTTTGCCTGTTACTGGCGAATTCACAACCGTTCGGTTTACTCTATCTTCCAAGCCCACCGCTGATTCAACCAAAGCAGATAACTGGTCTTGGGCGCTGTTGAGTTTCTCTTGCTGTTCAGAGCGGAATTTGAGTGCAACATCAATACGGTTGAGCATGGATTCTCGAATCGCTGATTGCAATACGGGAATTTTGAGCTCACTGGACGTCATTTCACGACGGGTATCGTTGACTTGGCGCTGTAATTTGAGCAGTTCAATACGAGGAACAACGCCCTCGTCTGCCAAAGGTTTGGTGATATCGAGTTCTTTTTTCGCGTATTGGTAGCTTTGACGCAAGTTCCTTACTCGTGCTTGGATCTCTACCAAGTCCTGCTGCTTTTGCTGCACTTGTTGGTCAATAACAGAAAGTTGGTTGCGTAAATTATCTAGATCTTCGCGATATTCTGCTTTTTGACGCTGTGTGAGTTGAGGTCGAGTCTCTTCCAAGGTTGGTGGGAAGGTCAGTTTACCGTAATCAAGTAGTACACTTTGACGCCAGTTTTCCGTTTCAAAATCACGATTAACGGCAACACTGTTAATAGAAGCGGATAGTTGCAGCACAGATGCGGTAAGGTTGGCAACTTGTTGCTCACGTTCACGAAAATCTGAGCGAAAGCGGGTGTCATCGATAAGCAGTAACTGTTGGCCTTTTTCAACCAACTGACCTTCTTTGACTAAGATTTCTTTGACTAAGCCACCTTCTAAGTTTTGGACTACTTGTATCTGTGAGGAGGGAATCACTTTGCCTTGACCAACCGTGACTTTGTCGATTTCAGCCCAAGATGCCCAACCTATTGCTGCAATGAAAAATAGCACCATAACCCAGAGCATAAAACGCGCGCTGTTGGGGGTATTGAGGAGCAATGCTGCAGTTTTGTCATCAACAAAATCCAACTCTTCATCGTTGAGTTTGTTGTAGTTATCTCGGCTCATCACAGTCCCTGCTTATATAATTACGGATTATCTTTTTGATCTTATTATTATTAACCGATCATGTCAGCATGCTCGGCTAATAAAATATGAGAAGAGGGTTATTCTCTCTTCAAATGAGCTTTCTTACACTTTCTAAATCAAACAAAAGCATAATTAGCGCCGGAGTATAGCTATTACGCCTTGAACTTGGCTTTATCCAACTGATGTTTTTTTAGTTTGTCGTACAAGGTTTTGCGTGATACCTGTAATTCTAGTTGAACCTCTTTGAGTCTGCCGCGATGTCTTTGCAATGCATCGAATAACAAGCAATATTCAAAGTATTCTGTGCGCTGAGTCATACTCTGAATTTCAAGACTTTTCTCACTATTCCAATCTTCCATTCTAAAAGTATCTGGCTTGAGGGCACGAAGTTCAGCAAATTGGCGTAGCTGCTTAACGTTTTCTGGCCATTCGAGACTGGTGAGGTGTTTGACTTCTTCTAGGCTGATATGTGGTGGCTGTAACTGATATCGGCTCGCGGTGTGGCGCACAAAGTGCTTGTATAAAGGCCCTATATCTTCCTTTCTTTCATCGAGCGTTGGTAAGTGAATTAGAGTCGCCAGGGATTTTAGAGGCGGCTCGGCTTGGGTGGTCGCGCCAAAAACACGTTCAAGTTTTGGGTGCTTGAACAAGTATTCCCATTGCTCAAATGATACATGCTCTGCGCTATGTAAGTACAAACTGCAGTGGCGTTTTCCTTCACTTAAGCGGTGTATGGCTTTGTCGAGCGCTTCTAATGAAAGCTCATAGAGGTCTTCACCAGAAGCGGCGATTAGCTCACTATCCGGTGTTGCATGTATGTCGTGGGCAAATTGTGCGGCGAGACGGCGACCTGTACCATCTTGACCTACAAAAATGAGCGGCTGGCTTGTAGGCGCACTGATCAAGGCGCGACGAATGCTCACCATGGCCTTACTGTGACCAATCATTTTCGGACCAACATGAGTTTGCATGTCGAGCTCTTTCTTAAGCCAGATGTTTTCTTGCAACAAGTTCAGTTTATCGCTGGCATTGTTGAGCGATTTCATGAGCTGTTCCGTTGAAAACGGTTTTTCTAGAAAGTCGTACGCGCCGCTTTTCATCGCATCTACCGCGGTTTTCACATCTCCATGTCCAGTAAGTACGATGAATTGAAAGTGATCGTTTTTGCTTCGCAAAGTTCGCATAAACTCCAAGCCATCCATCACGGGCATATGGATATCGGTAATGATAATCGCAGGCGTATTTGAGTCGATTACGCGTAAGGCTTCTACTGCGTTTGGTAAGCAGGTGACGTCTATCCCTTCAATCAGCAGGGCTTGAGACACGGCATCACGAATGTGTGGTTCGTCATCAACAAAGAAAACTGGGTTATTCATGGTCGTTTTCCACTTCTGGGGTACGTTTATTCTGATTGACTATTGGTAGCGTCACGATAAAGGTCATCCCTCCTGCTTGTTGTTCTGTGTTCTGATGTTTATAGGCACAGAGGGAGCCGTGATAGCTCTCTATAATCCGCTTGGAGATGGTCAAACCTAATCCAAGACCCTCCGGCTTAGTCGTAAAAAATGGGTCGAACACTTTTGCTAGGGCTTCGTCTGACATCCCTGGTCCGTTATCGGAAACAAGAATGTCGCAACTGTCATCATGACACTGAACAGCAATGGATATTTGCGGATCGATACAGTGGTTTTCCATCGCTTGTGCGGCGTTGTGGAAGAGGTTTATCAGCACTTGTTCTAATTCAACGCTGTGAATGGCCAGCTTCACATCATAGTCGATGGCCGGAACTTTTAGTGTTACTCCTTGCTTAATAAGCTTGTTGCTCAAAATGCTGGTGGCAGTATGTACCGCGTCGTGCAGTACTGAGATTTCATTGTGTGAATCGTGCGTGGCTTTCCGAGTAAAGACTTTTAAGCGGGCAATGACTTCCGAAATGGTGTCATTGAGTGTCAGCATTTTGCCCAAATTGTCGGCGACCATTGGGTATTTTTCCATTGCCAACAAACGCTGCGAGTTTTCGGTATAGGTTCTTAGTGCGGAAAGTGGCTGATTTATCTCATGGTTAATACTGGCTGATAGCTCGCCCAACAGTGCCAATTTCGCGGCTTGTGTCAGTTCTTGTTGTGTTTGTTTAAGCTCTTGTTGGCTTTGCTCATATTGGCGGATGGTCTGTTGTAGTTTTTGGTTGGCTTCACTCAGAACTAGTGTCCGTTGCACTACTTTTTCTTCTAGGCTCACATTGAGATGGGCAAGGCGTGCTTTGTTAACTAGGGTTTGGAACCACGCTAACGCAATTAGAGCAATGAGCGCATATAAGATCAGGAAGACGATATCGGCCTGTAAAACGGCGGCAAGAACGCTGTTGTGGTTAATTAAGGCAACGACGCGAAACCCTTTATCCAATAAGTGTGTTGCGTATGCGAGGTAATTCGGTGATAGAAGCAATTGATTGTCATCAAACTCTGTGACACCACTGTGTGCCGTTAACTCACCAAAATATTCGGGTAAGGTATCGCCATATTGACGCGTTTCGGTAAGTTCATTTATTGCACTCGATGACAGTGGGAAAAGTGCACGATAGCGCCAGTCTGGTAAATTGCTCATAAACACGACATTGTGTTTATCTGTAATGAGTACGTCAGTCGTGGTTTGCGAAAGGCGCTGTTCTAATTGCTCCAAATTCACTTTTACTGTGATCACGCCAACGACTTCCTCATTTACCCACAGCGGAGATGAGAAGAAGTACCCACGTTTATTCGAGCGTACGCCTAATCCAACGTATTGAGCGGGCTCACCGCGTCGCGCATTTTTAAAATAGGGGCGATAGCTAAAGCTAGAGCCAACAAACGTATCTTCTTGCTGAAAGTTACTTGAGGCTATGACTAACCCGGTACGGTCATGAACGTAAATCGTATCGGCCAAACTTTGCTTCAACCAATCTGATAACAGTAGGTTGAGCTCTTGAGAGGGCGTTCCGCGCTCGACTGCTTTGAGTAGTCTTGGGTCGTGACTTAATAGGTTTGGTATCTGTTCAAACTTTGCCAGTTCGTAGTCCACTTCTTGTGATACTTGCGCGGCTTGTCTCTCTAGCTTTTGTTGCCATTGATCATGTTGGTATTGAGTTGCGTAATGATGAGTAAGCGCAAGCCCTGAAATGCCAACGGCACACAGTAGCAGTAAAAAATGACGTAGGGCTTTGGGGTTGAGTAAGTTCACGATCGGCTCACTGGTTTTTTGTGTCATGGTATCAAATGACGCACTGTGATGCTGTGAGCGGCAACGATAACAAGCACAATGATGTCCTTGTATTTCCTCAGTATCGGGAGCACAATCGACAAAAACGAGTGAAGGAGTAAAGATGGAACTTGCTGATATTCGTCGTGAGTACACCAAAGGTGGGCTGCGTCGTAAAGATTTGAAAGCTGATCCTATTGATCAATTTAATCTGTGGCTAGAGCAAGCAGTTGAAGCGGGTTTAACGGACCCGACTGCGATGACAGTTGCAACGGTTGATGAAAATGGCATGCCGTTTCAACGCATTGTTCTATTGAAAAACGTCGACAAAGATGGTTTTGTGTTTTACACCAACCTAGGCAGTCGCAAGGCCCAGCAGCTAGAGCATAACAGCAATATTAGTTTGCACTTCCCTTGGCATCCGTTAGAGCGCCAAGTTCATATTACTGGTGTGGCTGAAAAGCTTACCGCCGTAGAGAATATGAAATACTTTACTTCTCGTCCTAAAGAGAGCCAGTTGGCCGCAATCGCGAGCAAACAAAGTAGCCGTATTTCTGCCAGAGGTGTGTTGGAAGGTAAGTTTTTAGAGCTAAAACAAAAGTTTGCTAAGGGTGAAATACCAGTACCAACCTTTTGGGGTGGCTTTCGCGTAAAACCAAAGAGCATCGAATTTTGGCAAGGTGGCGAACATCGCCTTCACGATCGTTTTCTTTTCTCCCAGCATGATGGAAGTTGGGACATTGATCGTTTAGCGCCATAGGCTTATGGTCCCTCATGAATAAACAAACACCGCCGAATTGGGGCGGTGTTTTTGTAGGTAGAAGCGATGCGAATTATCGCTCTCCATTCAACACAACCGATAATTGATGCTTAAGCAGCGTTTTGGGTACAACAGAGCCGTAGCCTGCTTCCATTGCTTTATCTATTAGTTCGTTCTTGCTGTTCGCTGCAAACTTATTACGTAAGCGTGCGACGTGACCTTCAACGGTTTTTGTTGATATGCCCATGACCTGAGAGATAAATTGAGGCTTTTTGCCATAGAGCAAGAGGAAAAGCGTTTCTTGCTCGCGGCATGTGAGCTTCTCTGGTTTTGGTTGTAAGTCAGAAAAACGAAAGATGGATTGTTGATTTGGGTTGGTACTGATTGCACGACAAACCCAATACCCGACTTCAATCACGGCGGTGTCGGTGAGTTCCCTTCCGTAGAAAATGGTGCCTACGATGTCGCCTTTGTCATCTCGCCACGGTGTTTTAGTAAATATATGTGCTCGCCAGCGGCCATCTGGATAAGGGTGGATATCCAGAATTTTTAGTGACTCGCCAGTTTCGAGAACGTGTTTATCTTGGCGTTGAAATTCTTGCGCGCATTCAGTGGTTGGGCTGGCCATATCAAAATCAGTTTTACCCAAGCACTCCTCGGGCGACGTGTGCCCTAACAGTTCTGCGTATTCCTGGTTTACGTATAGGAATACCGAATCTTTATCTTTGCATCCCCAACAACCTGGTAGCTGTTTAAGGAGGGATTGTTCTATGGTATCGACTGAAATATTCACAAAAGGACTCACTACATACTGCTTTTACCAATACAGAGACGTCCGTGTTACATGGCTCGTATTGATGTTGCCAAGTAGGCAGTTACGTTGCTAGAACACGTTCGTTGATTGGCGCTCAATCCAATTAAATTCGTGGTGTTCGATGTTTTCGTCAGGTAGTCATAGACAACGACGAAATGGAACGAAGAGTTTAATTGGGAAAATGGTCTGTTTCATTACAGATATGTGCGCTCACGGATGTCCGCCAATGTTCGGCTTACAACTCGTATCGTCCTTGATCATGCTTCCTACAACTCAGTTGTAATGTGGTTGACGTTCATATCACTTGTGAGCGAAAGAGCAGCACCTAAGCATATGAGAGGGACAGTGAGACAAACGCTATGATATCAGCTTATGCCATTGTTTTCATTGTTGAGAAGCGAAAAAAAAAGCCAGCCTGAAGACGGGCTGGCAACACAAGATATAATCTTGTCGACGTGTAGAAGAGGTTCTAAATTACCTAGCGAGGGTCTGCTAAGTAAGTTAGAGGTATCAATGAGATACCGAGAGCTTTAGATCGTATGCATCTTAAAGCTCGATAACTAATGTATTGAATCAGAAGCATATTAGTAAGGGGGGAAATCCCTCTATGTTGAGTTTAAGAGTGGGTTTCGATCCGTTTCAGGGACGAGTTATCTAATATGGAGCACGGTGTTTTACAAAATAACAGATTGTTCGGTAATAAGGATCTTTACATTGATTGATTATGTATACGTAAGGTGTTGCCTATCTATCCGTTTTTGTTAATAAAATTGGTTGCTCACTGACCGTAAATTAACCTCGCATGATCATCGTTCCGGAACTATGATCATGTAAATGAAATTGATCATGCTGATTTGATCTTGTCGATTGAGTTGGGTAAAAGTTGCAACCCAACAAAGAAGGTATATGATGCGAAGACGTAAGCTGACCGTGTAAAGACGACTGTTTAAAATGAGTGATTCAGATAACCAAAAAATCCTTTCATATCAAGAGATTATGCTGCCAAAGCCGGCGGAGCTGATCACACTTCCGTCTTATATGGATTGCCACGATCATTCTTATACGCAGATCGTGATTGGTTTAAAAGGGCAAGCCGAATTTGAAGTGCGCGGGCGAGGTAATCTTGTCGGCCCTGGTCAAGGTTGTGTGGTTACCGCATGCTCTGATCATGCTTTCGGTGGCGTCATCAATCAATCGGATATTTTGGTGCTGAATATGCCCAAACCGACAAATGATGATCCCGAAATGCTTCAAAAAATCAATAACCTGGAGAGAGACCATGTCTACTTCCAGTTAGATAGTCAAATTCAGAAGCTGATACAGATGTTGGTTCAGGAAATGCGAAACCATCCGGATGACCTGCTGTTAAGTCGTGCGTGTAACGACACTGTGATTGCGTTAATGCAGCGCCATATCTCGGCATTTGAGACCAGTCGAAAAGAGTCGCGCTTTGATTTGGAGGCGATTGATCGTTACATTGAGCAGCACCTGAGTCATAAGATTAGTGTGGCTCAATTGGCCGGGCGAGTGTTTCTTGGGGAAAGTCAGTTCCATTGCTTGTTTAAAGAGCAGATGGGGATTACACCTCATCAATATGTTCTCGGAAAGCGAATCGACATGGCTCGTGAATTAATCGAGCAAGGGCACCTTTCTTTAGGGCAAATTGCCGAGTTTACTGGCTTCTCAAGCCAGAGTACTTTTACTCATACTTTTACTCGCTTACAGGGAATATCACCTTCCCGTTATAAAAAACAAGTTGGATAACAACGCGTTTTTTTAGGTCAAATAATCATCAATCAGAATGAAGCCATGCACTATGCATGGTTTTTTTATGTTTTATTCACGTGACCTATCTCTCGTTTTTTTAAATTCTCTGTTCTTTGCAGTGGTTGATATGCCACTTGATCCTACATTTTCTCTTAGAACGAGCTCTTCACAAAAATCTTATTGATATTCTTGATATTTTGTTGTGAATGCAATGAAAAAATTAAAATTTACAACACAAAATATTACCTATTTGAATGTGACTATGTGGATGTTTTGTTATAAAAGCGAGTTTTTGGCAAAAATGTCGTAGTTTTTGACAAGTATTCTTATCGGCCTCAAAATACACTGCCAGCCATTGATAATCCTCGAAGCGGTTTTCGAGGAGTGAGATTGAGGAACACACATGTTTACAGCTACGAACGTGTTGACACCGGAATTTATCGGGCAGCCGCTTGATAAGTTGTGGTCACTGATCTCGCCATTATATATGGTGGACGAGTCTCAATGGCTAGAGCAACTATTGCCACTAGCGACGCCGACAGAGGATGAAAAATCGGCGATCACTACCCAAACGACCCACCTTATCGAAGCCATTCGTGCCGATAAGAAGTCAATCCAGATGATTGATGCTTTATTGCTGGAATACAGCTTAGATACTCAAGAAGGTATCTTGCTGATGTGTCTTGCAGAAGCATTAATGCGCATCCCAGATGCCGCGACAGCAGATTCTTTGATTAAAGATAAGTTGAGTGTCGCAGACTGGAAATCTCACCTGAAGAACTCTGACTCTGTGTTTGTTAACGCATCAACATGGGGCCTCATGCTAACAGGTAAAGTGGTTGGTCTTGGTGAGCAAGGCACCCAGAGCCCAGGTCAGGCTGTAAACCGTCTGGTAAATAAATTCTCTGAGCCTGTGATTCGTAAAGCCATGTATCAGGCAATGAAGATCATGGGTCACCAGTTTGTTCGTGGTCGTACGATAGAAGAAGCGCAGAAGAACGGTCGCCCAATGCGCGACAAAGGTTTCACCTACTCGTTTGATATGTTGGGTGAGGCGGCGTTAACGACAGCGGACGCGAACAAGTACTTCAAAGATTACCTAATGGCGATCGAAGCGGTGGGTCGCGAGACTTACGGTAACGACACCAGCCCTGCGCCTTCGATTTCCATCAAGCTTTCTGCATTACACCCGCGCTACGAAGTCGCAAATGAAGAACGTGTAATGACAGAGTTGTATGACTCACTAATGCAACTACTAAAACGTGCTATTGAAGTCGACGTTGCAATCACAATCGATGCAGAAGAAGCGGATCGCCTTGAGCTTTCCCTGAAGCTATTTGAGAAAGTATACCGTAGCGATCTTGTGAAGGGTTGGGGCAAGTTTGGTTTGGTTATTCAAGCCTACTCAAAACGTGCGCTACCAGTCTTGGTGTGGCTAAATGCACTCGCAAAAGAACAAGGTGACGTTATTCCTCTGCGTTTGGTTAAAGGCGCGTACTGGGACAGCGAAATCAAGTGGTCTCAACAAGCGGGTTATGCAAATTACCCAGTATACACTCGCAAAGAAGCGACGGACGTTGCATACCTAGCTTGTGCTCGTTTCCTACTTAGCGAAGGTGTTCGCGGTAATATCTACCCACAATTTGCAAGCCACAATGCTCACACGGTGACGGCAATTGCTGTCATGGCGGAGCACAAAGAATACGAGTTCCAGCGCCTGCATGGTATGGGTGATTCACTGTATAACCATGTTATGAAAATGTACGGTCAGCCAGTACGTATTTATGCACCTGTCGGTAGTCATGCTGATCTTCTTCCGTACTTGGTTCGTCGTCTGCTTGAAAATGGTGCGAACAGCTCGTTTGTACACCGTCTAGTTGATGCGCGTTGTCCAATTTACGAGTTGACCCATCACCCTGTGGATGTGTTGACGGGTTTTGACACGCTACACAACGACAAGATCCCATTACCTGCCGACATTTTCCCTGAGCGTAAGAACTCATATGGCGTCAACATCGACATCGACAGTGAAGCGAAGCCATTTGAAGCTCAGGTCGAAAGCTTCATGGACAACCAGTGGGTTGCAGGCCCGATGATCAATGGTGAACGCTTTGCCGAAAGCATGATCAAGGAAAATGCGGCTGAGATCATCACCGCACCATACGATCGCCGAATTGAAGTCGGCAAAGTGGCATTTGCAACTCTTGATCACGTTTCCGCTGCAATTGATGCGGCGCAAACTGCTTTCTCTGATTGGAAAACCGTTCCTGTTGAGCAAAAAGCGGCTTGTTTAGAAAAGCTTGCTGACTTAATGGAAGAAAACCTGGCTGAGCTGGTGGCGATTTGTCACAAAGAAGCGGGTAAAACGATTCACGATAGCATTGATGAAGTTCGTGAAGCGGTGGATTTCTGTCGTTATTACGCGAAACAAGCGCAAAACCTACAGCCATTTGAGCTAGAAGGCTTTGATGGTGTGAAACGCATTTCTAGCCGTGAAGGTCTTGGTGTGTTTGTGTGTATTAGCCCTTGGAACTTCCCGTTGGCTATCTTCCTTGGTCAGGTGACGGCAGCACTGATTGCGGGTAACACAGTGGTTGCAAAACCTGCTGAGCAAACAAGCTTAATTGCCGCTCGCGCTATTGAACTAATGCTTGATGCTGGCTTCCCTGCAGGTGTGATTCAGTTACTTACTGGTCGCGGCGCTGAGATCGGTCATGCACTGACTTCTCATGATGCTATTGCTGGTGTGGCATTCACTGGCTCAACGGCAACGGCGCAACGCATTAACGTTACGCTCGCGGAGCGCAGCGCGAAACCAGTTCCGTTTATTGCGGAAACAGGTGGCCAAAACGCAATGATTGTGGACAGTACTGCATTGCCAGAGCAAGTGGTGCGTGATGTGATTCGTTCGGCGTTTGCATCTGCTGGTCAGCGTTGTTCTGCCCTTCGTGTTCTATTTGTACAAGAAGATGTAGCAGACCGTATGATCAACCTGATTCAGGGTGCGATGAATGAACTGCATGTTGGTTTACCTTACCTACACAAAACAGATGTTGGTCCGGTTATCGACAGCAATGCAAAACAAAAACTCCTCGCTCACCTTGAGCAAATGAGCAAAACACAGACTAAAGTCGCTCAGCTACAGCTGGATGAATCGTGCCAGCATGGTGACTTTGTCTCACCAAGTGCGTTTGAAATCTCGGGCATCGATGTGCTGAAAGAAGAACAATTTGGTCCAATCTTGCACATTGTTCGCTTTAAAGCGTCTGAATTACCGAACGTGGTTGCGCAGATCAACAAAACGGGTTTTGGATTGACGATGGGTATCCATAGCCGTAACGAAACCACGTACCGTTGGATTGAGAAACATGCTCGAGTAGGTAACTGCTACATCAACCGAGACCAAGTTGGCGCTGTGGTTGGTGTACAGCCGTTTGGTGGTCAAGGCTTGTCGGGTACTGGCCCGAAAGCTGGTGGTCCACACTACCTATTCCGCTTTACTCAACATCTTCTTGCTCAAGCAGAAAACGCATAAGGAGTCGCATTATGGTTCATCAGATCACCTATTTTAAAGATGCATTCTCTGCGTGGGAGCAGTGGAATCTGACTGATTTTGATTACAAATGCGAGCATGTTCTGGCATTTAAATCTGCACTAGAAGGGCAGCAGTCTACCGTTGCCAAGGTGGTTTCTTACCACTTGCAACAAGCATCAGCTCTTCTTGCAAAAACTCACCAGTTAGTTGGCCCTACAGGGGAAACTAACGAACTGTATGCCGCAGGACGCGGTGTGGCTTTGGTGATTTGTGAAAACAACATCGAGCCTGCTGATAATGCGTTATACAGTGCTTTTGCGATGATCACCTGTGCCTTAATTGCAGGCAACAGTGTGGTCGTTTGCAGTGACAATGCAGAGCTAAACCAATTGGTTAAGCAAGCTGTAGCGTTGGCAAACTTCCCATCTAACTTAGTCCAGGTTGTTGCGTACGATGCGTCTGCCCCGTTGCTTGAGAGCGATGTACGTAGTGTGGGTTATGTTGGGCGTTCACAGATTGAGCATGCGCTCAATCTTCAACTAGCTAAGCGTGACGGTGCAATCGTCGGCTTAGTTTCTGAAACGGATTTAGAGTCACCGAAATTGGCTCATGATCCTCATCTCTCGTTGCGCTTCATTACTGAGCGCACTCGAACGATAAATATTACCGCGGTGGGTGGTAACGCAACTCTACTCGAGTTGGGGAACGAAACTCACTAACCTGACTTGTAATGCCAATCTGGAGTAACTGGACTGAGAGCCGGTCCAGATTGGTTTTTTATACTCTGATGTATTGCTGAGACGGTAAAATATCAGGGCAGGCAAGGAAGGAAATAATTATAACGAGGACTATCTAATGATAGAAAATAGCTTTGCTATCACGTCCACTTTTGTGGCGTATTTACTGATTATGGTTGCTATTGGCGTTTACGCGTATAAGAGGACTTCCAATTCATCTGACTACTTCCTAGGTGGCCGTAGCCTAGGTCCGTGGCCTGCTGCATTATCTGCAGGTGCTTCAGACATGAGTGGTTGGCTGCTGCTAGGCTTGCCTGGCTATGCGTACGCTGCGGGTATCGAGGCCTTCTGGTTAGCCGGCGGTCTACTTCTTGGTACATGGGCAAACTGGCTCATCAGTGCAAAACGCCTTCGTACCTACAGTATCCAAACTGACGCGCTAACGTTGCCAGAGTTCCTGTCACGTCGCTTCAACGATAAGTCGAAACTGATTCAGACAATCTCTGCGTTTTTCATTCTTCTATTTTTCCTTTTCTACACCAGCTCAGGTTTGGTCGCAGGGGGCAAACTGTTTGAGACGGTATTCGGTCTAGATTATACCTACGCTGTTATCATCGGCACGGTGTGTGTCGTTTCTTACACACTATTCGGTGGTTTCCTAGCGGTATCTTGGACTGACTTAGTGCAAGGTCTTCTAATGGCGGCTGCGCTAATGATTGTTCCTATAGCGGTAATGGACGGTGGTTTAGGTCAGCTAAGTTCTGATCTACATGACATCAACCCAGAACTTGCAACGCTATGGAATGACGCGAAAGGCGAACCATTGTCTGCGATTGCCATTATCTCTCTAGCGGCGTGGGGCCTTGGTTACTTTGGTCAGCCACACATCCTAGCGCGTTTTAAAGCGTCTCGTTCAAACAAAGATCTAACGACTGCACGTCGTATCGCAGTGATTTGGACGGCACTATCTATGGTTGGTGCAATGCTTGTTGGTCTTGTTGGTCTGGTTTGGGTTACGGGTCATCCGGGTACTCAACTAGAAGACGGCGAGAAGATCTTCATGCTATTGGTTAACGCAGTATTCCACCCTGTCGTTGCGGGTATGTTATTAGCAGCAATCCTAGCGGCGGTAATGAGTACCGCTGACTCACAGCTCCTTGTTTCATCTTCAGCGCTTGCAGAAGATTTCTACAAGCAAGTATTCAAGCCAGAAGCGTCTTCTGAAGAAATCGTAATGATTGGTCGTATCGGTGTTATCGTTATTTCGCTTGTTGCGCTATTCCTAGCGATGACGCCTGATAGCTCAGTACTTGGTCTTGTATCTTACGCTTGGGCTGGTTTTGGTGCGGCATTTGGTCCTGCGGTTGTACTTAGCCTTTACTGGAGCGGTATGAACCGTAACGGCGCGTTAGCAGGTATTCTTGTTGGTGGTATCACTATCGTAGTTTGGAAGCAGCTAACTGGCGGTTGGTTTGATGTGTACGAAATCGTACCGGGCATCATCTTCTCTACGCTTGCCATCATTGTGGTAAGTAAAGCAACGGGTGGTGCTGCGCAAGACGTGTTAGACCAACACCAGTCGTTCGAGAAAAAACTGGTTGAACTAGACTAGTAACTTCCCGTATATGAACACAAAGCCCGCTATTTTAGCGGGCTTTGTTTTATCTGAAACTTAATTAACGTTAATGGTGGTAGCTTGAGATCAAAGCTTAGCATTGCTCGGTTAGATTGGAGTGTTAGTCGCGACGAATTTTGGCGTAAATAACGGTGTTACTCAGCTCTCCCGATGTGGTAAGACGTTCGTTTCTGAGCTCTCCTTCGAACTCATAACCACAGCGCTCGGCTACAGCCCGGCTCTTTTGGTTGGTGCTATCAGCATGAATTGCGATTCTCTTGGCACCCAAGTCATCAAACGCATAGCGCTCAACTTCGAGCACAGCCTCGGCAACATAACCATTGCCAACGGCAGCATCATCTAACCAATAACCTATCTCAAAGGATGGTACGTCGGGATCTCGAATCATCAAGCCGACCGCACCCAGTAAGCGATCGCTTTCCTTTTTCAATGATGTAGTAACGCAGCTCTTCTTCGAAGTTTTCAAAGTTTGCGATGGCTTTCTCTGTCCCTTCTATCATCGCTTCTAATGTCAGCACATGAGGCACCCACGGCAGATAGACTTCGAGAGTCTTTTGGCTGCGAACGACAGCTTGATGCGCCTCTTCGGCTCGTTCTAAACAAGCAGGGATGAGTTTGAGACGTTTCGTTTCCATGCCGACTCTCCTATGGGTGAAAAATGAACGGAAAATCATTTAAACAGATGTACTTAGAATGATCTAGTCAACGCCGTCATATTATTCACTTGGTTTGCCAGAGAGAAACTGAGAGAATCGAACCGTTATCAAACCAACTAGGTTCATTATGAAACTTTTAGTAAGAAACTTGGCTCGTCACATGACCGAGCAAGATATCCGCAAATTATTCTCAGCGTACGGCAAAGTAGAACTGTGTTCGCTAGTGCTTGATCAAGACACGGGTTTGTCGAAAGGCTTCGGTTTTGTCATCATGCCGGACGAAGCAGAAGCCATTTCTGCTCTTGAAGCACTGAATTTGACGAACGTAGAAAAAAGCAAAATTCGCGTGAAAGTCGCACAAGACTAATACAGAGAAAAGCCAGCGTTATTGCTGGCTTTTTTGTCTTTCTATTTAGAGACCAAATTGGCAACATTCTAGAATGTCTTCTCTTTTCGTTTTAGCGAGATTGATCATCAATTCTCTCTTCAAGTTGTTTCATTAAATCCTTTAACTGTAGAGAATCGAAATTGTCTGAATTCGGCACTTGGTAAGCGTCGTTGACTGTGTAGAGCATCAAACTTTTGCTAGAGAGGAGCTCTTTCTGTATTTGGACTTTGACAATGTCATCAAGAGGTAGACGGAAGTAAACCGTTGAGCCCTGGCGGTACTTCAAGGTGTTGGTGCTTGCATCGATATCTAGCGTTTTAGGATTGAACGCGCGGCGCGTGAAGTACGTTGAGAGCAGTTTCAATCCTATTATTGTGAGTGCTACGAGTCCAAACTCGACGATCTTGTCTGCTAGGTAGGAAAAATAGAACAGCGACAACAATACAGTTCCTAGCAAGAAAGGGTTGTTCTTGGACAGATTTTGTGAAGTTTCATGGATGATCATCCGACATATTCCTCGACTTTATTCAGAAGCGACGAACGTGAGTTGGTAGACACAAACCTTTCGTTCTTTGCCTTGCATGCGCAATGTTTTGTCACCGATGTAAGGGATATTTAGTTTTTGGATCACCGATTTAGAACGCTGATTGTCCACCAAATGCATCACGGTTATTCCGTTTAACTCAAAGTGCATTCGAGCAAATTCGAGTAAGGCTTTGGAGGCCTCGAATGCATAGCCTTTCCCCCAATGTGGCACGCCAACCCAGTAGCCTAATGTACCGTAGCCCTCTTCGATACGCGGTAAACTCACTGCACCAAGTAACTCCCCAGTGTTTCGCAAGGTAATAGCGTACGCCACGCCTTGATGCTGCTGATACATCGGATCGTGCCTATCTATCCATGCTTGCGCCATCGGTCGCTCATAAGGATGAGGGATGTTTGCTGTCATGTCGGCAATTCGCTTATCTCCAGCGAGTAAAGCCACTTGTTGGCAGTCATCGATATTGAATGGCCGGAGGACGAGTCTTTCGGTAGTGAGAATCGGTTGTATCGTCATGCATTTCTTCCTTGATGAGACGGCTATAGCTGCTAGCAACTGGTTTGCGGGGTAAATCGAGATAACAAGGCGTCTCGAAAGCTCGATCTAGCCAGGCGTGTAGTTGTCATGCGCCTTACTAAATAATAAGCCCGAACAATTGCTTATGTGTAATGTGTCGTATTATTACACACATAAGCACGTTTGCTCATATTGATGGTACAAAAGTTGAGGTCTGACCAATGTCTCAGTTTTTTGATACTTTCGTTCAATTTTTTGAAGATAGGGCACAAAAAATTAAAGGAGCTTTTTAATTGTGGAATTATTTTGAACAAAATATGTCAATTGTCAGTAGGACGAAAAAGTAGGGAGAAGAGAAATGCCGGATATATATTGCGCAGCTTGTAGAAAATCAACGCAACATAAAGTGATTATGAAGCGTTGCGAGCCTCAGTCTGTTGACTCGTTAACAGGCAAAATGGTGAGTTTTACACAGCTGATGGCGAAATTTGTATCAGGTGAACATTATTACGAGATGGAGCCTCAATACTACTGCCGTTGTTGTAATCATCGTGCAATTGGAGAGGTTGTTCCACATCCTACACGGCATACATCGGCCGCACTCTAATTCTGAGTGATAGCCATGATTAATGGCTAAATAGGGCAGTGTTGCCCGAACGACATATCTATACAGGCGTGTCATGCGCTTTCAAATTTGCGACTCCGCGGGAGCCGCTAGGTTGCTTTTTCTCTTCATATCACGGTTACTAAGTGAGCGGCAATAATCATAGCTCTTTCCCTCCTTCGTTGTTTTCTGGTTATTCTCTGCTGAATTTCACATGCTGTGCATTTGATGGTTTGCAATTGTTTGAGCAACGATTAATGTGATGCTTTCTAAGTGGTTACAAGGAAGCGGGTTAATGAGTTATCAATTGGACCGGATTGATTTACATATTTTGAGAGTGCTTCATTCGAGAGGCAGAATTCCGGTTGTAGAACTAGCAAAGCTGATTAACTTAACGACTTCTCCATGTTCTGACCGTGTAAAGCGGCTAGAAAAAGAAGGGTATATCAATGGTTACCATGCAGAGTTGAATGCGGAAAAGTTGGGGCTGGATGTGCAAGTATTCATCCATATTCGTTTAGACCAAACCAGTTTTTCTATTTTTGAAAAGTTTGCGAAAGCGGTGGAATTGATGCCTGAAATTGAAGAGTGCTACTCGCTCTCTGGAGATTTCGATACCATGATAAAAGTTCGTGTTAAGAGCATGAAAGCGTATCAGGAGTTTATGTCGAGTAAGTTAGGCACGCTTCCGGGCGTGATTCAAACTCGTAGTGAAGTGGTCATAGAAGAACATAAAACGGGATTTGGTGTTAATCCCGAGCTCCTTGGTTAGGCGAGGCATGTGTTGAGCCTCCTTATTTAGCGTGGCTTGGTATATTACTTTTTCTCGATTAAAAAAGGAGCCGAAGCTCCTTTTTTAATAAATCGGTGAGCGATTATGCCCCGATAAAGGTACTGATAACGCCAATTAAACCACCAAAAACACCGCCCCAAACGACTAGCCAGCCAAGGTGTTCTTTGATCATCTTTTGCACCATTTCTTTAACTAATGCCGGTGTTAATTCGCTTAAACGTTGATCGATGATACCTTCAATGTTCTGCTTTATCTCATCCATCATTGCAGGAGATTCGAATTGCTCTTTCAGTGCTTCTTTGATGTTATCGCTCTTGCTCAACTCAATGATGGATTCTTGCATCTTTTCGACGAAAGGTTGGCGCATGGGTTGTAGCGCTTCCGAGCCGCCAAACATCGCTAGCATGCCACCAAACTGAGAGCCTTCAATTACTTCCACTAGGGAATCAAATGCTGGATTTAAATCTACTTTCTCAATTACTGGTTGAAGATCGATGTTCACACCGCCCGCCATTTCTTTATTCAAGAATCGGTCAATGTTCGCTTCAGTAAAAAACTGTTCCATCATCAGGTTTTTGATAGCCAGTTTAAACTCTTCAAATCGCGCGGGGATCACGCCAGAACCGTATAATCCAGGCACTTTCTCAAACAGCATATGGATGGCAAGCCAGTTGGTGATGGCGCCTGAGAACGCAAACAGCCCTGCATACCAAAGATAGTCGTTTTGTAATTGATGACCTCCAGCCATCAAAGCGATAGCGAGGACATTCGTTAGCAAACTTTTGTTCATAGTGACCAGTTATATATGAATATCGGAAAGAATAAGTGGGCCTGATTCTATACCTAAGTCACATTAAGATGCTAGGTTTTGCCGTGATGAGTAGTCTTGTAGCGAAGGGAAAAAAATGAATGCTCGGAAAAACAAAACCCGACAATCATTGTCGGGCCACTGCTTTTTCTTAGAAAAACTAAGATTCTATTTTTAATTTTAGATGCGGTAGATCTTACAACAAAGTTGGCATTTCCATCTTTCTGAGTAGCCAAATAGCTTGTCAGCCCAACTTGGTTTGAGTTGTACGATCTGCATTGAACCACATTTACACATAAGCTAATTACCTTATTGTTAATATAATAACTAAGCCATCTATTGAGTATAGCTGTTTCTCAAAAAGTGAAATGACAAATGAAGACGGCTCAATACTCTGTATTGTGTTCATTGCAATGGATACGCAACGAGGCGGTATATTAGCAGAAAAAGTGTGAGCTTTATCATGGAGAGTGTTTCATATATGAGAAACCACAATGGCTATATGAGCATCTAGCCATGGATTTAAATAAAAAACGGCGCTTAAAGCGCCGTTTTTATTGAGCTTATCACTCGTTAAGAAGCGTGTTGATTGTCTAGTTCTTCAGCGATAAATCCGCCAGTTTGATGCGCCCAAAGCTGGGCGTAAATGCCGTTATTCGCAATGAGTTCTTGATGAGAACCTTGTTCAACGATGCTGCCTTTATCTAGCACGATGAGGCGATCCATTTGTGCGATGGTCGATAATCGGTGAGCGATAGCAATAACCGTTTTCCCTTGCATTAATTCATTCAAGCTTTCCTGAATCGCTGCTTCGACTTCTGAATCCAGAGCCGATGTGGCTTCATCCAGTACCAGCAATGGTGCGTCTTTGAGTAGCACACGAGATATTGCGATACGCTGACGTTGGCCGCCAGACAGTTTTACACCACGTTCACCAACTTGCGCATCGTATCCGGCATTACCAAATGGGTCGGTCAGAGTTTCGATAAACTCATGGGCATGCGCTTGCTTAGTGGCTTTCAGCAAATCTTCTTCTGTCGCATCTGGATTGCCATACAAAATATTGTCTCGAATTGAACGGTGTAGCAGAGAAGTATCTTGGGTCACCATACCGATCTTTGAACGCAAAGAGTCTTGTGTGACTTCTGAGATGTTCTGTCCATCGATCTTAATGCTGCCGTCTTCGACATCGTGGAAACGAAGTAACAAGTTCACCAAAGTCGATTTTCCGGCGCCGGAGCGCCCAACCAAGCCTACTTTCTCTCCTGGTTTGATGTTGAGATCGAGATGGCTAATTACGCCTTTGTTCTCACCGTAATGGAAGCTGACGTTATCAAAGTGAATGCCACCTTCAGTGACTACTAAGTCTTTTGCACCTGGTTTATCTTTAATATCAATAGGCTTAGAGAGCGTTTTCATTCCATCGACAACGGTTCCCATGTTTTCAAAGAGGGCGCCAACTTCCCACATTATCCACATCGACATACCGTTTACGCGCAATGCAAGACTAACAGCAATCGCAATCGCGCCAACGCTAATGGCACTATCCAACCACAGGTAAATCGATAAAGCAGCAACGGAAAACACCAAAATATAGTTTGAGATCTCTACAGCGACGTCGAAGCCGGTCACTAGGCGCATTTGACGATAGACCGTATTCAAAAATCCTTTCATGCCTTGCTCGGCATATTGGGTTTCGCGCTGGCTATGAGAAAACAGTTTGACGGTTTGAATATTGGTATAACTGTCGACGATGCGCCCTGTCATTGTCGAACGTGCATCGGCCTGCGCTGAAGCGACGTCTTTGAGCTTAGGGACAAAATAGATTTGGATAGCGATGTAAGCGAGTAACCAGACGATCATTGGGATCATCAAACGCCAGTCTGCCGTCGCTAACATAATGATCATGCTGGTGAAGTAAACCGTAACGTAAACAAATACATCCATAGCTTTCATTACGGTTTCGCGCACAGCTAATGAGGTTTGCATGACTTTCGTTGCGACTCGACCTGCAAAATCATCTTGATAGAAGTTCAAGCTTTGATTGAGCAAATACCGGTGTGCAAGCCAGCGGATAGACATTGGGTAGTTGCCCAATAACGTTTGATGAACGAGCAACGAGTACAAGATCACCAATATAGGCATGACAACCAGCAATAAGGCTCCGTAGAAAATCAAATCCGATTTGTTGTCTTGTAAGAACGTTTCTGGATTGCTGGTAGACAACCAATCAACCAATTGTCCCATCGCGCCAAACAACATTACCTCAACAACAGCCACAATTGTGGCCATCAAAGACATGATGACCAAAGGCTTTTCATAACCACGAGTGTAATAACGCAGAAAAGCGAACATCCCTGAAGGAGGCTGATCCGGTGTAGATTTGGGGAACGGCTCTGTAAAGCCTTCAAATCGTTTAAACATAACTCATCCTAAAGTTAAAACAGTGCCATTTGGGGTGGCTAAATCCATCGATTCACGCTGCTTTGGACGAAACCGCGTGTATGAGAGTTTTTTGCCTGCTCCTCGATAAAGCAGACCGATTGACGAGAGGGGCGAAAAAATAGTCTAACCGATTGTGTCTTAAATGTAACTAGTTGGTTATGAGTGTGATTGTCTATGGTTCTGATTCTTATGATGAATTCTTATCATGTTCATCGTGGTGCCATAAAAGCTTAAACCTGCAAAGTGACAATAAAATTTAAGGAAAAATGAACTTAATGCAGCAAAAATTACTTTTGTGCAATTAAATTAATTGTCAAAACAGCAAAACTGAAGTTAACAATAAATTTACAATCTCCTCATTCTAGTGATAAGGAATGTATTGGATGCTATTACACGAATCAGTGACCCAATTTGCTAATGGGAAAGAAGAAAGCACGCAAAGTGCTCAGCGCCAAACCGCAAACTGCGTAGTGATGGTGCCACCGAAAGAGTTTCGTTTTAATGAAGAAACCGCACAAGATAATGAGTTCCAACATAAAGTGTCACTCAGCCAAGAAGAAGTCTCACGTCGAGTAATGGCCGAGTTCGCGAGTATGGTTGCAACGCTGCGTCAAGAGGGCGTTCAAGTTGTTGAGTTTGATTATCCAACTTCAGATGTTGCGACGCCAGACGCGGTATTTCCAAACAATTGGTTTAGCACTACGCCAGATGGCACGTTGTACACCTTTCCAATGGCCTGTGAAAACCGTCAAAAAGAAGTACGTCCCGATGCGCTTGTGGCAGCACTAGCGCAAGCTGGGCGAGAAGTTCATCGACGCAGCAGTCTAACTGAATATCTTGATGAGCAAGCGTATTTAGAAAGCACGGGTGTGATGGTGTTTGACCACCTAAATAAAACGGTCTACGCCGCACTCTCACAACGTTGTGATCGTCTGGTTTTAGAAGATTACGCCGATCGTATTGGCTATGAACGAGTGATTTCTTTCCAAACTCGTTTGCCGTCTGGTGCGCCGATTTATCACACCAATGTGATGATGGCGGTTGGCGAACAGTTTTGCGTGATTTGTGACGAAGTGATCCCAGAATTTGAGCGTCGTTTTGTAATGAAGTCACTCGCCAAAGACAAGCAAGTCATCTCAATTTCGCTTGATCAGATGAACCAGTTCTGCGGTAACATTCTGCAACTGGAAACGATCAACGGCGACAAGGTGATTGCGATGTCGCAATCGGCGTACGATGCATTCTCACCTGCACAAAGAAAGCAATTGGCAACGCACGGTAAATTGCTGCCATTCGACGTTTCTACCATAGAATCTATTGGTGGTGGCTCGGTTCGTTGTATGTTGGGTGAGGTGTTCTTACCGAATCGTAAAGCTGTGCTTTAATAAACTGCACATTTCTTTTCAGCCGCAGTGAAAGGCTGACGAAGCGTTCTCTTCAAGGGTTTTTAGCCGTTAGCTCTGTGGCAGTACAGACTAACGGCTTTTTTGCGCTTTTTAGTTTTCTGACGATTTGCATAGGCGCCGCTTGGTTTAAGCGCCTAAAATAGGATGGTTCACCTAGCAGATTGTGGTAAAGTCCGCGCCTGCGTTTTACCGCATCTTCATTATTTTTATTGCTTCTTCAACCCAAAGTACAAGGTTTTCGTTAATGCCATTTTCTACTCTCTCATTGAGTTCTGAGCTGATTCACGCACTGCCAAAAGACTTCAAGAGACCGACCGATATTCAAGCGTTGGCCATTCCTGAGCTGTTGGCTGGTCAAGATCTATTGGCTTTGGCAAATACAGGCAGCGGCAAAACCCTTGCTTATGGTTTGCCTTTGTTGGAAAAGCTGAGTGTCAATCCAGAGCAAAAAGCGCTGATTCTTGTGCCAACGCGTGAGCTGGCAATGCAAGTGAGTGAAGCAATTAACCAAGTTGGTCAAGCTCTTGACCTCAACACAGTGTGTTTGTGTGGCGGCGTTGATAAAGAGCAACAACAGCAGGCGCTAGCGACAAATCCTCATATCCTTGTCGCGACGACAGGTCGTTTGGTTGATCTGGCAAACAACGGTTTAGACTTAAGCAATATCCATTACCTAGTGTTGGATGAAGCGGATCGTCTGTTGGATATGGGCTTTTGGCCTGACGTACAAAATATTGCGGGGCTTATTTCAAACCAGCGTCAAACCGCGATGTTCTCGGCAACGTTTTCAGATGAGTTGAAGGGTAAAGCGAAGCTGCTTATGCCGGCACCAAAGCAAGTTGCAGCGCATCAAGAAAACAGCACCAACCAAGATATTGCTGAAACGCTGTACCTCGTTAACAAAGGCAGTAAAACCAAGGCATTGATTGAACTGATTCAAAAAAACGCGTGGACTCAGGCATTAGTCTTTATTGGTGCGAAAGAGAACGCCGATGGCTTAGCGAAGAAGCTGAATAAAGCGGGCATCTCAACCAATGCGCTGCATGGCAATAAGAGTCAAGATGAGCGAGAAGAAGCACTGGCGCAGTTTAAATCTGGGCAAATTCAGGTGTTGATTGCCACCGATCTACTAGCGCGCGGCATTCACATTGAGCAATTGCCTGTAGTGATCAACTTTGAACTGCCAATGCATGCAGAAACCTATGTTCACCGGGTAGGACGCACCGCTCGCGCAGGCGAACAAGGTGTGGCGGTGTCATTGGTTTGTCATGGTGAAATGGACGCACTAAGCGCGATTCGTCACCTGACTCAACGTGCATTACCAGTGCAAGATATGGCAGGTTTTCCAGTAACGGATAAGCCATCAACTGGCGAGAGCAAACGCGCGCCACGTGATAAAAAAGCCAACCGTCGAACTCATGCTAAGAAGAGCATTAAGCAGTTTCAAGGTAAGTCGAAACGCCCAGCCCCGAGTGCGAAGTAAAACAAAAAACACGCTCTTGACGGCATAGTCGGTTCAGAGCGTGGCTTACAAATTTTACTTTTGAGTATTAACGGCAGTTGGGCCAATCAAGCGCATTTCCCAATCTTCGACTTCACCAGTTTCTAGACGGCGCTCGACCAGCTTGCCCCAAGACTCGACTAACGGCAGCTCAGACAGCTTAGTGAGTTCTTTTCTATCTAAACAGCCAGTGAAAACCGCGCCCATGATGCGAGCCAGTGGCCATTCTGGATAAGGTCTTTCGCACAGAATAATCTCGTCACCTGCACCGATATCGCCTTCTTCCAACACTCGGAAATACCAGCCTGTTCGAAGCGTATCTTGCAGTCTTCTCGCCATGTCGTGTTGGTCAAAGCGTACGTTAAGTTTCCAACAAGGCATACGACCTTGCGACACTTCCAGTAGTGTTGAGCCGATGCGAATTTTATCTTTCAAGCAAATCGTGGATTCGGTGACGCCTTCGGAGCTGATGTTTTCGCCAAAGCCGCCGGCGGATTGGAAAATTGGTCTTTCGCCTAATTCTTGTTGCCAGATTGGGTAGTGTTCGCTTGGGTAAATATGAAGCGCTTTTTGAATGCCACCATGAAAGCGCGGATCACCTTGCTCATCACTGATAAAACCGAGCTCTGTTGCATGCTGGCGCTCAGGCAGCACTTGTTTGTTGATTGCGCTTTGCGCACCATGAGCATAAGGGACGGTTTTCCCTGCTAGCACAGCTTTTACGACGCCGATTTTCTTCATGTAACCTCCTTATTATTTGAATGAGAGATAAAGTGTTTACCTTCATTCGCGATGCGGAGCATGATAGCCTAGTAAACTTGTGTCGGTGTAGGGATGAAAAGACAACTAACAATGCTAACTCGCCAAATTGATTCGAAGTCAGGCGTCGTCACCTACAATGAGATGATGGCCGCGAATCCCCATTCTCCTGTTTTAGTGAAAACCATCGACATGCCAAAAGGTTACATTGATGCGCTGCATCAACACACTTGGCATCAAATCATCTTTCCTATCAAAGGGTTATTGCAAACACAAACTGAGCATTATCAGCATTTGGTTCCGCACACCTCTGCGTTATTTGTTCCTGCGGGTGTTCAACACGAGTCGATTGCTCTAAGCAATACGATATTTGTTGGCATTTACCTCAACCCTGAGTTTGGCGCAACGTACGAGCCACAAGTGAGAACCATTGCTTTAACGCCGTTTTTAAATGAGCTTTTACAAGAGATCCGCAGACAGTGTGAAGGTGAGACAAGCCACGAAGAAGTGCTGCATTTGCTGGCGGTGTTGCATGATCAAATTTTGAAAAGCAACGTGCAGACATTTCAGTTATTGCTACCACAAGACAGACGACTAAAACTGATTTTCGAGCAGTTGACCGACGAGCCCGCGTTGAGCTGTTCGCTAAAAGACTGGGGAGAGAAAATTGGGGCGTCTGAGCGCACTTTATCACGGTTGTTCGCCAAGGAATTCAATACTTCATTTCTGCTTTGGCGGCAACAAATTCGGCTAATTTACTCGCTTTCTTTGTTAGATGAATCGTTGCCAATCCAAGCCATTGCAGACCTAGTGGGTTATCAAAACGACTCATCCTACATCAAAGCATTTAAAGCCTATTTTGATATGACGCCACAACAGTTTAGAGTGAACGGCGCATCGCGCAGGTAGAAATACAGAGTTTCGACTTCACTTAATGCTTTTGAGTAGAAGTTACGAAACTTCCTTTTTGAATTTCAATTACATGGTATGAATAACAATGGCACCAACGATAAATACTCGAGTGAATCAATTCTGTTTTGGTCAACCCAAAACGTCGCTGTCGTTGGAAAAAGAGCCCCTCAAACCGCTTGCTCAGGGCAAGGTTCGGGTGAGACTCGAAGCTACAAACATTAACCCAAGTGACTTGCTTTCCATTCATGGTGTTGGGCAATACCGCCGCGTTCACGTACCACCTCGCGTGCCGGGATTTGAAGCGGTTGGGCGTGTGGTGGAAGTCAGTGCAGTCGGTCAAACTGACCTTCAAGTTGGGCAAAAAGTGTTGGTGGCGATGAGTGGTACTTGGCAATACTACATAGATGCTTCGCCTGAGAATCTTTTTCCGCTACCTAAGAGTTTGGAGAACGGCTATGCCTGCCAGTTGTACATCAACGCGCTAACCGCGTGGGTGATCACCACTAAAGTGGCGAAGTTGAACAAAGGCGATGTGGTGATCATCAATGCAGCAGGGTCAGCGATCGGTAAGATATTTGCCCAGCTCGCCCATTCACTGGGTTTTGCACTGATTGCTGTGACCTCAAAGCGAGACGAGTATCCGTACGGTACCATTCCAGTGTTGGACGCGAAGAAAAACTTACAAGTTCAGCTGCAAACGCGCCAACTGCCACAACCAACGGTCGCTCTGGACGCGATAGGTGGTGAGGCTGGCACGGATCTCATTCGTACCTTGAAAGAAAACGGCCAATACATCAACTACGGAACATTGTCGTTAACGCCTTATACGCCTGAGTTTTTTGAATCGATGAAGGCCAACAACATCGACTTTAGTACATTCTTTTTGCGGTATTGGGAAGAATCGGTAGGCAAAGGCGGGAGAAAGACGGTGTTTGCTGAAATGTTAGAACACTTTATTAGCAGCGACATAAAGTTAAACGTTGCATATGATCTGCCGTTAGAGGACTTTCAAACAGCGATTGAAATGGTTGAGCGACGCTCGTCAGCAGTGTCAGGAAAAATCATTTTGACGCTGTGAATTACAGTGAGCCTGTTGAGAAAAGGGAGGATAAAATCCTCCCTTTTTTATGGGTTTACTTGTAATGATTGGGCTATTTTAGATGGAAGATTTGCTCTGTTTCGAGCGATGTCATCGCACGTACTTGACGCCAAATGTAATAAAAAATACCGAACATCATCAACATACTTGGGATGGCAATCATTGGGTAACTGTACAGCGTCATTTTTCCTAACTCTTCGTTAAAGGCAGCAGTACCAGAAGGGCTAGTCACAATCCAAGTCGCAAGGAAGTAGTTCATTGCAGATGAGAACGAAAAAGTACTTGCAAACAGGTAGTTAGAAGACATAAGACAACGTTCGAACGCATCGGTTTTACCATTTTCTTTTAAACGTTGGTTAATCAACGCGAGATTCAACACTGTGTCATTCAGTACTAACTTCTGCATCAGTGGGTAGCGGGTAAACGTTGAACCCAAAACCGCTAAACCGATCAGGCCAGGAATCAGGGCTTCTTTTAGTGCTAACCAGCGTGTATCAAGCTCTAACAAGCCGATGCCACCAGTTAGCAGAACACTGATAAAGCCCAGTGCAGAAATAAAGTTAAATTTCTTGTTACGGACAAGGTCCATACCGCCATAAATGATAGGAAATAGCAAAGCGACAACCAGCGCCATTGCTGTCCCTAGATGCTCATCGCCACTAAACTTCATCAAAATGAAGGAAGGGATAAATACGTTGAAAAGGATTTCAAATAAGGGATTCGGCTTTTTCGCCGTCGTGTTACTCATAATGTTTTACTGACTCTACTCTATGTCGGCTGTTATTGTACTTTGACAAGAAGTGTTCATCTAGTCGCGCTTGATGTAAAGCGTTAAAGCGTCGAGTTGTGTAACGACTTATGAAATAGACCGGAGCATAGCCAGTTAGTTTACATGGTTGACTACTTTTTGTGTCTTAATGACTCTCCTTCTGTGCGATGATCTGATTACGCGCTCTGAATAATCGAGTCGCCACTGTGTTGTGGTTGAGCCTCAAGGCTTGGGCAATTTCATCATGATTCAACCCAGCCACTAAGCTCAAGAGCAACGGCTCTCGGTATTTGGGTTCGAGAATCATCATTTGTTTTTGAAGCCAATCTTGGGCCATGTCGTAGTCACTGCCAGGGTAGGTTTTTGTCTGTATTGCACACTCATCAATGTCGACAAAATCGTACTGTTTTCTATCAAAGCGCCGAGCATTCTCACGACGCAAAATAGCAATGAGCCAAGACTTCGCGGCGTTGGGGTCATTTAATTTATCAAAGAATCGCCACGCTTTCAGAAAGGTTTCTTGCGCTAAATCTTGAGCAAGGTGGTGATCTTTGCATAACCAATATGCGAGACGGTAGATCTCTTGGTATCGCTCTTTCGTCAGTGCTTCGTAACGTTTACGTTTTTCCATAGCATTAAGATAAAAAGTTTGGAGAGCACGTTGTGTCTGCCAGATGAACGATAACCCTTTTTATCGCTTTTACAGTGATAAAAAGGGTTGTTCGATTAGGAAGATAAATTCGAAGAGTTAACCTTCGAAATATCGAAGGGTGACTCTGATTTCTTTCTTACACGCTTAAAATGGTTGGTTGGAAAAACGTGAGTACTGGATGGCATCTGCGACTTCCTGAGCTTTAGACTCTGAAGTCATAAGGTGAAGTAGCTTAAGAGCAGCTTGATAGCTAACTAGGCTACCGTTCGAAGTGATAACGCCATCATCAATGACAAAATTCTGGTCGACTTGTACTTTGACTGCTGGGTAATCTCTTTGAAAGCCGTTTTCACCTCCGGCCCAAGTTGTTGCTTTTTTGCCGTTTAAAAGGCCAGCTTCGGCTAACAAATACGCGCCAGAGCAATTACTTGCCATCCAATCTGCCGCTTTTGAGGTAGTTTTAATAAAGTGAATGAGATCTTTATTTTCGATTAGTGCATCCATGTCATAGCTGGATGTTAAAACCAATACGTCGAGTTCCGGCAGATCACCAATCCAAGCATCCACACCAATTTTTAATCCTTCTTCAGTGGTGATGGTTTTCTGATCGGAGACGGAAATGGTGAGCACGTCATAATCACTAAACCAAGTGAGACGACTTGCGACGCCAAAGACCTCTAAAGGCGCAGTAACATCAGAGGTCAGTACGCCATCGTAAACCAGAATACCAATTCGTTTATCTGCGGCATGTGCTGTTTGAAGCACCCCAAAGAATAGGACTAGTGTCGCTTCAATAGTTGTAGTGCATTCTTCAATCCGTTTTTACCCATGGTTTTTCCTCGCTAACAGAGCATCAAGTTATTGAGGTTCATTATATTTAGGCTAATTAGTGATTGAAGAGCCACTTGGTCTTTACTAAAGTGAATAAAATTCATGAATAGAGTTCATTGGTTATATGGATAAGATACGGTCCCTACGATTTTTTATTGCCACTTTAGATGGCGGTAGTTTTGCTGCGGCTGCCAAAGTGTATGGCACTGACCCTTCGACCGTGAGCAAAGCCATACATCGTCTTGAAAGCGATTTGGGTATACAGCTTTTTCAACGTTCTACGCGACAGAGCCGCCTGACAGAAGCTGGTCGTCGGTACGCAAATACTGCTAGGTTTGTACTGGAAGAGCTGGCGGCATGTGAGGATTCATTAAAAAGTCACAATGATGCGCTTTCAGGGCAGCTTAAGATTAATGTGCCAGTCTCGTACGGTCGCCTCTATATTCGTCCTTTATTAAAAGAGTTTTGCCGCCGCTACCCTAACATCACTATCGATATTCATTACGATGACGCCTACGTTGATATTATTGAGCAAGGTATTGATGTGTCGATTCGCTCTGGTGTCGTTCACGATAGTCAATTGATTGTGCGTCAGCTGAGCCCTATCGATTTTATCATTTGTGCCAGTCAGGATTACTTAGCGCGCCATGGTGTTCCGAGTGGCCCGGATGTATTCAATGACCATTCTTGGGTTCGTTTTCGTTTTAAACAAACGGGGAAACTGTTGCCGATTCGGATGCCAGAACCAGACGGTGCGAGTGAATATGACCCCGAAAGAAACTATATTGTAAATGACGGTGAATCCATGGCAGAGCTTTGCGCAGAAGGCTTAGGATTAACTCAGATTCCTCATTTTATCGCGAGAGACTGGCTTAAAGCGGGGCGTTTAGTGCCGATATTTCCAAGCATGCGCCAAGCAGGAAATGGCGTGTATCTTCTCTATGCCAACCGGGAATATGTGCCTGCCCGAGTGAGGGTGTTCATCGATTTTATCACTCAAGCAATACAGGATATGGATGAAACGCCATTCCATACTTGGGCTGAAACGTTGCCGATTTATCGACCGAACCAAGGCGATTGAAAACTTCATGTGAGTCTTTGGTTAAAAACCCCTAAGCTATATGGTGCTTTTATTGGTTTTTGTTAGTTTATTGGGCGTTATTATCGAAAAGCGCAGTTTGCTCTTCGTCACTCATAAAGGAAAGACAATGCCAACTAAGATCTTAGTGCCTGCTTTGGCCCTACTTCTCAGCGCATGTGGCGGCGATGGGGAGTCGTCAGCCCCAGCAGAAAGCGGCTCACAAAACTCAGGTTCCACATCGTCACAAGGCACATTTGCCGAGCAGATGCTTGCAGCGGTCAACAGCGCCCGCTCTACTACACAACAGTGTGGTGCAACCACCATGCCACCTGTTGGGGCCCTGACTTGGAGCTACGATTTGGAAAGCGCCGCTTATCGACATTCAAGCGACATGGCGAACAGCGATTTCATGAGCCACACAGGCTCTGATGGCAGCAAGATGTCAGATCGAGTTAACGCAACGGGCTATGCTTGGAGCGCCATTGGTGAGAATGTCGCCGTAGGGCAAAGCAGCATTAACGCCGTCGTTAATGCTTGGTTATCGAGTGAAGGTCACTGCCTTAATATTATGAGTGCGGATTTTGATCAGATGGGCGCGTCGCTTGTCGAAAATCACTCTGCACGCTACGGATATTACTGGACTCAGGTTTTTGCCAAACAGCGCTAATGCGATAAAGAAGCCTGATAGATAAAATAAAACGCCAGCAGTCACTATCTGCTGGCGTTTTATTATTTACATCTCTTTTAGCTTGTCAGGTTACGAAGTTTTGGGTCATCCGCCAGGTATTCAACAAATTCAATCTCAAAACCGGCAGGGTCAACAAAATACACATTTTTGCGGTATGGTTCATCAGCACCAGGTTGGGCAATCGGATAACCTGCATCGGTTAGTCTTTTGATGATTGCATCGACGTTGTTGGTCACATAAGCAAAATGCGCTAGCCCAACTTGGTGCCCGCTCAACTCGCGGTTTTCTCCTTCGCCATGGTCACTCATGGCTATGTATTGATACTCGTCGCCAAAATGTAGCCAGTTTCTTGGTTTGCCACTCCATTCGCCTTTACCTTCATCACGCACGTACCAATGTGGAAATGCAGTTTGGTAAAACTTCAGCATTTCAGGGATATCTTTCACGACTAAGTTAATATGTTCTAGTTGGATCATGATGTGCTCCTTTTTGTCATTTTCTAGCCAACGATGAATATGCTAAAACCTCAAGTTAAGTTTAGGTAAAGGGCTTTTTTAAAATTTTTTAGGGTTGATATCTTTGGATCTGGATACATTGAGAGATTCGGTGGGTTTGGTGCTTTGAATCTGAGAGTTGGGTTAGGGGCTTGCAACCTTGTTTCACCTTTTGTTTGTTCGTGCTACTCATTTTCGATCGAGTTTACGGTGAGTAGATTCCGAGTCTCACCTAGGTTCGCGGGAATGACGGGGAGAGAACGCTAAACGAACAGCGTCATTCTGAAGGAGCCTAAGCGAGTATTCAGAATCTATTCGCAGCGCGTTGTGATGCTGGTGGAGTGAACTGAATTATCCGTGATTGTAGAGCCATTCCCTCCAGTTTGAACTCGGAGCGCTGAGAGATTTGCTTACACCTCTCCCCAAACCAAAAAAAGCCAGCAGTTAATATCTGCTGGCAAAGTCTTTGGGCTTCTAGGTTTTTTGATTTTATTTCTTGTTACTCATCGCTGTCACGGTGCCCCGATTGGTTTTCCGGGGAAGAAAACACAGCACCGTGCGCTTTGTGTTCAAGAAATTGGAGATTAACCTTGCTTACGGATTAGGTAGTCAAATGCGCCTAAGCTTGCTTTTGCACCTTCACCCATCGCAATGATGATCTGTTTGTAAGGAACGGTTGTTGCGTCACCTGCTGCGAACACACCTTCTAGGCTAGTATCGCCACGGCTACCGACTTCAATCTCACCGCGCTCAGATAGCGCTACTTCTGAATCTTTTAGCCATTCTGTGTTCGGTACTAGACCGATTTGAACAAAGATACCTGACAGTTCAATCTCTTTGATTTCGTCTGTGTTGCGGTCTTTGTACTTCAAGCTTGTTACGCGAGTACCGTCGCCTACTACTTCTGTTGTTTGCGCCATCGTGATGATGTCTACGTTTGGTAGTGAGTTCGCTTTGTCGATAAGCACTTGGTCTGCGCGAAGTACGTCTGCGAATTCAAGAACCGTTACGTGTTCTACGATACCAGCAAGGTCGATAGCCGCTTCGATGCCTGAGTTACCACCACCAATAACTGCGGTTTTCTTGCCTTTGAACAGTGGGCCGTCACAGTGTGGGCAGTACGCGACGCCTTTGTTGCGGTACTCTTGCTCACCCGGAACGTTCATTTCACGCCAGCGTGCACCAGGGCTAAGGATGACACTCTTACTCTTCAGCGTTGCGCCGCTTTCAAGTTGGATGTGAATCAAACCATCTTCTGTGTGTGCTGCGCCCATTAGCTTCTCAGCTTGTTGCTCAGTCACGACATCTACGTCGTATTCTTTTAGGTGTTCTGCAAGATCAGTCGCCAGTTTTGGACCTTCAGTACGTTTTACCGAAATGAAGTTCTCAATTGCCATGGTGTCCATAACCTGACCACCAAAACGCTTAGCAACAACGCCAGTACGAATACCTTTACGAGCGGCGTACAGAGCAGCTGCGCTACCACCAGGACCACCGCCGACTACAAGCACGTCGTATGGGGCTTTTTCGCTCAGTGCTTTCGCGGCTTTCTCGCTCGCGCCGTCATCCACTTTGTTTAGGATTTCAGTCAGAGACATACGGCCTTGACCGAATAGCTCACCGTTTACGAATACGCTTGGTACTGCCATGATGTCGCGCTGTTTCACTTCATCTTGGAATAAACCACCATCGATCATGGTTGCTTTTACTTTCGGGTTGATCGCCGCCATCATGTTGAACGCTTGAACCACGTCCGGACAGTTTTGACACGACAGTGAAATGAAGATTTCTACGTCTAGATCTTTGTCTAGTGCTGCGATTTGCTCAATCACTTCTGGTTCTAGTTTGATTGGGTGACCGCCGGAATGAAGCAGTGCCAAGACTAGAGAGGTAAATTCGTGACCCATTGGCAAGCCTGCAAAGCGTAGTGCTGTGCCTTTTGCTGGGTTAGTTACCGCCATCACTGGTTTACGTGCGCTTGCGTTGTCGTCACGTTCAACGGTGATTAGGTCGCTCATCTCTGCGATTTGGTTCGCTAGAGACAAAATGTCATTCGATGCTTTGCTTTCATCTAGACTAACCACTAAACGAACTTCTTCTTTTACATTAGCCAGATATTGTTTGAGTTGTTGTTGGATCGCTTGGTCTAACATAGTTGTTACTACCTTAATTAAATAGTTACCAATCAAAACAAGTATTTGTTCATTCTTGCTAGCTAAAATCGTTGATAACTGCGTTATAGATTTTGTAGTTAGAGTAACTAGCTATCGAAAATCTATGCCTGGTTCTAAACGATTTTTTCTACGCAATTACTGCACACCTACTTATTCAGATAGGTAATAAAAAGTGGTTACTGTAGATAAAACCTGAGGGGGAGAGAGCAAATCAGGCAGAAGGTCGTCAAGGTATCTAACCTGAAGTGCTCTCTAATTCAGTTCTAATCAGAAAAAGGAAATCGGGAACTGATTAGAACTTAAATTTCAGTGGCTTAGATTTTGCCAACTAGGTCTAGTGATGGAGCTAGAGTCTCTTCACCTTCTTTCCATTTAGCTGGGCAAACTTCGCCTGGGTGTGCTGCTACGTATTGAGCTGCTTTCACTTTGCGTAGTAGGTCTTCTGCGTCACGACCGATACCTTCAGCAGTGATTTCCATTGCTTGGATAGTACCTTCTGGGTCGATTAGGAACGTTGCACGGTCTGCAAGACCTTGACCTTCACGCATCACACCGAAGTTGTTTGTGATGTTGCCTGTTTGGTCGCCAAGCATGTAGTACTGAATCTTACCGATTGTGTCTGAGCTGTCGTGCCATGCTTTGTGAGTGAAGTGTGTGTCAGTTGATACTGAGTAAACTTCTACGCCACGTTTTTGTAGCTCTTCGTAGTGGTCTGCTAGGTCGCCCAGTTCTGTTGGACATACAAACGTAAAGTCTGCTGGGTAGAAGAAGAATACTGCCCATTTACCTAGAACGTCTTGTTCTGTTACTTCAACGAATTCGCCGTTTTTGTACGCTGTAGCTGCAAATGGTTTGATTTGAGTATTAATCATAATTTACTTTCCTTTGAATGTTTTAAGCTGAGCTGTTGTTGCTTTCGGAAAGTATATTCTCATCGGAGTGTGTTTAAGGAAAATCGCTTGTAACTATCCTATTGATAGCTATTTCCTATTTCACTTGATAGGGAAATCCGATGTAAGTGAGTTTGCTTTGATAGGTTTTATTGAAGATTAAGGCAGAGTAGCAATAGAGAATACCAATGATTACTTTGAGTAGATCTTCTAGCTAAGATCGAAAGAGCCTGCATCTCGGCAGGCTCTTTCTAATAGGAAGTGTGGAAGCGGATGCTTCTATCTTGTTAGCTCAGATTGTCGAGCACTTTGCCACACAACTTCTTCAGCATGATCATTTCATCTAGCTCTAAGGTGATTTTGCACATCATAGCGTTTGGCACTGACTTAGCTTGTTCTTTAAGGTCACGACCTTGCTCGGTGAGGTTGAGTACGCGGACGCGCTCATCGGTTTCACTTCGGCCGCGCTCTACATAGCCTTTTGCTTCTAAGCGTTTAAGCAGCGGCGTGAGTGTGCCTGAGTCCAAATGCAGTTGAGACCCCAACTCTTTCACGCTGGCACCATCTTTCTCCCACAACACCATCATCACTAAGTACTGCGAATAAGTCAGATCAAGCTCGTCCAGCAACGGGCGGTATGCTCGGATCACTGCATTTGCTGCGCTGTAGAGCGGGAAGCAAACTTGGTTTTCGAGTAAGAGTTTATCGTCGTCGGTCATGGTGTTGTCGGTGTAACACTGGCTCATTGGTGTTGCCTACCTGCTTGCAGAGAAAGAGAGTTATAAAATAAATTGTGCACAATATAGTTGCAAACGATCTTTACTTCGATATAAGATTGCAAGCAATTAAATTGCGTACAACTTAAATTAAGAAGGACACTCGCATGACTACTCTATACAAAACTCAAGCTACCGCTTTGGCTGGTCGTAATGGTCAAGTAAAAACTGATGACGGTCTTCTCGATCTAGAGCTGTCATACCCGAAGGAAATGGGCGGCACAGGCGCAGCAACTAACCCAGAACAGCTTTTTGCAGCGGGCTATTCGGCGTGTTTTTCTAACGCGATTTTGCACGTAGCACGTGAAGGTAAAGTAAATCTGAAAAGTGCACCCGTAACAGCGCAAGTGGGCATCGGTCCTAACGATAACGGCAGCTTTGCACTGACAGTGAGCCTAGCGGTAGAGCTAGACATGCCACAAGAGCAAGCGCTAGAGCTAACGCGCATTGCACACCAAGTTTGCCCATACTCAAACGCAGTTCGTGGCAACATTGATGTGGCAGTAACGGTAAACGGCGAAGCGATTTAAGCGGTTCTTATCACTGCACAAAGACAAGAAAGCCTGCAAGTACGCAGGCTTTTTTGATTGGTATGAGTCGAGAATACTTAACGCGACTCTAGCGGGTAAGAGCGGTAGCTCCACATGCCGTAAGTACGCAGTGCATCGCGGTAGATACCAAGCAGTTCGCTATCGCTGGCTTTGGCTAAGTCTTTCAGTGGCTTGTCTGGGTAGCTTACGGTGTCGAAAGTGATGCCTTGCGGACCAGTTTGCCAGCTTGCGATTTCAAACAAGGTTTGACCACGGCGCACATGGCTCGCTGAGCTTATGATGGTTGCGTGCTTGATGTTATGACGCGCCAATGCGTAGCTGCTGAATAGGGCGTTACCTACCGTGCTGGTGGCGTAGTTTTCTTCAATGATGCGATCTTTGCTGATGCCTTTTTCGATCAGCCAATCCGCCATTAATTTGCCTTCAGTTTTGTGGTTCTTCGGTACGCCTCCCGTCAATACGATCAATGCGTCTGGATTTGCTTTCGCCATTGCTAACGTGGTTTCCAAACGCTCAACTAAGATCTGGTGCATAGAACCATCTGGGTTCAGCGCGTATCCCAGCGTGACGATTGCGCCTTTGTCATCCAGTTTGCCTTTGTCGGCTTTCTCTTTTAATGGAGTCGCAAGTACGCGGTCTACGGTGTCGAAGATGCGTTGGATGTCTGCGGCTTTACCTGCATTGAGCTTCGTGAGCGTCGCCATGTGTTTCGCTGATTCCGCTTGGTTGCCCTCAAAGCGTTGCCATACCGCTAAGTAAGCGTGCAAATCCACATCGTCTGGTGCGACAGAAAGGGCTTGTTCAAACAGTTCAATCGCGCGGTCTGCATTCTTGTTGTAGATCTGCGCGTTTGCTGCAGATATCAGTAGGTCAGTGCGGTACGGCTCAAGTTTGTATGCTTCTAGTAAGCGGTCGGTAACAATCTCCATGTTGCTCGGCATTTTGGCGGTAAAACCCGCATGCGAGATACGCGCAGGGGATTTGAATGCTTGTACTGCGTCGTTGAGAAGTTGGTCGACAACCTGGCGTTTAGTGACGATCTGTGAGTAATCGGCGGAAGATTGGACGGCAGCATCGTTAGCCGCGATAGAGTATGGGGCAGCAGTCAGCGCAATCACGCTACCAAGAGCAATGGCAAGTAAGTTCTTCTTCATGGAATGTCCTAGAGGTGCTGTAGTACCTAGTTTTTATTGTGCCTAGCGTTGTAGGTCGAACGGGGTCGATAGAATTTTTTCAGTCTAGGTTCGCTTCATGAATAATCTGTGAAATGAATCCCAACTCAGCCGAGCGAATGAATGCGCGTGGCCAAAACGCGAAGTAGGATCACGAAAATACTGAGGTATTCGTTCGTGTTCTAAGTAATTGGATTAAAAGATAAACAGCGTTTGGAAGAACGAATTTAAGCAACCAGAGTAAGAAATGAAAAAGCCTGCAACGATGCAGGCTTTTGGTTTATTTGATGGCAGTGCAGAAGCTAACGTCTGCATGGTGCGTTTGTGGGTCGAAGCTGTGGTAAAGCTCGAAGCAAGGACGGTCGTCGTTCTCAATACCGGATTCAATCACTTTGCTCATGACATCATCCCACGCTTTTGAGTATTGGCTTGGGTCAGTAATGTGCTGGCGCATCACCGCATATTGACCGCCGGGGAAGTCTTGCAGCTCAATGCCTTTGGGAACTTCGGTATCTTCTGGCACCATCAAGCAGATATCAGTGCGACACTTCTCGTCTGGCGTGATTTCTGGATTGTCATGGTAGATGAAGATGCAGGTATTGCCTGCCAAACCTTTCATTCCTGCCCATTGATACAGGCGACCTGATGGCTCTTCATAGCCTTGGCCGTAAGGGCCGTTTACGCGAATGTAAGCCAGTTTAGCTTTTTCAAAGTTTTGCGTTTCCATTGTCGTGCTCCATTTGGTGAGTTCAGAGCCAGTATATGAATCGCTTGGTGTTACTTCGTTTCCATTCTTGCGCAACGTGTGTCCAATCTTGCTGTTTCGTGCTAATTCAGAAAATTGCTGATAGTTTTCGCAGTCACGAAAGGCCGTAGGTGTAACGCCATAATGTTGTTTGAAGGCTTTGGCTAAGCTCTGTGAGCTAGAAAATCCGTACTCTAGGGCAATGTTCAATACTGGTTGCTTGGATTTGAATAAGTCATCGGCGGCGGCTTCTAAACGTAAACGTCGAATGAAATCGGCCAATGTCTCGCCTTGCACGGCTTTGAAGGTGCGATGAAAGTGATAAGGAGAAAGGTTTGCCAGCGCGGCCACTTCTGGCAGGTTGAGTGGTTCATTAAAGTTTTGTTCTAAATAACGAATCACAGGAACCAGTCGTTGGTGGTAGTCGACGCGCATCGGGGTATTTCCTTGTTCTGTTCAGCTTGTTTTCTCTGCTCAAAGCCTACCGCAATCCAACAAGCTTGCAAGGGAGCAGGGTGAGAAATGCGTGGCGAGATGCGCGTCAATCAGTCACACTCAACTAACAGATGTTTAAGCAAAAACGTTGCGCTTATTATCTTTACTAACCGCTAGGACAATCATGATAGCTTGGAAACACACTCTGCCAGAGTACGAATGGCTCATTCATCAAGTGTGGTACTTGGAAGTGCCTGAGGGTGAAGTCATTGACCCCAAGCCGCACCTTATTCCAAACCCGCGTGCTCATTTACTCTTTACGCCACCAGAGCAAGGCTACAGCTACGACACGGGAGACACTAAGCTTACTGGCAAAGGCTGCCATTTATTAACGGCTAACGAACACTTGCTGCTGTTGGAAGATACGGCTCCCATCAAGCGTATTGGTATCACCTTTCGCCCCGAGGGTTTATATGCCATTGAGTCCTTTTTTAGTGACGCATCCCAAGTTAGTGCAATTAACCAATGCGAATGGTTTGATTGGCTTAACGCGGCGTTTGATGAGCCCTTTCAACAAGGTCTATGGCAGTTAGAGTTGCAGGATTCACCGCAATGTTTGCTGGACTATATCAAGCGACATTTAGATGCGTTAGATATCGAACCTTGCCGTACCAAACCGTTTTTGGCATCGCAAAAAGCAGTGTCCGTGATGGATGCTCAAGCGCTACGTTCACCTGAGTTAGCGATGGATATTGATGAGATAGCCAAACAGTGCGCCTGTTCTCGCAGAACGCTTGAGCGCAGTTTCAAACAAGTGGTGGGGTTGAGCGTTAAGCAGTATCAACAAATGGCGCGTCTGGAGCAGATGATTTTGACCCTCTACAAGCAACAAGAGGCGATTGATTGGGCGAGCTTCTCACAGCAATTTGGTTTCAGTGACCAATCGCATTTGATTCGTACCCTCAAACAGCAGCTAAGAAAAACACCGAGCAAGTACTTGAAAAAGCGCGACTTAACCATCGATATCTATGGCGATTTTGAGTCGTAATACATTGCTAAGCAGCCCGAAAGTTGTCGCAAAAATCCAATTTTTCTCTTATTCGCTGGGCTACTATTTTCAGCAGATAACGAGGTAACAAATGTCATATCAAAAACTAAAACAAGGCGAAGCCATCCCATTTAACGAATCGTTGACTATCCAACTGATTCAAGGCTCTGATCTACAAGATATTATCGAGATGTTGAACGACGATAAGGTCAATCAGTATCTGTTCTTCGCTCCTGCTGACAACAGTCTGTATGAAGGCTTCTTTGGCCCTATTATTGAAAATACGGCACAAGCGATCAAAGACGGTGTTTGGCCAGATAGTCCAACGTTCGTGATTCGCGACCGACAAGGTCAGTACATAGGAATGTGTGCAGTGACCGCAGTGATGTTCTTAACTGGCAACTACGAAGTGGGTTATCAGTTACCTACTTGCGCATGGGGCAAAGGCGTTGCGACTCGCGCTTGCCAAATGATGACCGAGATTGGATTTACTGAGCTAAACGCCCATAAAGTCAGTGCCGATTGCTACGCTTCTAATGCTGGCTCTTACAAGACGTTAGAGAAAAATGGTTTTACTCAAGAAGGCCGTCAGAAAGACTACTACAAACTAGAGCAAGGCTTTGACGATAAACTTTACTACGGTATGACCGCAGATCAATTCGCGTCTTTAAATCGCTGATAATTAGCTGGCAAAAAAGTAGCTAACAACAAATTAGTGAACAAAAAAGGCCGTTAACCCACATGCTCGGGTTAACGGCCTTTTCTATATTCAGCGCTAAATGGTTAAGACTTAGTTGCCTTGGTTTTGGCTTTGAAGCTTCTCTTTTGCTTCTTCAACCTTTGAGAAATCCAATCCCAACTCGTCTACGGCTTCTTTAATTAGCGCAGGGTTTTGCATCACTTGCGCCATCAGCATTTGTAGCTTGTCTTGTGGCAAACCTAGTTGGCTGATTGTTGCCATTGCCGCTAGAGGGTTTTGCGTCAGAGTCTGAAAAATCTCGTTGATTTGCTCATCGCTGATGTTGTTCTCTTTCAGCAAGGCGATAATTGGGTTCATCATATTTCCTTTCAATCAGTGTATGACTTGGTTGCCAGTATTTGTTCTAGTAGAATAATTGGGGCTCCCGCTCAACATTTCAATACCCCGTTAGCTCCATGTAACCAGTCCCAGAATGAGAGCCCTCAATACGTACTGGGCCTTCCCAATAAGGTACCGAAAGCGGCATTTTCGCGTTCGGGTTGAGAGCAGAAACGGTAAGCTCAATTTGCTGATTTGGAATCGACACTTGCCACTGGGTTGGATACTTTCGCCCTTGGATTTCTGTTTGCTTGGTTGCTATTAAGCGAATGTCTTTTTGAGAAATGGCGATGCCAGAGCCATCTTGCTGCATCAGCTTTGCGCTGGCGTAACTAGCTTGTCCGGTTTTGGAATCCCGCAACTGGAACACCACCAAGCTGGTTTTGTCACTCAACCTCAGAGCAAACCAGTCCCAGCCTTGTTGTGAGTCGAGTAAGAATTGCGAGCTCCACTCTCGATCTATCCAGCCTTCACCCGACACTTGATGAGTTTCGCCGTCGATGGTGACTTCACCGGAGACATCAATAAACGGTTGGCTGTAGTAATACGAAGCCACCTGACCATCGGCACTTTTGGTGCTGTAACCTTGCTCGCCTTGCTTTTGATAAGGTGCGCTGCTGGTCAGTTTTAGTGAGTAGCCAAACTGCTCTGAATTGGCATTTAGCGTGGCAGGGAAGAGGTCGTTGGTTGAAGAGGTCCACTGCCAATCATCGAGGTAAACACGAAATGGAGAGCTATCGACGCCGGCTAAGGACGCTTGAGCGCGTGACCATTTTTCATCTGCATAGTGTTTGTCGGTTGTCGTGACTGCGCTGTGCGCCATGTAGATTTGCTGAGTTTGCCACTCGGTTTTCTTCACGTCATCTTCGCCCGTTGGCGGCGCAGCAGCAAAGCGAAATTGTGTCCATTGAACGCCAAGTGGGTTGCCTTCTTCATCAATTAAGTTAGCGGTTAAGTACCACCATTCATGACGAAAGTTTGGGTGCGCTTGATGATCGGTAGGAAAGGTGAGTTCAACCCCTTTTTCTACGGGTGTGAATAGGTTGCTCTCGCTTTGTGTATCTCCACTGCCCAGCAACGTGCCCATATTTTTTTGTTGGGCATCTTCACAACCGAATAGGAATAAGCTGCTTATGAGTAGAGTAAGCTTGCTTGCCAATCGAACCATCACAAGACCTCGCTTTGCAAACTGGAGACGACAGGCTTACTGACCAATCGCCACAGCGGAATCAAGGTTGCGATCACTGCCACCAAGATGGTGATTGCCGCAATGCTCAGCGCATCACTCCAATTCCACAGATAATTTAAGCTCCAACCAAAAGCTCGTAAGGTGACGATGTCTGTCAGTACATAACCCACCATCGCACCGAGGGGCAGGGCAATGACCAGCGTAAAACTGACCAAAGCGACGATCTGCCCGACCACCATGGTCATTAATTTACGACGGCTGACGCCAAGTGCATACAGCCTTGCAATGGCGGCTTTGCGCGCGTCGAGCAACATAAAACAAGCACTGAACAAACCAATCACCGCGACCATCAACGTCACGCCGTTGAGTGCGCGTGTAATGGCGAAGGTCTGCGAGAAAATATCCAACGTGATGGATTTGATTTGCGCCTGATCGTAGAGCTGACTTGGATGCAGATTCAATTGCTCGCGCAGTTGCTCGTATACGATTTGTGGGTCTCCTGATACTTTAATGCCAAGGCTTGTTGGCAGGTCGGTAAAGCCACTCTCTTGCCATAATTTGGGTGCCAATAACACTTCACCGTTGGGTGAGCCGTAATCGTGGAATACCGCACCCACAAGCAGGTTCTTATTTGGAACGGCATCAAGCGTGAGCGCGCTACCCAGTGATAAACCCAGTTTGACCGCGGTTGGTTCACTGATAGCGACCAACTCACCTTGGTAAAAGCGTGACCAGAAGTTCTCCAAATGCGATTTGAACACCATGGTTTGTTCTAAGGTGTCTTTGTCTTTGGTACCAAGCAAAATCGGTAAGCCTTGCAGGTTATCGTCGACGTAGTATTGCTTGTAGACGGTCTCAACATTATTGAACTGCCCTAACGCGCGCTCTACATCAGCGATTTCTCCTTGGGCAGGGCTGACGTAAATATCGGCGTGTAGCCTTTGTTCTAACCACTGTTTTAAGGTGGATTCAAAACTGCCCACTAGCGTATTCATCCCCATATTGGCTGTAACGGCGAGTAGCAGTGCCATCATGGCGAGAGAAAGCGGAGAAATCAGCTCGCGCAACTCAGCAAAAAGATACTGCATCAAACCGGAATTGGTGCGTTTTTCACACCAATTGGCTAAGACGCTGAGTGTTTTGGGTAGATATAAAGGAATCGACACCACAAGCACGCCGAGCCACGCCATGGTGAAGCGGTGATGCTCACTCAACCATAACCCTGCGAGTGCGAGAGCCGTCAACGAAGCACCTATCACGAACAATTGGTTTTCGTTAGAGGCTTCCGGCGCTTGATAAAATCCGCCATGAGAGGAAAGCGGCTGGCGCACTCGCTGTTTAAAGTGCTGCCAACATGCCAACAGGGTGGCGACTAACGTGAGTAGCAATGCTTGTGCCCACCATTGCCACTGCCAAGTTCCGGGCAGCAGTGTCGCGCCATAAAGTTGCTTTAGAGTCAGTGCCACGGTCGGATGTAACCAGTGGCTAAGCTGCATGCCCAATACAAAACCGAGGGAAGCGCCGATGGTAACGAGAAGAGTGAGCTCAACTAACAGCGCAGAGAACACAATGCTCGGCGCAACACCCGCTTGTTGAATTTGCACTAACAGCCGATTGCGTTTCAGCAAGCTGTACTTTACGCCGTTGTAAGCGATGAACAGCCCGACTAAAAACGCGAGTAAGCTCATTGCGGTGAGGTTGAGGTGAAAGCTGTCGGTCAGCGAACCAAGGTCTGTACTTTGGTTATTGGAAATCCATTGCCCTTGATCGCTAATCAGCTTCTGCCAATTTGCCTGCGTGTCTTTATCCCCTTTATCACCCGAATGGAAAACTGCAATGTAACTGAGCTGCCCTTGTTTATTGAGCAGTTGCTGGGCAAAGCCAATGTCCATCAACATTCGGCTACCTAACTGCCATTCGTCTGGTAGCACCACCACTTGGGTTGGAATGTCATCCAGAGTTAGGGTTTCTACTTCCCCTAAGTTTTGATGTTGAGATTGGCTCATCATCACGATCGGCTTACCGGCCAAAAGCTCAGGTAAAGGTAAAGCACTGTCGAACAAAGACACGTTTTGTTGGTTTTCTGACGAATAGCGCGAACGTGAGGAAATTGCGGCAATCAACTCACTACCTTGCACTGACCAGCGACGCCCTTGTTCGTCTCTCACTCGCCCTTCGATTACAGGTAGTGCTGCACTGAGCCCGTTTTGTCTAAGGGTGAAATAAAGAGACTCGGGCAGATAGTTTTGCCCTGCTGGTGGAATAATTAAGTTCTGAGCTTGTGCGCTAAGCTGCTCGGTAGATTCCGCATAACTTCGTTTGGCATTGAGGTTGATGGCTTGCACCGCAACGAATAAGGTCACAGCCAACACGATACCGATCAGAATCGCGGCGGCTTGCAGTGGCGCCTGCCGATAGTGCGCTGCAAACAGATTCAGGGCGAGTCGAGTATGAGTGAATCTGTTGTTTGATGGCTTAGTTTGCTTCATGGTGAAGCTCATGTTTGTTTACTTGATGGCTGTTCTGTAGCTGACTGTTATCCAATCGCAGCCGTGCTTTCATAAATTCAGCGCATTCATGGCTGTGGGTCACCAAGAGCACGGCGGTATTGCCTTGGGTGGTGATTTCACTGAGTAGTTTCATCACTTCCAAGCCTGCTTTTTGGTCGAGGTTACCTGTGGGTTCATCGGCGAGTAGAAGCTTAGGTTTGTGTGCCAATGCGCGCGCAATCGCGACTCGTTGTTGTTGACCTCCGGAAAGGGCAGAAACATGACTGTCGAGAAGTTGGCTGATACCTAGAGTCTCGACCAAATAATCGCACCAGTCGTTCCATTTCTGTTGATTCAAATGCAGAGGGAAGGCGATGTTTTGCTGCACGTTGAGCGGCGTTAATAGATTGAATTGCTGGAAGATAACACCGAGTTTTTGATGTCGAAATCGGCTCCATTGTGGGTCTTTCCAAGCCGCCGTGTTATCGCCATCTAACCACAACTCACCATCGGAAAGCGGCTCAAAGCCAGCGATGACATTGAGCAAAGTACTTTTGCCGCTGCCACTTGCGCCCGTCAGCGCAACACTCGCTCCTGTGTTCAACGTGAAGTCGACGCCTTCCAACACGCGATGTGTCTCTTTGCCATCGACAAAGCTTTTGCTGGCGTGTTTGAGTGTGACAAGTGGGCTTTCCATTTCCTCTCCCTGTATTCAAAAGGTGTCGTTTCTTTTGGCAATGCTTATTGCTGTTCGTTCTTTAGAAACTTTAGACAACAATCAGATAAAAACAGCGATTTACATCGATTTCTTAATAACTTGTACTGAAAAGAAGAGGGAAGAGATTAAATGAGGAGGGATATGACAGGCATTAAAAAAGCCCGAGTCAAACTCGAGCTTTCAAATACATTCAGCGTGGTCAGCTTACACGTAGTACGCTTCAACTTCGCCTTTAAGTTTGATTAGCATTGGGTTACCGAAACGGTCTTTTGCTTTAGGAGAAGCAATTTTTACCCAACCTTCGCTGATGCAGTATTCTTCTACGTCAGTACGCTCTTGGCCGTTGATACGAATACCGATTTGGTGCTCGAAGCATTCTTTGATGAAGAATGGGCTACGTGGGTTACCCGCTAGGCGATCTGGTAGAGCTGGTTTAGCTGTGTCTGTCATTTTGTGTGACCTAAATTCCGTAAAAAGTGCGCTATTGTAGTCAGTGCACTGTGTGTGTTCAAGATATGTTGAGAGTCGATGCGTTGTTTAACTTTCAAGTAACTCCTACAACCCCTTTAAATACTGCGCGTTGGCTGTTGGTTGAATCATGGCATTCAGCGTTTGGACGGTTTGTTCGCTGTGTTCTTCAAGTAGAGCTAAGAACGCGTCAATCAACTCAGGTTTGCTTGCTGAGACTTTCGTTTCGGTCTGGATATCACGCAGATCGATCAACACATCGGTAAACAATTGCGGCAGATCGTGCAGCACTTGCAGGTTTAAGATGTTGTGCTCGCTGTAGATTGAATTGTGGCTGCCTTTTTGTTTTTGCACCAAGTAAGGATTGTCTTTTAAGTTGATGATAGACGTGCGTTTGTCACAGCGTTTCAAACAACTTTTGTTGACCTTCACCTTACGGCATCCTTCGGTTTGTTGAAACAAACATTGGCGGCTCGTGAGTAGAGTGTTCGGGTGATAAATGCTGTAGAAGCTGCGCATGTTTTTCGGACGCTTTATGTGACGCACCTGCTTCATATTCAGCTCGTTAGAAACAAACGCGCCACTTGCCGCGAACTCGTCTTGAAGGCATTTAAACGCGTATGAGTTCACCGTGTTCAGTTGTGGGCCTGCCACCCAGCCTAAGCCGAGCTCTTTTGCGATCATGCCGACACCTGAGTTGTTGGTGATCAACAACTCAGGTTGGATGGTTTCCAAAAATACGCGCGCGGCGTGGTAGTCTTCGCCAATCAAAATGGCTGGGAACCAAGGTTTGAGCATTGGGTTGGCTTGGAACAATTCAATCATCGCGCTCAGTTCACCAGACAATCCCATTGGCAATTGATAGTAAACATCAACGTCGTGGTATTCGCACAGCATGGCTTCTTGTGCTGACGAGATCAGAACCGATAATTTTGGCGCACCTTGGCGAGGTTCTGGTTGAGGTAACGTTGGCAGAGTTGGCACATCAATCGACCCTTTCAAGCTGCTGCCGGATACTTGTGTTGAAGTGACATCGAACGACTTAGTTTGCTCTGCCACTTTCTCAATGATCGCGGTTTTGTCATCGTAGAGTTTCTTTTTCACCGCTTGTACATCATCAGCAGACTGGCATTGGTAAACCTTCGAAAAATGCTTTACAGCATGGTCGCGCGGGTTGTCGATGTACATCGCCTTGCCGAAATCACCTTGCAAAAATGCGTTGGAGAAATCACGGTTGAACACCGTGTATAACTCTGTGGTGTCTTCAGAGAGTTCCAAACCCTCGCACAAGCGATCGATTTGCTGGCGCCAATTGTCGACCACGGTATAGACGTAGTGCGATTTCTTGATTCGCCCTTCCACTTTTAATGAATACACGCCAGCATCGGCAAGCGCTTCCAAGTCCCCAAAGGCGGAGTTGTCTTTCATATTGAGTGGGTAGTTGTTGCCTGTTTTGGTCGTTTCGTACTGTTCGCGACAAGGTTGGCTACAGCGTCCACGGTTACCTGATGCGCCATTGCGAGCTGAACTGATGTAGCAAATTCCGGAGAATCCGATGCAGTATGAGCCGTGGACAAACACTTCCATCATTACGTTGTGCTCGCGACCAAATTGCGCCAGATGTTTTATTTCATCGATGTTAAGTTCGCGAGATAAGTTTACTCGGCTTGCGGTGAGCTGGTTGAGAAAGAGGATTTGGCCTTCGTTATGCGTGTTCAGTTGCGTTGACGCGTGCACATCCAAATCGGGAAAGTGATGTTTGAGAATATAGGTCAGACCGAGATCTTGCACGATCACGCCATCGATTTTGGTGGTGTTCAGTTGGCTGAGTAAGCGAACAATCGCCGGAATTTCACTTTCTAAAATCAGCACATTCAATGTTAGGAAAATCTTACAGCTGTGCTGATGGGCCAACGTTAACACGCCATTTAAGTTATCTAAGGTGAGGTTGGTCGCTCGGTTACGAGCATTGAAGCGGTCGAGCCCACAGTAAATTGCATCGGCGCCAGCGGCAATGGCGGCTTTGATGGAATCTAAATCACCACCGGGTGCTAATAACTCAAATTGATCGCGTGTCACTACTTTTCTCTTTCTTACTAAAATAGGCTGTAAATGTTACGTATTTCACGCTTTTGATGCTCGGCTAGTTAATGCTTTATTAATCTGAATCAATTTATCCGTGTTACACGGTCGACTCTTGAGTGGGTAGAGTGCAATTCGCGATAGTGGAATTTGACTTCTATAGTTTTCCTACACTTGGTTTTTCTATATCTAGTTTTCGACTCAGAGAGAGGAAGGGACGACAAATGAAAAAAGTAATCATCGGGTTGGTCGTGGCGTTGACGTCATTGAGTGCGTTGGCTGGTGAGGGCGTGGTAACCGTTGCGAGCACACATTCAGCAAAAGATACGGCGGATAAATTTGTCGCTATCGCGCAAGAAAAAGGGTTGAACGTCTTTGCGCGCATTAACCATCAAGAGAATGCCACGAAAGTCGATATGACGTTGCGACCAACTGAAGTTATCGTGTTTGGAAACCCTAAAGTGGGCACACCACTGATGATCTGTGCGCAGGAGGTGGCGCTCGATTTACCCCAAAAAGTGTTGGTGTATGAAGATGCTGAAGGCAAAACGTGGTTAGCTTACAACGATCCGATGTATTTAAAGCAGCGCCATCATATTGAAGGCTGTGACGAGGTATTGAACAAAATCAGCGGCGTGCTGGGCAATTTAACCCACGCGGCGGCGAAGTAGGGCTGGTTATTGGCTTCGCTTTTTTTACTCCGAAAACGAAAAAGCCAACCTCACAAGGAGGTTGGCAAATCTTACCTAGATTGGGGGAGGTAAGATCAGGAGGTGGCGAGTACGCTGTGCACTTTTGACTTAATTGAGTCAGACTGCGTGCCGAAAATCGCTTGTAAACTGTCGCCAATCACTAACACATCTCGCGCGCCAAGTGCTTTTAGCTTAGCAACATCAACGTTAGCGATGTCTTTCACCGAGACACGCAGACGAGTGATACACGCATCGACTGACTTAATATTGGCTTTGCCGCCCAATGCAGCTACTACATCCACCGCAATTTCATCAGGCTCTCCGGTAATCTTCACTTCTGCAATGTCGGTTTCACGACCCGGCGTTTTCAGATCCAACTTCACAATTAGGAAGCGGAACAAGCCGTAGTAGAGCGTCGCCCAGATTGGACCGATGATGATGAACATCCACGCGTTGCTCGACATTGGGTAGTAAAGGAAGAACTGGATCGCGCCGTGCGCAAAGTCAGTACTGTGTTTGATTTCCAAAAATGCGGTGATCGCAAACGCAATACCAGTTAGGAAAATATGGATCACGTACAGCACTGGCGCGACGAATAGGAAGGTAAATTCGATTGGCTCTGTGATACCAGTTAACCAAGAGGTCAACGCCGCAGACATCATCAAACCGCCGACGATTTTCTTACGCTCAGGAGACGCGCAGTGGTAAATCGCCAATGCCGCTGCTGGTAGCGCCCACATGGAGTACATAAAGCCACCAGACAGATAACCTGCGGTTTTATCGCCCGCGAAGAAGCGAGTGAGCTCACCGGTAAACTCTTTGCCGGTTTCTGGGTCTACATAGCTGCCGACTTCAAAGAAGAACGGCGCATTCCAGATGTGGTGCAAACCAACCGGGAGTAGTGAACGTTCGCCCGCGCCGTAAACCGCCCACGCGAGTACAGGGTTTTGGTACGCTGCCCAATGAGAGAATGCATCAAGAAGTTGTCCGACAGGTGGCCATGCAAACGCGAGAATCGCACCAACGACGATCGCCGATAGACCGGTGACAATGGGCACAAATCGCTTACCCGCGAAGAAGCCCAAATATTCCGGCAGTTTGATGTTGTAGAAGCGGTTGTACATGATTGCCGCCACCGCACCGATAAAGATGCCGCCAAACACCCCGGTTTGCAGCGTCTCAACGCCCATGATCGTGGCGTCAGTTTCTAGGCCGCGCAGGCCAGTCACGATACCGAGCGATGCGTTCATAATAATTAGGCCAACTAAGCCTGCGAGCGCAGCCGCACCGTCATTGCCTTTTGATAACCCGAGCGCCACACCGACCGCAAACATCAACTGCATGTTGCCGAACACGCCTTCACCGGCGGCGAGCATCACTTTGTTGACCGCGTCTGGAATAAACGCAAAACCCGCGTTACCAATACCCAGCATCAAGCCAGCCACCGGTAACACCGCCACAGGCAGCATCAACGACCGCCCTATTTTTTGTAGTTGTCCAAATATACTTGCAAACATGGTTTCCTCCTGACGAATGCCAGTGTTGTAGGACCTGATTCCTTCAGGTCATGTTGTTTCACGTAAGGTCAGGATGATCATAGCGAGCAAGGCGGCGCCTAAGGTTACAAAAGGCAATCAGTTTGTAAGTGGCCGCTTACAAATCTCTTACACCGAGAAGTGAAAATTGCAATCGGCTCGATTGTGCATGGGCGTTTAAGAATGCATCATATTGGCCAGCGCCAAACTCAGGGGCAGGCACAGGGACGGACACAGGGAAAGTAGGATGGAAAACAAGCAGATACTGGTCGTCGATGACAACCTCGACCTTCGCGAAGCGTTGTCGGATTACCTTGGCCGCGCAGGGTTTGAAGTGCTTTGCGCGGAAAACGGCGGCGTGATGTGGCAACTGCTCAACGATCACCATCCTGATTTAATCATCCTCGATATTATGATGCCCGGTGAAGACGGCTTTACCTTGTGCCAGAAACTGCGCAAAAATTCCGATATCCCGATCATCATGCTGACCGCCGTCACAGAAGAAGCCGACCGAGTCGCAGGACTAGAAATGGGCGCTGACGACTACATCACCAAATCATTCAGCCCGCGAGAACTGCTCGCGCGCATCAAAACGATTCTGAGACGCAGCCAATCGACCGCCAATAGCAAACTGACGCGTAAAGTGCGTTTTGACGATTGGTTGTTAGATACCGTAACCCGGCAACTGACCCACGTCGCTAGCCGCGAAGTTAAGCAACTGAGTGGCGCGGATTTGTCGCTGCTCGGTTTGTTCGTCAACCACGCGCAATCAATATTGTCTCGCGATGACATTGCGCGCGAGATCTGGGGACGTGATGCCGACCCGTTTGAACGCGGCATTGACGTGCAGATCAGCCGCTTGCGTCATCACCTTGAAGATAAAGACCGCTCGCTGATCCTAACGGTGCGCAACAAAGGCTACATGCTGACCACGGACGTGCATTATGAGAATTAAACGCTGGACGGGATCACTGGTCGTTCGCACCAGTGTGTTCTTGTTACTGGTGATCATTCTGGCGCAGGTATTATCCGGGATTATCTGGTATCAACACGCCAGCGAACGCGATAAAGAAGGCCTGACCACCACGGTCAAAAGCTTAGCACTGAGCGCTTCTTCCACCATCGCTTTCTTTCAAACCCTCCCTTCGGAATACCGCCACTTGGTGCTCAATCAACTACGCAATATGGGCGGCACGCGCTTTTTCGTCTCACTCAATAATCACCAGATTGAGGTCGACCCACTGCCAGAGAGCGAACGCAAAACGTTGGTCATCAACCAAGTTCGCGAGGTATTAGAAAGCGAGCTGAGCGGCATTCCTAATATCGAGGTGGAGTTCACCCAGCGCGACAAACTCAAAGTGTTCAACAACGAGCTACCTATCGATGAACTGCCACTATTGTGGGCGCATTATTCGCTTTCGTTTGGTGACCTCAATCCACCGATTCTGGTGATGCAGGTCGAAGTCGCACAGAACGAATGGTTTTATCTCGCGGCGGTGCTACCCGCGCCTTACATCAACCTAGAGACTAACTATTTTGAGCTGCGCCAATGGCTGACGCTATTGGTGTCCGCGCTAATGCTGTTGCTGTGTACCTGGTTTATCGTTCGCAAAGAAATTCAACCCATTCGAGAGCTGGCAAAAGCCGCAACCCTGATGTCGAGCCGATTAGACGTGCCCGAAGTCTCTGAGCGCGGCAGCAACGAACTGAAAGCGGCGGTCCGTGCGTTTAACAAAATGAACCGACGCATCGACAGCCACATTAAAGACCGCGAGATGCTGTTCAGCGCCATCTCCCACGATCTGAAAACACCAATTGCCTGCCTAAAACTACGAGCGGAAATGCTGGATGACGACGCCGACCGAGAACGCTTTATCCGCCTGAGTAACGACCTAGACTTGATGGTCAAAGGCGCATTGCAATGCATTAAAGAGACCGATATCCACGAGGAAATCGAGCCGATCAATTTCACCCAACTGATTCAGCACATTTCCGCCAATGTCGCCGATGCGCCGGACACGATTCGCATCCACGGCGAAATCCGCACCCACTTTGCTGGTAAACCGTTAGCGATTAAGCGCTGCATTCAGAATCTGGTCGATAACGCGCTCAAATACGGCCATCAAGCGGACATTACGCTGATTGAAAGCCCAGAGTCGATCCAGATTGAAATTGAAGATCACGGTGGCGGTGTTGACGATTCATTACTTGAAAAGCTCTGCCAGCCATACTTCCGCGCTAGCAACGATAAAGAAGGCAGTGGGCTAGGATTAACCATTTCACAGAGTATTGCAAAGGCTCATGGCGGCAACTTGTTGCTGAGCCATTCTCAGTTTGGCGGCCTCTGCGCCACGCTGACTTTCCCGAGAGACTGACTATGAACAAACTGGCATTCTTGTTCCCACTGTTGCTCGCCCCTTGCGTCGCTCACGCTGAGTCGCCACAAGGGGTAGAGTTTTTACATTGGTGGACTTCTGACGGCGAGCAGCAAGCGCTGCAAACACTTAAAGCTCAGCTAAAACAGCACGATATAGAGCTGCTGCAAAGCCCGGTGTTAGGCGGTGGTGGAGACAGTGCGATGACGGTACTGCAAGCTCGCGCGCTGGCGGGCAATCCACCAAGCTTCGCGCAAATCGAAGGGCCAAGTATTAAAGCATGGGATGCCATCGGTATTTTGCACAACGTCAACGCAGTTGCCGATGAGCAGCGCTGGGACGAGGTGCTCTACCCGCTATCTATTGAAATCAACAAAACACAAAACGGCTACATCGCCCTGCCACTTACGCTGCACCGTTTGAACTGGCTGTGGGTCAACCACAAGCTGCTTAAACAACTGAATCTATCCGCGCCGAAAAACTGGCAAGAGATGTTCGCCGCCATGGAGCTTGCGAAGCAAAATGGCATTGTACCGATCGCGGTCGGTGAGCAGCCGTGGCAAGTCGCCCAACTTTTCGAGAACTTAGTGATCTCCACTGGCGGCGTTGAGTTCTACACCAATGCGATGGTCAAACTAGAACGCGACAGCATCGACAGCGACACCCTGCGCCAAGCGTTGACGCAATTTCGTCGCCTCAGTTTGTTGATCGACAACCAATTACCCGACAGTAAGTGGGATACCGCTACCCAAGCGTTAGCCGACGGTCAAGCGCTGTTTCAAATCGGCGGTGATTGGATTTTGGGTGAGCTGCTCGCCAATCAAGTCTCGGTTCCGCAAGAGGTCGGCTGTTACCCAACGCCTGACAGCGATGGTGTATTCCTCTACAACATGGACAGTTTGGTGTTTATGTCGAGCAAGTCGTTTTCTGCCGAGGCGGCTCAGCAAACCGCAAGCGCGCTAGCAGACGTCGAGTTTCAAGCTAAGTTCAATAAGATAAAAGGCTCGATTCCGGTACGCACCGATATCGACATCAGCGATTTTAATCCGTGTCAGGTCCAGTCATATCAAGACTTTCACTACGGCGTTAAGCACAACCTCGCTGTGCCGAGTATGATTGATTCGATGGCGGTCAATCCGGTTGCTCAGCAGGCGATAAACTCGGAAATCTTCCGTTTTTACCGCAATCCCAAAATGGAACCCGACGAGCTGATAAAACGCATTATTGCTATTTCGCAAAGCGGTTAATGGCAATGAATTTGTGCCGAGTGGAATAAAAAAGCCCCAATGATTGGGGCTTGAGTAAAGCGAAGTATGCCGTTTAGAAATAGTGGAAGATCGGCGGTTCATGCATCAAGAAGTTTTGATGGGAGATGTTCCACGCATAGGCGCCCGCTAAGGTAAACACAACATAATCACCAATATCGACGTGGGCGACGTGTTGATTGCGTGCCAGCACATCTTTGGGCGTACAAAGCTGGCCGACAAAAGTTGCTTGTGCATGCTGAATTGGGTGAGAAATCTCGTGGTGTTGCTCGCTTTTCAGGATGACGAATGGATGATCATGGCTCTGCGCCGCTGGCGTGCGGAAGTGGTGAGTTCCCCCGCGTGCGATGACAAAGTTTTCGCCAAGATTTTGCTTAATATCCAGTACTTCCATCACGTAATAACCGCATGCCGCCGTGATGAAACGTCCGCATTCAAAACGCAGTGTCCAATCTTGCACTTGCTCTTTAGCGATGAGGAATTCCAACTTGTCGCAAAACTCCATCCACGGAAAGTGTTGCTCAGGGTTTTGGTAGTTGATGCCCATGCCGCCGCCCAAGTTGATCATCAGCTCACCGAGTTCGAACTCCTGCTGCCACGCCTTCACGACTTGGAAATAGCGCTGCATTAACGCTAAGTGGCGTTCAACATCAAGCTGATGCGACATCAAGTGAAAATGGAAGCCTTTGAGTGACACTTGCGGGAAATCGCGCAGCAACATCAAAGCATTGCTCAGTTCGGACTCGTCCAAGCCAAACGGAGTCGGCTTGCCGCCCATTGCCAACTTGCTGAGCGTGATGTCGCCAATATCGATGTTCATACGCAAAAAGATCGAAGCAGGGCGGTTGAGGCGCTCGGTTAGCGCACCAATGCGTTGCAGCTCAGTGAGGCTTTCGACGTGAATCGCATCGACATCAAGTTCAATCGCTTGTTGCAATTCACTTGTCATTTTTCCTGGGCCACCGAAGATCAATGGTTTATCGAGTTGTTGCTGGTGGAGGTGTGCCAACTCCCCGCCAGATGCCGCTTCAAAACCATCGACATACGGCGCGAGCGTTTTGAGAATCGGGCCCGATGGATTGGCTTTAGCTGCGTAAAATAGCTCGACATTTTTCGGCAAAACGTGACGCAGTTGTTTGATGTGTTCTTCTAAGGCGCTTAGGTCATACACGTACGCGCACAAGGGTTGACTTTGCTGCTGTGCGAGCGTGTGAACTTGTTGGCAAACGCGTGTCGGTAGAGAGAGTGAATTAGACATGTTGCGATCCTTTTTCGTGTTGCTGCCAAGGCGCGGCGACTTGGGTATAGCCCGACTCCTTATCGGCTTTTTGCATCAAACGCGTGGTGAAATTATTTTTGCTTGGGAAGTGACCGCCATTTAGCAACGTTTCTAGTTCCGGTTGTTTTCCATTCACTGATTGCCAATGCACAATGGCACTTTGCACCGCATTCCACAGCGTTTGCTCTAGTGGCTCATCACCTTCTGCGATGAAGAAAATCGCTTCGCTGATGTTGTTGATAAAGGTGCAGTATCCGATGCGATTCCAGCCTTGTTCGCGACTGTAGTAAACCGATTGTCGTGCGCGTTCAGACAAGTCAGTTAATGTTTCTGCTGGCCAGAACTCCGGCAGTAATTTAGTGCCTTCCAAATCACGAATCCAAACACAACACGGCATCTCTTGCTCAAAGCCAATCAGGGTGTTTTGCAAATGCGGCTCAAACGCCACCCCGTGTTTGAAGTAGTAATTAAATACGCCCGGGATCAGGCAATGCAAATAGCGTTCAAACCAAAGTGTCGCGATGTCGGAATAGCGATTTTGCGTAGGACGCGCTTTGTTTTTAAGGCGTTGAGCAATGCAACTGTTGCCGTTATTGTCGTAAGCAAACAGAGCGCCAGCGAGGGTTGGTTTCAAGATGTCGACTTCGCTCAGCGAGAAATTTTCGCGATACAAAATCCCAAACGATTCGCGTGCTTTGGTGTTGTCGTCCCAGTTGTGCTCAGCGACACTTTCTAGATTCAACGTGGTGGCGTAAGGCTCTGTCATCACTTTAAATACGGGGTTGTGCAGCTGTTCGTTTTCTCTAATTGGTTTGAGAATCGACGTGAGTTGCACGGCGCTGTCGAGTTCGTACCACGCGTTTTTGCGCACGCAATTGGTTAATCGTACGTTGATGGAGAATTTCGCAAACCAGTCCATGTCAGGGTGGTAGAGAGTACGAACTGAAGAGGTCGGCTGCATCTTTTCACCACCTAAACCCAGTGGCGTGATCTTGCCTTGTTCAATGGCACGCTTCACGCTTGGGTTACTCAAAATGGTGTAGCTTTCCCAAGGATGACAAGGGTAGAGGGTCTTCCCATCGCTGGTGGCGTGTTGTGGCGCGAGCTGTTGTAGCATGCGTTGCGCAGGGTTAGCTTCTCCGTCGGAACTCAGCACATCAAGTAAGGACGTATCCACTTCAAACCAGTACAACGGGACTTGCGCGCCGACTTCTGGAGAAAACGCCAAGAGATCATCCATGGTGACGCCCGAACGACTTTTTGGGGTCGGATGGAAAGTATGCCCCCAAATCAGAGACTGTTCCGAAGCGATAAACTCGTTGTGATGCGATTTGGGCGCGACGTTGAGAAACTGCTCGGTAACCAGCACGCTATTTTCCAGTTGTTCGATCAGCTCATGGTTAAATGGGATCGCCAACACCTGCTTGAGATAGTTAAGCAAAAGCGTAAGAGTTTGCGTGGCATCCAATTTCGCCCAACTAGATCCCGGCATTTTCGCCCAAGGCAGTTCTGCCAATTTGATTTTGCCCAGTTTGCTCGCGTAGTGAATCGGCAAAACCAATACGCCATTTTGTTGAGACAGATGAACGGCTACCCGTTGTTTTGCGGAATAGTTGCGTTTTAACGTTTGGGGTAGCGATGTCGATTGGTAGTGCCATTCTACTTGTTGATTCGGTAGCGCAAATTCTCGTAAGTAACAATTAAGAACACCCATTATCGTGTTGAGTTGGGCTTTCTCACGATTGAGCTGCACCTCATGCGCGCGTAACTCGCTAGTCTGAGAGTATTGAGTTTGTAACATGTTGATTTCCAAATTTTGAGTGGAGAACCAGCGCGATCAAGGTGATTACGCTGACTATCGCAGAAAGTAGGAAAGGAACCTCAAGTAGCCCCAAGCTAGAAATGAAAGAAGCGCAAAATCCCGCTGCCACGCCACCCCATTTGGACATGGCATCAAAGCGAGAAAATACTTTGCCACTGAGTTTGCGATCCAGATTGCTCGCAAGATGCTGATGCAATCCGTGATAACAACACACCATCGCGATGCCGAAGATAATTCTCGCAGCAATGAGTGCGGTTTCGGACGCAATCAAATGCAAGGCAGAGCTCACGGCAAGCAATGCAAACCCAAGCCACAACGTGCGCAGCGGTTGATGGCGATTCAACCCATCTGACAACACGTGAATTTTTCCTGCCAGCAACAGATAGACGCCATGCGGCAGTGCGTACAAAAAACCGATCCATGCGTGGTTAGTGATGCCATATTGCTGCACAAACGGCGAGAAATAAGGAAAGGTCACCACCATAGAAAACGCAAACCCGAATTGAGCAAAGAAGATCCAACGAATGGCATGCATTGCGTTTTTCTGTGCAACCGGTTTTTCTTGCTGAGGTTCTGAGTTTGGCTTTTCGAGGTTTCGTTCGGCAGGTTTATCCGCAGGCAGTGTTAGCGTGATGCCCATCGCAATCAAAGGCAAAACGCATAACCAAAGGTACGCGTTGAGCGGGTTGGTCTCTGACAAGCTCCAGCCGAGCCCAATAGGCGCAACGATCAGCGCCAAGCGAGCAGATAGTTGGGTTTTATTGAGTGACTTGCCGAGTGTTTTGGCTTCTTTAATTTGACTAGATAAGTAGCTGTTCGAGGCGGCCATGGTGCCGCCAAAGGTTCCTTGAACAATAAGACCAAACACAAACATGGCGAGGTTGTCTGCCAAGCCGCACAGCGCAAACCCTGCTGCAAGGCCAAGTTGCGCACGCAAGAGTGAGCGGCGGCGACCGTAGCGATCGGCAAAGTTGCCCCAAAATCGCGCCGCCAACGCAGTACAAAACGTAGGTAGGATAAACAATACCCCTGCCCAGTCCGCATCAATGCTTGCGCCTAACGTTGGCAACACGACGGGTAGAAATAGCGGCATACCTAACGCGGCAAACGCAGCGATAAAGTGGCACAACAACACACTGTAGATGAGTTTGGTCATAATCGTTAACGTACGCTTTTTTTGATGGCTTCTATGTAGGCGCGTTGCGCTTCTTCGCTAGAAAGCAGTAAGAAGTTCGGGGCCGACAAACCATAGAACTTATTGATGTCGCTCGCGCCGGAGGCTTCTTTCGAGAGCAAACTGCCAGAGCTCAACAAGTACTTGGCGTACAAATCAGGCGCCTCTTGCAGTAACTCGCGTGCCAGTTTCGTCTCTAACCCTTCGCCTTCTAATCGGTTGAGTTGTTCTGAAATGCTTTTGGCCACGATGGCGTAAAGCGATGCTGAAGAGGCAATGCCCTTCGCTGCCATGGCTTCTACAATCGCTGCGATATCCAGTTGTAATGTGATGGTGGTAAACATCTGACCGAGCGCCAATTCATTGTCGACTTTGATGCGTTGATCGAGCAGTTCATCGCAATCCACTGGAAGTAGTTTTGCGCCGTGTTTTTGGGCAGCATGCTCTGTTGCAAAGTGGAAGCGCTCTGGCCAAATTCGCGCTGCGTCGTTGTCTTTCATCGCGAGCGTCATTTTGCCCTGTTGATCAAATGCAATGATGGCGTTTTGCTGGTTGGACTCCAATGCAATGCCATAACGAAGCCACAAGGTAAGGTGTACTTGGCATAATAGGTCGACGTAATCTTTGAACCACGCCAGCGTATCTTGTTGATAGTACTGCTCTGCCAAGTGTTCTAAGAACAAGCGGTCGTCAGGCATTGGGCTTGCCAGTGCGGCAACCGGAACTAGCGCTTTGTCTTCGCAATGAATAAGTGGGTACTCACGTACGATGTACGCGAAGGTTTTATCCTCGCCGACGTGTCCACCGTGTTTTTCGTTGCAATGGAACAAGCGACTGTTTAAGTCTGCGTCCGTTTGTTCAAGGTGGCTGAGTAGGCGTTCAAACCAGTGGCCGTCATACAGTGTTGAAGGCTTGATTAAGCGAATGTTTTTCGTGCCTAGCGATCGCATGATCAGCGGAACTTTGATGTGAATGTGCGGTGCGTCGTTGACGACCACCGTACGAACGGAAAGCGTCGGCGTCACGTCTAGATACGTTAAAGGCGCTTCTATCATACCTTCGGGTAAGGCTTCTAAAGATCGCAGGGTGAGCGGATGCGCAGGGAACAGTACGTGGCTCAGTGCAAAATCAGCAGGAAGCCCAACTTGCTCCATGGTTGGCCAGCAATCAGGTTGTTCGCTGGTTAATGTCACCAGTGATTTTTCAATCGCAATCCAATGCAGAGCAAAGCTTGGTGCAAACTCGGGCGCGTACTTAGCAAGGTCTTCATCGCTCAGACCAAACTTCGCCCGCGCAGTTGGATAGTACGGATGGTCAAGGTAAGAAGCGATCTGGTCGGCTAGCAGCAGTTTTTGATGCCAAGAACCAAGCTCGGATATTGGTTGAGAAATGTGGTCTGCGTGATGATGAAACGCTTGGTCACACAGCGCTTTGTGTTGCTCTGCACATTCTAGTTCTTGAAGGTATCCCGCCAACAATTCGTGAGAGCTGTCATGCGCCAGTGTCGTTAGTAGTGCAATCCACTCTTTGTAATGTTGTTGATGTTCGACTTGGCCATTTTTCTCCACCCACCAACCTTGTGGTGTTTCGTCATTGGCGTGACCGTAGCGCCAGTGCTGCATGTAATACGTTGGCGCAACGGGTAAATACAACGTGAAATCAGAGTTGGCAAATATCAGCCAGACTTGCTCGCCTTGAGGAACAATTCCCTCTTTTGGCGCGTCGCTACTGAACTTGGCTTTTGACAAAATGCCAAACATGTCTTCGCGTAAGCAAGTGTCGATCAATCGTTGCGTTAGATACAAAGCGTTGTCGTTCATGCTGCCACCTCACGAGTCGGAGCTAGATCGAAATTGCTAAGCGCGTTCTGCAGCGCTTGGTCGAGGTTTCGCCCTGATGGTGAGACAATCGAAATTCGGGCGAGATAATCCTTATTGGAATAACTCTGTTGGAAGTGTTCTCCAGCGGTTTTTAGTACCTGTTGCTGGGTGATGATATCGTCATCGTGTTGGATGAACGACGTCGAACCTCCGTCAATCACACCACTGTGCTCCGCAACCACATAGTGCACGTGCGCTGACCCATGAATTTGGTAATCGCCGGCCAATCTTCGGCCCAAATGCAGACCCAAAATTGTGCTAAACCAACCGAAGTGAGCGAGATTGTTGAGCAAGAATTCGCGGCCATCTCCAATACTGCGGTAGTTAATTTCCACCAGAACCGGGCCATTTTCCGTAATGATAAATTCGCTGTGGCAAACTCCAAAACCAACGCCGAACGCTTTAAGTTGAGCCAAGCAAGCTTCTCGGTGAGCAATGCCGTTTGGTCCGTTCCAGTCTGCGGCGGTTTCGATAAAGTAAGGCGGCTCAGAGAGCGACACATCAAAACCGCCCACGGCGATAAGTTGGTTACCGTCTCCTAAAGTTTCGAGCGTAACCAACGGTCCTTGAAGAAACTGCTCCACCAGAATGGCGGCGTTTGGGTGCTTTTGCCAAAACGCCTCGGAGTAAGCATCGAGCTCGCTTTGGGAGTCACAGCGCTGTACATCTAAACTCGCCACGCCTTCTTTGGGTTTTGCTACGACAGGGAAGGCCATGCCTAATGCCACATTCGAATGGCGATGCAGCAAACAGCTTTGTGTGTTGGGTAAGGATTTTTCATTTAACACTTGTCGAGTTAAGTGTTTGTTTTTGGCCTTTAACGTGACAGACCAATCTTTGGATGGGAGGCCAAAAAATTGCGCGCAGATGGCGGTGGAAGTTTGTAAGTGATCACTATTGCTGAAAATAGCGTCTGGCTTTAATTCATGCTCCGTGATGGTTTCGATGAGTTCTAATGGGTTGAAGACATCACATTCTAGAATGGTATCCGGATTAAAGTGACTATCATGACTCGCCAACTCTAAATGGCTGAGCTTATGGTCGGTGATAAGAACGACGTGAAGGTCCATCGCTTTAGCTGCAGGCACAAAGCCGTGAGTGACTGCATCGTTAACGACATGACTTACGATAATCATCGTAGATTTCATGAGCTTTCCTAATTTTCTAACATTTTCTTCTAACGTTGATAAAGTCGCTCACGGTCGTCTTCCAATGTGCCTCTCTCGAGACGGAGGGCAGAAGTTTTAGTATTTATTGTTATGATATTTGGTTTTTTTTGTTGTTAGTTGTGTTTTTAGGGTAAATAAATATAGAGCATAAAATTAATATTGCAAATAGAAATAATATTTGTTCTTATTTCCATCCGTTGGCTTTATAACAACTAAACGGAATTATGGAATGAATAAATTATTGACCCTGACCCCCTTGGCGGTCGCGATTGGTTCTTCATTAGTAGCACCAAGCGCAGTGGCTTCAGAAGAGACGAACTCAACCCCATCAGCAACTGAAACGATTCAAGTCTTCGGTCATCAGTACGAAGGTTATGCTGAACACATGCCTCAATCAGGCACCAAAACCGATGTGGAATGGCTTGATGTGCCACAAGCGGTATCCGTAGTAACGAAAACAGAAATGCAAGACCGAGGCGCGGTGCGTTTAGTGGATGCGCTAGATGGGGTAGCCGGGGTCAATAACACCTTGGGCGAAGGCAGCCGCGATCAGTTCATGATCCGTGGTTTTGATTCACTCAACGATATGTACCGTGATGGCTTGCGAGATGACGGTACGTTGCAGTCTTACCGCAGCTTAGCGAACGTTGAACGCGTTGAAATTGTGAAAGGCCCTGCGGGTGCTTTGTATGGCCGTGGTTCGGCTGGGGGCATCATCAACTTGGTGACGAAACGCGCTAACGGTGAGAATTTTACTCACGTAAACGGTAGTGTAGGCAGCAACAACCAATATGTTGGTCAGGTCGACAGCTCAATGGCGTTTACAGATAAGGTCAACGGGCGTATTAACTTGGAATACCGTCAAGCCGACTCGTACGTTGATCATGTTGATTCAAACGATTTCTTCATTGCACCGACCATTCGTGTGTTACCAGCGGAAGGTCACACCATTGATATTGACGTGGAATACGCCCATCAAGAACTAGTGCCGTATCGTGGTGTGCCATCAAAAAATGGCAAGCCAGTTGATTTGCCAGTAAGCACTTACTTTGGCGGTACAAACGACTATCAGGAGTCAGACAGTCTCCGTATTGCGGTGGATTACGAATGGCGTCTGAATGATCAATGGGTATGGAACAACCGAGCGGCGTTCAACCATATCGAACTTGAGCAAAAAGGCACGCGTCAGGGCAAAGTGACGGGTAATGAAGTGTCTCAAACCGTCAACAACTTTGGTTACGATCCACGTACTACGACCACTTTACAATCTGAGTTGGTTTGGGAAACCAGGGACAATCAATTGATGGTGGGTGCAGATTTCAACCAGATCGATATCGACCTAACGTTGGCAAGTGACAAAACGCTTCCTCCGCAAAATATATACGACCCAGTCGTTGGTCCAACGCCTGATCCGGGCTTTAAGCCATTTCGTGACAATACCACCACCACGACAGGTTTGTATGTGCAAGACGTCTATACGTGGGGCGACCTTTCTTTGATCGGTAACGTGCGTTACGACTCGATGGAGCTCGAACAACAAAAAGCGGGCTCAGATAAGGAAAAGTTGGATGATGACAAAGTCAGCTACCGTGCTGGTTTGGTATACCGCATCAATTCCGACACATCCGTATACGCCAGTTTAGCGCGCTCTTGGCAGTTACCGTACGCTGGTATCTACATCAATCCAAAATTGGCGGAATTCTTCCACACCGACTTAAAAGAGGTGGGTGCGAAAGCGTACCTTTTGGATAACGCATTAATGTTGAATGCGGCACTGTTCCAAATTGATCAAGAGCAACCACAAACTAACGTGGACGGCGATGTGATCGATAAAATTGAAGTGCGTCACCAAGGCATTGAATTAGAGGCTCGCGGCCAAATCACCAAACAGTGGGACATCTCTGTTGGTTACAGCTACTTAGATGCGGAAGACAAAGCCACAGGCAAAAAGCCTAACGATGTATCAGACCACTTGTTCTCTCTTTGGAGCACTTACCAATTGGATGACAACTGGCGTTTAGGCGGTGGTGTGAAGTACGTGGGCGACCGTTACGCAGGTAACGACGAAGCCGTCGCACTTGGCGATTACACAACGGTGGATTTGATGGCGGCGTACACCACTGGTCGTCACAAAATCCAAGCGAACGCTTACAACATTTTGGATGAGAAATACATTCTCGGCGCAACAAACGGCACGTCTGGCTTAAACCAGATTGGCTACGGCGCACCAGCCGAGTTCATGCTCAGCTACGGATATCAGTTCTAGGCTTTTTGTGCGTAGTTAGCGCCTGTTAGCCGATTTTTGCCTCATATTGAGGATGTTTAGCCCCTAGAGCCTACGGGATGTATTCTGCCCGAGGCTCAATTTCTCGCAAAGGAGATCTTAATGTCTTACCAGAATTTGGATGGTAAAGTGCGTGTACGTGCTGGTTTGTCTACCACTTACAGTGTGCTTGCGATTGCAATCGCTTTTGCCACATCCATGAGCGCGGTTGCTGCTCCTGCTAAAAAAGAACAAACTACCACGATGGAAACCGTCGTTGTCACTGGTAGCGTGATTGGTAAATCTGAAATTGAAGACGTCAAAGAGTACCCAGGTGCTCGTACCGTCATTACCCGCGATCAAATCGAGAAAACCGCCGCAGGCTCGATTGATAACGCGCTACAGCGCGTGCCGGGTATTAAAGTTCAGGATGAAAGCGGAACGGGCGTATTGCCTAACATTTCCGTACGTGGTTTGAAAGCAAGCCGTAGTGGTCATGCTCAGTTCTTGATGGATGGTGTACCGCTAACACTTGCGCCATATGGTCACACTGGTCAGTCTATCTTCCCAGCAACACTGTCGATGCTTGATCGTATTGACATTGTACGCGGTGGTGCCGCAGTACAGTACGGCCCAAACAACGTCGGTGGTGTGATCAACTTAGTGACCAAACCGATTCCACACACGTGGCAAACTAAAATCAGTAACCGCCTTACCGTGTTTGATGGCGGTGATGCGCCGCTGAATGATTTTTACCTACGCACGGGCGGCTGGTTAAGCGACACATTTGCACTACAGTTGGAAGGTAACTTCCTAAAAGGTGAAAGCTTCCGTGAACATTCCGATACGGACGTGAAGAACTTCCAAGCCAAAGCACAGTGGCTACTGAGTGACACTCAAGAGATTCAAGCATTCCTGCAACGTTACGATGCTGAAACGCAAATGCCGGGCGCACTTTCGCCACAAGATTACGAGCAAGATCGTCACCAATCGAAACGTCCTTACGATGATTATGAAGGTAAGTCGACGCGCTGGAGTGTTAAGTACATCCACGATTTGCCATTTGCCGACAGTGCCGAGCTAGAAGTGCTAACGTTTGGCCATAAGTCAGAGCGTCTTTTCAAGTGGGGCTTTAACAGCGCGGGTGGCCATTGGGCGGATCCGGCTCTGCCAGCGACGGACGTTCGTACCTCTCCACGTGAATTTACCGTGTATGGTATAGAGCCAAAAATGGCGATGTACTTTGGCGAAGGTAAATCCGTTACTCAAAACTGGATCGTGGGTACCCGTTATGTTAATGAAGACATTGACTACAAACTCACTCAGACTCCAATCGCCGGTGGTGCAACCAGCGTTCCGCGTGATTGGCATCTAGATACGGACGCGTTTGCTGGATACGTTAGCAACGAAATTGGTTTGTTCAATGATACATTGAAGGTAACGCCTGGGTTGCGTGTTGAGTCGGTTCGAATGACGTTTACCGATCGTGGTAAAAAACAAACGGCAGACAACACCGTGACGGAATGGTTGCCAGGTTTGACGGTGGCATACAACTTAACTGACCAGTGGGTGACGTATGCGAACGCGCAAAAATCACTTCGTGCGCCACAAATTGCCTACATCCGAGGTTTGGGTGAAGAAGGTAGCGAACTGGCTTGGAACTACGAAGTCGGCGCGCGTTACACCCAAGATGCGACCAGCTTTAACGCTGCACTTTATCGCATCGACTTTGAAGATCAATTGCAATGGCAAAGCTCAACGCAGACCTTCGATAACATCGGAAAAACACTTCACCAAGGCATAGAGCTTTCTGCTCGTTACGTGCCTGAAGCACTACCTGCACTGAGTTTAGGCGCAAGCTACAACTATCTAGACGCTACGCTTGAAGAAGAAGGCGCGAATAAAGGTAATCAACTGCCTTACACCTCTAAGCATCAGCTTGGTTGGGATGCAACCTACGCATTTTACGGCATGGACACCACGCTATCGGGCTTCTACTTTAGTGATTCGTATACCGATAACGCCAACACCAGTGCCGAAGATGCAACTGGCGCAACGGGTAAAGTACCATCTTACATGGTGTGGAACTTCAACTTGGGGACGGATTTATACAAAGACGACAAAGGCAAGTTACGCATGAATGTTGCGGTGAACAACTTGTTTGACGAGGAGTATTACTTCCGCGGGATTGATACAAGCCCAGTTGGTCGGTACCCAGCTCCGGGACGCTCTTACACACTGGATCTGAACTATCAGTTTTAAGCGTTTCGTTCACCGAGTTTGAAAAGAAAAGTCGCCAATTTACCTTGGCGACTTTGCCGATCTTAGGTAATGGAAAACTCTTAGCACTGGAAAAAAGCAAGATGAAAAATAAAAAACAATTTACGATCAAACACTTTTCAACAGTTTTGCTGATGCTGTTGAGCTCAGCTTTGATGTCATTTAGCGCATTTTCTCAGGCGCGCAGCGTGCAAGATGAGCAAGGCACTTTTGAGCTAGAAGCGATACCTCAACGTATTGTGGTTTTAGAATTTTCGTTTGTCGATGCATTAGCGGCAGTCGATGTCTCACCTGTAGGCGTCGCCGATGACAACGATGCCACACGAGTCATTCCTGCTGTTCGTGCCAAGGTTGGTCCTTGGCAATCGGTCGGCATGCGCTCGCAACCGAGTTTAGAGGCGATTGCGGTGCTCAAGCCGGATTTGATCATTGCTGATGCAGAACGTCATCGCGCGATTTATCAAGATTTGCAGCGAATTGCGCCAACTTTGCTGTTAAAAAGCCGTGGTGAGACATATCAAGAAAATCTCGAATCCGCACACAAAATCGGCGTGGCAATTGGCAAACAAGCGAAAATGACACAACGAATTGAGCAGCACAAACAGACAATGGCGGAGTTCAAACAGCATTTTGCAACACAAGAAACCATTCAGTTTGGTGTGGTTTCTGACAAAGGGATGTGGTTGCATAGCCCGGTTTCTTACGCTGGGGGCGTTTTGAGTATGCTGGGCATCCAAAGCCCGCTGGCTCCATCTGAGCAAAAAGCGTATATCCCAACCAGTTTCGAACTTTTACTAAAAACCAACCCTGATTGGTTGTTAGTTGGACTTTACTCTCAACCAAATATTGTGGATGAGTGGCGCAAAAATCCATTGTTTAAGTTGCTAACTGCTGCGAAAAAACAGCAACTTGTTGAGGTTTCTCCTGAACTGTGGTCGTTAAATCGCGGCATGTTGGCTGCGGAAGAAATTGCCCGCAATCTTGAAGCGTTATTGGAGCGCTCATGAGTGCGGCGATAAGCTCGGAAAGCGCGTCTTCGGTTAGCAAATCGCATTGGAAAGCGAGCTTGTTTGTCTGTGCTATGGCGTTGTGTACGCTCTCAGGCTATGCAGCCTCAATGATTGGCTGGTCCAACTTTTCTTTGAGCGTTAATGATCTGACAAGCTATTGGTTTGCGTTTGATGAGGGCAATATGCTGCATCAAATCCTCGCGACGCTGCGTGCGCCTCGTGCCTATGCTGGGTTATTAATTGGCGCTTCGCTTGCGGTATCCGGAGTGCTGATGCAAGGATTAACTCGTAACCCTTTGGCGTCGCCATCCATTCTCGGCATTAATGCTGGTGCGGCTTGTTTTATGGCCTTGGCGTCCATCGGCGTACCATTCTTTAGTCAATTGAACTCAATCATCAACGCAGTACTCGGCGCGCTACTAAGTGGTGGTGCGGTCATGTTGTTGGGCGGTTTTTTTTCCGCGCGTTCTCACCCATTGCGTTTAGTGCTAGCGGGCATTGCCATCAGTGCACTGCTGATAGGGTTAACTCGTGCGTCGGTAATTTTGGCGGATGACATGGCTTACAGCGTGTTGCATTGGTTAACGGGTTCACTCTCCGCGGTAGATTCTGAACAGTGGCAGCAACTGTGGCCTTTTGCGACTTTAGGTTTGGTGCTCGCCATGGGCTTAGCGCGAAACTTAAATTTACTCGCGTTGGGGGACGAAGTTGCTGTTGGGCTAGGTGGTAACATTCGTCTTACGCGATTTATCAGTGGTTTAGCGGTTGTGCTGTTGGCAGGAACTAGCGTAGCGATTGCTGGGCCAATTGGCTTTGTCGGGTTGTTAGTGCCGCACTTGGTACGCCCGATTGTTGGTCACAACTATCACATTCTCATTCCGGTTTCCGCCTTGTGTGGCGCGGCATTGGTGACGTGGTCAGATGCTTTATCACGAGCGATTGCTTTTCCGGCTGAAACGCCAGTGGGCGTGATTACCGCGCTGTTGGGCACACCTTGCTTTATCGCGATTGCAATGAGGAAATCATCATGATGAATCAAACCAAACTGTTTGCATTAGTTGGATTGTTGCTGATTGCGTCTTCTCTCACGCTGTTTGTTGGTGCGGCGAACATGTCGGCTCAACAGGTTTTTGCATTACTGTTTTCTTTCTCTGACTCGGACTTTGTGATTCACCAATATCGATTACCGAGAATGTTGCTCGCCATTGGCGTGGGCGCTGGGTTGGGGCTGTCAGGCGTTTTAGTTCAAGGCGTCATCCGTAATCCACTTGCCTCACCAGATTTAATGGGGATAAGCGCCGGAGCAGGACTGGCGGCTACCGCTTGTTTGGTGCTGTATCCGAATGCGCCAGTGGCAATGTTGCCGATGGTCGCCATGGCGGGAGGCTTGCTTGCTGCTGGCTTTATTGCTGTGCTGGCTTACTGGTCGAAACCAACACCAGCACGTTTGGCGCTGATTGGTGTTGCTGTCAGCGCATTTTTAGCTAGCGGTATCGATTTTCTTCTGATTGTGCACCCTATTGAAATCAACACGGCGATGGTATGGCTAACCGGCAGTTTGTGGGGACGAAACTGGCAACAAGTGCCGTTTATTTGGAGTGCTTTATTGCTGCTACTACCATTGGCGTTTTGGCTGGCTTGGCGGCTAGATGTTATGGGACTGGGAGAAGAAAGCGCCACTACACTTGGCACGAAACCAAGACAGATCCAAATTATTGCGTTGATTGCTGCCGTGCTATTGGCGAGTATCAGTGTGTCTGTGGCAGGCACGATCAGCTTTGTTGGCCTGCTTGCGCCGCATCTTGCGCGTTTGCTGTTTGGCCACAACCACAAGTTGTTGATTCCAGCCGCTGCAACCCTTGGCGCTTTGTTGGTGATTTGCGCCGATGGTTTAGCGAGAGGCTTACAGCCACCAATTGAGCTACCAGCGGGAGTGCTGACATCTGTTATTGGCGCACCATATTTCATTTTTCTTTTGTATCGTTATAGAGGTTGGTAAGCATGTTACGAACGCAGAACTTATCCGTCGCGTACGGCAAACAGACCATCATTCCAGATCTCTCTTTGTCGATTCCTCAAGGTAAAATTACCGCACTAGTTGGTCCAAATGGTTGCGGTAAATCGACACTATTAAAAACCTTGGTACGCATCAATAAACCCGCTTCTGGCCAAGTGTTGTATGACGACAAACCACTAAGCAGCTACGGTGATAAACGCTTGGCGCGTTCGTTGTCTTTGCTGCCGCAGATTCTTGTCAGTCCTGAAGGTATTACCGTCAGAAAACTGGTCGAATATGGCCGCTCGCCTTATCTCTCTCATTGGGGCCGGTTAAGTCAACAAGACAAGACCTTAGTCGAGCAAGCAATGCAAGATACTGGCGTGATTGAGTTTGCTGACAAGCCAGTTGAATCGCTGTCTGGCGGTCAAAGGCAAAGGGCGTGGATTGCGATGGTAATGGCGCAAGATACCGACGTAGTGATGCTTGATGAGCCAACCACTTACTTGGATCTCTCTCACCAAGTTGAGCTGATGAAACTCATGAGGCAGATGAACGACAAAGGCAAAACAGTGGTCGTAGTGCTGCACGATCTAAACCAAGCGTGCCGTTACTGCGATCATTTGGTGGTGTTGGAAAAAGGTCAGTTAGTCACGCAGGGAACACCGCAAGAGGTAATGACAGAAGGCATGTTGTCATCGGTGTTTGATTTACAAGCGAGAGTATTTAATGACCCAATCTCAGGCACGCCGATGTGTGTGGCGGTGTAGGTTTACGTCTTTGGAAAGCTATCTGCAATAAAAACGTCGATCCATAAAAACAAACCCCGCTAGTAACAAAGTTGCTAGCGGGGTTTGTTGTTTTTAAGAGCGTCCTTAATGTGGCGTTTAAGCCAGTTTAAACGTCGCCACTTTCGAGTTGAGATCCTCAGCTTGCGATTTCAGCTCAGCAGATTGATTCATCGATTCTTCGGCACCAACTACCAAGTGATCGGTCACATCTTTAATGGACGTGACATTTTGCGTGATTTCATTGGTTACGTGCGTTTGCTCTTCGGCGGCGGTCGCGATTTGCGTTGCCATATCGCTGATCAGCGCAACGGCCGCGTTGATTTCATCCAGAGCCAGTGCTGCGCGATCTGCATCTTCCACCGAACCTTGCGCGAGCTGAGAGCTTGTATCCATGATGGTCACAGCGCGTTGTGTGGTTTGCTGCAAGGTCTCGATCGTCGAGCGAATCTCTTCGGTTGAGGTGTGTGTGCGTTGTGATAGCACGCGAACCTCGTCTGCAACAACGGCAAAACCGCGACCTTGTTCACCTGCACGCGCAGCTTCAATCGCCGCATTCAGAGCCAGTAAGTTGGTTTGTTCTGCGATGTCTCGAATCGTTGATAGTACGGTTGAGATGTCTTGCGCGTGCTGGTTGAGCTCGCCGATGACAACGCTCGCTTGGTTGACTTCAGAAGACAAATTGTTGATGGATGACTTGGAGTTGATCACTAACTCATGACCATTTTGTGTGCTCGCTGAAGAGTCTTGAGCGGCTTTAGCCGTCTGCTCTGCATGTGCTGCAATCTCTTGCGTTGCCGATGCCATTTCAGTCACAGCGGTCGCCACCATCGTGATTTCTTGTTGCTGATGGTTCAGATCGGAAACCGATTGATTCGCGCGATTCGTGCTCAGCTCCGATTGTTGGCTCAGTTCTTCCGCTTGGTGACGAATGTGACCAATAAGTTGCTGCAAACTTTCAACGAACTGGTTGAAGTTTTCAGCCAGCTCACCAACTTCGTCACGGTTTTCTACTTTGATGCGTTGAGTCAGATCGCCGCTACCGTTGGCGATTTGCGCAAGCGCATTCGAAACATTGTAGAGCGGACGGAACAAGATGTTACATAGCAGGTTAAACAAAGCCACACAGATAACGACGACGATAGTGGTTGCGATGATTTGATCCCAAACTGCATCGTAAAGTGGGGCAACCAACGAGTTTTGATCTAACACTGTGACCGTTGTGAGTTTGGTACCCTCTATGTGGCGCGCGTAAATCACATATTCGGTGCCGTTAATAGAGACGCGACGCTCTGTACCTGAACGTGCGGCAGACGTAATGTCGTTGTTGTTGAGGCCCAGCTTGCTAACCGGTTGATTCAGCAGTTTACCGTTGTTATGAGTGAAAATATTGCCCTGTTCATTGGCAATAAACATATAACCTTCACCCGGTAGGATCACTTGGTTGAGACTGTTCAGGATATCACCGATCTCTACGTCAGCACCCAGAACGACGGTTTGACCATGCAATTGCAGGGCTTTACCGAGCGACACGACGTTAGCCCCCGTGGCAGCTGCGACGGTCGGGTTATCCATAAAGACTTTCGATGGGTTGGCGATTGCATTGGTGTACCAGCCCCACTTACGAGGATCGTTATTACCTGGTGGCAAAACCACCCCATTAGCGTTGTCTTGTGACCCGTCCGGGTAAGCGAGGAAAACGTTATCGAACGCGCCAGAGTCTCGGACTTGTTTCAAATGCGTAACCAGAGAACGTTTCTCTGAATCAGAAGAGAGTGAAGTCAGTGCGCGCTCTTTAGAGAGTAGCCAGTCCTTTACGTATTGATTGTAAGATGCGCTAGTGCTTTCTAGTCGCTGTGCGACTTCGACATCGAGCCTATTTAATGAATCTCGAAAAGACAGCCCCTCTACCAGCACTCCCCCTAGAATGATGGCGGCACTGGCAGAGATTGCCAGTTTGTTTTTTAATGATAGATTTTTGAACATAAAGCGAATAATAGATCTTTGAATAATAGTTGTTGTGTTTTTATTCTCATCAGTGCTCTCTGCGCTGTTGAATATGCAGCAGAAAGTCAGATTCGAATCTGTTCAATAATTATATTTTATTGCTCAAAATAAATACTGACTCCATGTCGCGAATTTGAGTTTTACACCAAATAAGCAAAAGGATTTGGAACGATATTATTTATGTATTTGTAAAGTAAGGATTTGTCGATTTTTGTAAATGAGAATTGATTTCAATAAATGGTGATCTTTATCACATTTGCGTGTCTGATAATCCATTAAAAATGTGAAGGTTATAGCACCGGATATATATTGATTAGCTTAATCATTGTTATGGGCAATCGTTATGCGCAGTATATTGTTAGTCCCCGCGTTATTAGTGTCAGGGTGTGCTCTGATACAACAGTCGACGCCGATTCAACCTGACGCCAACTGGCACGTGGACCAGTTATCGAACGGTATGAAATACCATCTCTATCCAACAGAAGACCAAGAAGTCTCGGTCCGTTTGGTGATGAATATCGGCTCATTCCAAGAAACATCTTCTCAAAAGGGTTACGCTCACTTTGTTGAGCATATGGCGTTTAATGGTAGTGAGCATTTTACCGGTAACGACGTTGTCAAACTTTTTGAGCAATCTGGTGGTAGCTTTGGCGCTGATATCAACGCTTTTACCAGTTATCAGCAAACGTCTTACCAACTTGACCTTGCGAATAATACGAAGCTAGAAGATGCCCTGAAGTGGATGAGAGATATCGGTAACGGACTTGAGTTTGCTCCTGAGCAAGTAGAGAAAGAAAAAGGGGTGATTCTCGGGGAATGGCGACGTGCTAATCCAGATGATAAGTCCTTTTCTATGCATGCTTACCAAGCCTCGATTGAAGGCACTATGTATGGTGAGCATGACCCAATTGGTACTCGCGAAGCGATTCAAAATGCTTCCTCAAGTAAGTTAAAGGCGTTTTACGACAAGTGGTACCAGCCACAAAATGCCGAGTTGATTGTGACTGGTAATATCGACGTAGATTCACTGTCCAAGATTATCAAAAGCAAGTTCTCGAACTGGGAAAGTACCTCGGATACGGTAATAGAGAAGCGCCGTGATATTCGAGTGAACAACGAAAACAGAATCTTGCCAAGTAACACGATGGAATCACCAAGTCTTCATTTAGTGATTGAGCGTGGTCTAAGTGGCAGCGCGACGATTGAGCAACAACATGAAGTGTGGCGTGATGAAGTCGCAACACAACTCATTCAACAGCGTTTGATCCGTGTACTCAGTGATGCCGCTGAACCTTTTCAATACGCTTATGCAGAGCCCTATTACTCTAACTATCAGCGTATGATGTCGGCAGGGATTTCGTTTGCACCAGATCGCCGCGAACAAATGCACCAGACTTTCATTCGTACCTTGGCGTCGTTAAGAGATTATGGTGCGACTCAATCCGAGTTAGATAGCGTTATGTCAAATTGGCAAGGTGAACTTGCAAATATTGATTCAGATTGGAGTCAGCGTAAGCCAAACAGTTACGCAGAAGCACGTGTTTTTCAAATTGGACAAGACAGTGTCAGCCAATCAAAAGAGAATTATGCCCAGAGTTTGGCAGAATTCATCAACAACGAGAATTTAGAGAGCATTAACACACAATTGACGGCTTTGTTATCTCAGCAGCCAAGCTTTTTTATTGGTTTGGGGAAAAGCGAAACGTCAGAACAGTTCAATGGTGTATTTGCCGCTCTAAACAGTGCCTATCTTCAAACTGGCGAAAAACCGTTAGAGATGTATGACAAAGTGGATGGATTCTTAAAGCCTACCCAGGAAGGCAGCATCACGAGCATGCGTCAGGAAGCGGGTGGTTTTCAAGTCTATACGCTATCAAACGGTATCGAAGTGTGGTTCCAAAAAGATACTAAAGCGGGTGGTCGAGCGTATATTTACTATGCGAGCCAAGGTGGTAAAGCCGCTGTTGATCCGACGTTGTATGCCGCTTATGAAATCGCAGCAACAACGGCAATACGCAGTGGGTTAGGGACATTTTCTGGTTCAGAGCTAGATAGCTACTTACGCAAAAACAACATTGCGCTTGGTGCGATGCTTGATGCGACCAGTCACGGAGCTCAAATTACGGCGCCAAATACGCACCTAACTGATGCTTTGAATGGACTATACAACCTAGCGACGGAGATTAAAGTCGACGAGCGCCAGATGGAAGCAGCGAAGCAAGAGTTTAAACAGCAGAGCGGCGCTTTTTTTGAATCACCGATGGGAAAACTGATTCAAAAAGCAAACGGCAATTCTTATTTGCCGGGTAGTCGTCATCGTATAGTGTCCAGTGATGATGTTGAACAAGTGACTTCCGAGCAGATACTAGCGGTGCATGAGCAACTTTTCAAAACCAATGATGGTTTTAAGATGGTTATTGTTGCAAACGTAGAGCCGGAAGAAATTACACCACTTTTGCGTAAGTATGTGGCCTCTATCGAAATGAAACCGAGTCGTTCGATTGATTATCACGTTGCGTTTAACCCGGAAGTGCCGGAGCGAACTGTGGTTGCGGATGGGCATGAACCTTCATCGTTGTATGTAATGCGTTTGACTAATACGAGCGATTACCAACGTACGGCAAGAGACACGGTTATCGAAGATATTTTGCAACGTATTAGTAATGCACGTGTTTTGGATATTGTGCGAGAAGAGTCTAGCCTTGATTACAGCCCGAGCATTTACACCATGACACAAGATCGCGAACCCATCTCTGATTGGCTCTTGGAGTCTCAAGTTGAGCCCGAAGACGTGGCACTTTTAGAGAGTAAACTGGGCAAAGTGTTTGATGGTTTAGCGTCAAATATTACCCAAAAAGAAGTGGATACGGCCGCGAAACAACTGGCAGTCGCGATGCAAGGATTGGATGACAACCCAGCACAGAGATCATGGGCATATACTCGTTATTTGGTGCATGATTACGGCGTCGATGTGTTGCTTGACGTTGAGAAAGTGGCTAAGAGTGTGACGTTAGATGAAGTGAAAGCGCATGCAAAATCAGCTTTTGGTCCACAAGCAAAACGCTCGGTAATGGTTTTAAATCCGGCCGAATAATCACGTAGTTTCTGACGAAAATCGTGGCAATAGTAATAAAAAAGACGGCGTGAAAGCCGTCTTTTTTAAGCACTTTAATCAAAGCTTTTATGCTGATTTACGCGAAAGTCGCTTTTCATTGTTGGTGTTATTTTCTTTTGTGATCGCACTGTCTTGAGCCTTACCCTTTAACGTTACCACTTCCTTTTCAGGTAATTCGGCTGCTTCACCAAAGAATTTGCCACCAGGTTCAATGCTGAGGTTATTGCTCCAGATCCTACCGCTTACGCGTCCCTTGGCAAGCACTTGAATGTGTTCTGCGTGACAGTTTCCGTCCATCATGCCATTAATGATCAGCTGTTTAGCGTAGATTTCACCGTTTACTCGCCCGCTTTCTGCGACAACGAGAGTGCCTTCCACGTTAATTTGACCATCGACGATGCCATCAATCTGGACATCGTTTTCTACTTTGAGTTCTCCGCTAAGAGAACAGCCTTTGGCGATGAGAGTTGAAGCTGCTGAGCTACTCGTTGTTCCACTGTTTTGATTAAAGATTCCCATCGTATTCTTCGCTCCTTAGTAAAAATGTCTTCGAAATCATTAAGGCTCCAATCGACAAATGGTTTCGGATTCAGTGCTCGCCCAACAAATCGCACCTCGTAATGCAGGTGAGGGCCAGAAGAGAGCCCACTGTTGCCGGAAATTGCAATCAGCTGCCCTTTTTTGACGAACTGACCACTTTTTACTTTGAACGCTTTCAAGTGCGAATAAGAACTCGAAAAACCGAAAGAGTGTTGCAGCCTGAGGAAGTTACCAGAGCCTTTATTACTGCGGCGGGTGACTTCCACTACCCCATCGGCAGGGGCATAAATTTTGGTGCCGATATTTACGGCAAAATCGAGCCCACGATGCATCTTGGCAACTTTTGTCACCGGATGGATACGCTTACCGAATCCGGAAGATAGCCGTACGTTGCCGACTGGAGAGCCACTTGGTATTTGGTTTAATAACACCATGCGAACGTTTGAGGTTATCGCCGCCGCATCGAGCCTAGCATCCAAGTTGTTTGTCGAGGTATGTTCTCCAACCCCAAGCACTTTCTCTAGTTCACCCAAACGTTCCGAAACAAGTTGTACCCGTTCTTCCCGTTCTGAAAGGTCATTTTCTAGCTCTGATTTAAGTGTTTTCAGTGTGCTGAGCTCTTCACCCATGGTGCGTGAATGCTCTGTCAATTCAGCTTGTTTTAACGCTGCATTATCAACGCGAGTGTACAAGTGATGAATTAAGATTACGGTCGCGGCCAGAGCAACAACAAAAAAAACGAAAAACGTTTTTATGTTGCGTTGCATCCTTTTACTGAAGTACCAATGTCTTGAGCCATTGATAGTTGATATAGAGATCGTCAACTGGTCTTTCATCGTCTTCTATTGCTCGTATTTGGTATACGTCTCGTCACTGAGTTAGTAGGAATGTAAGGAAAACGAGTAGGGACTGCCAGAGGCAAATTGGAAAGAAGTGTCAGGTCGTGAGGCGTTTTCAGATATTAGATAAAAGACTCAATAAAGATTTAATATTCTGCTGATTTTGGTCGTAATTACTCCAAATCGTTTCATTTAACTGAATATTATGATTTTTAAGGCGGTTATCCGAGAAATTGGATTGTGAATATTGCCAATAGCATCCGCACGCAATTCAACTTACTTCACGGTTTGCCTTATAAATGTTGGATAATTTATCAAACCGACATTCATTACACCCGATTTCAGATAATAAGTGCGACATTCATGGATAGGTGTAGAAGAGGAAGTCAACTACTGAAAGTGGTACGCTCT